>NZ_JBVHQM010000028.1:0-119713 GCF_055567415.1 Streptomyces sp. NPDC026575
CGCCCGGTTACATTCCGAACCCGGAAGCTAAGCCTTTCAGCGCCGATGGTACTGCAGGGGGGACCCTGTGGGAGAGTAGGACGCCGCCGAACAATTCTTCAGCTCTGGTCCCTGAATCCTCGTGGTTCAGGGACCAGAGCTTTTTTGTTCTGATTTTCGGGTGGTGGGTGTAACGCGACGTTCACCTCATCTGACGATGATCCGCGTCATGGGCACAGTGGGAACACTCAGGGCGGCCGGCGTACGCGCTGGTGACGAGGTCGTGTTGTCGGCGTACGGCAACGCCGAAGTGGCCCGGTCCGTGGTGGAGCTGGGCGCGGTGCCGGTGTTCGCCGATGTGGACGCCGAGAGCTACTGCCTGGACCCGGCCGCGGTCGCGGACGCGGTGACCAGCCGGACCGCTGCCATCGTCGTGATGCACCGGTTCGGGCGGCGGGCCGACGTCGGCTGGATCCGTGAAGTGGGGCAGCGGCACGGGCTGTTGGTGCTGGTGGAGGACGAGCCCGGGGCGGACCCGGCGGGAGCCGAGCTGCGTCGGGCGCATGCGGAGTATCTGGACAGTCGGCTCAACGGGGTCTGGACGCCGAAGCCCGCGGCGGGGCACACCTACGAGCAGTATGTGGTGCGGGTGCCGGGGAACGGGCGGCCGGACCGGGACGCGTTCGGACGGGCGTTGCGTGCCAAGGGAGTTGCGTGCAAGGTGCCCGTGCTGGCGCCGGTCTACCGGATGCCGGGGCTGCGGCGGGATGTGTTTCTGCCGGAGACCGAGCGTGCGGTGGACGAGACCTTGGCGCTGCCCGTGCACATGGGGATGTCGCGGCGGGAGCTGCACAAGATGGTCGGTGCCTGCAATGCACTGGGCGGATTGCTGCAGCCGGCCTTTTAGGCACGGCGGTGTCCGGTTCGAACTCGCCGCGGAGTTGGGGTAATATTCTTTCCGTTGCTGCGCCCCAATAGCTCAGTCGGCAGAGCGTCTCCATGGTAAGGAGAAGGTCTACGGTTCGATTCCGTATTGGGGCTCCAGAGGGCAAAGGCCCCCGCCATTCGGCGGGGGCCTTTGTCGTATGCGGATCCGGTGTGCGGTGGCGGGTCAGCTCTTCGCGGGGATATAGGCCAGGCCGTGGGCACCGGAAACGTCGGTGCGATCGACCGTCAGAGTGGTGACGGGGCTCAGGTTCTGGAGGTCGACGACGGTCACCGTGCTGTCCAGGAGGCCGGAGACGTACGCGAGGCGGCCGTCGGGGGAGGAGGTGATGGTCAGGGGGAATCGCCCGACCTGTACTTCTCCGCGAGGGGTGAGGGTGTCGGGGGCGAAGACGGTCAGGGCTCCCGGGAGTTGGGTGCCGAGCGGGCCGCCGGAGGTGCTGTCCTGGCGCAGCTCGCCGGCGAGGAGGGTGCCGTCGGCGGTGGCGTGGACGGGCAGGGTCTGGCCCTTGGTGGGGAGCGTGCGGACGGTCTCGTGGGTGGTGGTGTCGATGATGTGGAGGGCCGTGGGCGCCGGCGACGGCGTGGGGAACTCGGCCTTGGGGGCGGCGACGTAGACATGGCGGCCATCGGGGGCGACGGCGAGGCCCTCGCTGCCGGGGACGGGGATGCGGTGCGTGCAGACCCCGCGGTCGAGGTCGACGACGGAGACGAACGGGGCTTCCTTGTTGGTGGCGTAGCCCTGCCGTCCGTCGGGGGTGACGGCGAACCAGTGCGGGCCGGGCGCCATGGTGGAGATCCGGCCGAGGCGCGCGTGGGTGCGGGTGTCGATGACGACGACGCCGCCCGGCTCGGAGTCGGTGGCCTCGACGCTCACGTACAGCCGGGCGCGGGCGCGGTCCAGGGCCAGGCCGTGCGGGGCGTGGTCGGGGGAGAGGTCGAGGGTCGCGACGATGGTGCGGGTGTCGACATCGATGACGGTGACCTCGTGGGACCGGCCCGCGTTGGCATGGTAGTAACCGGACCGGTAGGTGCTGGCGCAGTAGAGCAGCCGGTGGTCGGGGTCGAAGCACAGTTCGTGCGGCTGCGGCGGCACCCGTAGGACGTCGAGGCGTTCGTGGGTGGCGGCGTCGAAGAAGGTGACGGTGGAGCCGGACTGGCTGACGACGGCGAGCTGATCGCCGGGCGAACCCGCGGTGTGAGATGTCATGTGCCGTATCGTGCGCGGCCGTTGGGGCCGACTCCACTGCAGGTCGGGCAAGGGTGCAGTGCACCGCGCGCAAGGTTGCCGGTGATGCCGGGGCAGCGGCCGGTGGGCTGTGACGCAGCCCACACGGGCCGCGGCGGCCGCTGCTCCGGGGTGGTCAGCTCGTCTGGAACTCGGGGACGCGCATGGCGAGGATGGCCATGTCGTCGGAGGCCGGTTCGGCGGCGAAGCGTTCCACGGCGCGCAGCACGCGGGCGGCGACGGCACCGGCGGTCAGGCCCGTACAGGTCGTCAGGACGTCGGTGAGGCCGTCGTCGCCGAGCATGCGGGTGCCCTCGCGGCGTTCGGTGACGCCGTCGGTGACGCACAGCAGGACGTCGCCGGGGTCGAGGGTGACGGTCTGCTCGTAGAGTTCGAGGTCGTCCATGACGCCGAGGAGCGGCTGGGGTTCGGCCGCCGGCTCGACCGTGCCGTCCTGGCGCAGGCGGAGCGGCAGGGGGTGGCCGGCGCAGACGACCTTGAGGACGGCGCTGCCGTCGTCCTGCGGCCACAGCTCGCCGTAGAGCAGCGTCAGGAAGCGGCTGCGGGCGCCCTCGTCGAGGATGGCGGCGTTGAGCCGTTCCAGGACGGCGGGGCCGCCGAAGCCCTCTCGGGCGAGCAGGCGCAGGGCGTGGCGGGCGAGGCCGGTGACGGCCGCGGCTTCCGGGCCCGTGCCGCAGACGTCTCCGATGGCGAACCCGTAGGCGCCGTCGCGGATGGGGAAGAGGTCGTAGAAGTCGCCGCCGACCTCGTTGCCCTCGCCGGCCGCGCGGTAGATGACCTCGATCTCGACGCCGGCGATGTCGGGCAGCGGCTCCGGGGGGAGCAGGCTGCGCTGGAGGGACTGGCTGATGGCCGTGCGCTCGGAGTAGAGGCGGGCGTTGTCGAGGGCGAGGGCGGCCCGGCGGGAGAGGTCCTCGGCGAGTTCGAGGATCTCCTGGCGGAAGTGCTCCTCGGTGGGCTTGCCGAGGGTGAGCATGCCGATGACGCGGTTGCGGGCGACGAGCGGGAGCACGACGGTCTCGCCGCCGACGGCGGAGGCGGTGGCGAGGGTGGCGCCGGGGCCGCTGGAGGGGCGGGCGGAGTTGCCCAGGCCCAGGCTGCGCATGGAGGTGCGCAGGGCGGCGTCGTGCGCGGCGTCGCCGGGGGCGGTCCATACGCGGGCGCCCGGGGTCGGGACCGGCTCGGGCGGGTCGACCTTCATCAGGAGGGTCTTGAGGCCGTCGATGCGGTCCTCGTCCTCGTGCAGGACGTAGGAGAGTTCGGGCTCGGATGTCTGGTCGGCGACGGTGTAGACGGCGCACCACGTGGCGAGCGTGGGGACGGTCATCTGGGCCATCAGGGCCAGGGTCTGGTCGCGGTCGAGGGTGCCGGCCAGGAGGTCGGATGCCTCGACGAGGAAGGACAGGGAGCCGCGGCGCAGCTTCTCCAGCTCGGTCAGGCGGGCGCGTTCGACGGCGAGGGCGATGCGGTCGGCGGCGAACTGGAGGCGGAGGGCCTCCTCGTTCGTATAGCGGCCGGGGCCTTCCGCGGCGACGCCGAGGGAGCCGGTGAGGCGGCCCTCGACCTTCAGCGGGACGGTGACGACCGAGCGCATGCCCGTGCCGCTGAGCAGTGGTACGGCGCCCGGGACGGCGGTGAGGTCTTCGTGGACGGCGGGCATCCGGGCGGAGCCGTAGCGACCGGATCCGGCCTCGACGGGGACGCGGGCGAACCGCTGGCGGGCGGAGGGCAGGCCCGTGGAGGCGCGTACCTCCAGCTCGGTCTCGTCGTCGGTGGCCAGCAGGAGGTAGGCGGCGTCGCCGTCGAGCATGTCGCGGGCGCGTTCGACCGTGCGCTGGAGCAGGCCGTCGAGGTCGTCGGGGGCCGGGGAGCCGATGAAGACCTCGAAGGGGTCGGAGGGGCGTCCCTCGGACTGCACGGCCTGGGCGGCGGCGTCCGGTGCGGGCGTGCGCTGGGGGCTCTGGAGGATCGCGCGCTCGTGGTCGCGCACCAGGAGGCAGACCGTGGACGCCTCGCCGTCGGCATCGCGTACGCGCAGGTGGGAGGCGTATACGGGGATGACGCGGCCGTCGGCGCCGCGCATGCCGTAGGAGCCCTCCCAGCGGGAGAGCTGGAGTGCCTCGGCGATGCCGGTGCCGGTGCCGGGGGTGTGCGGCCAGGCGGCGAAGTCGGTGAGCGGTTTGCCGATGACCTGCTCGCGGTCGTAGGCGAAGAGGTCCTGGGCGTCCTCGTTCCAGAAGCTGATGCAGCCGCCGCGGTCGATCTGGACCACCGCGACCCGCACGCGGGTGTCGGTGACCGGGAGGGCGTCCACCGGGAGGGCGGGGCCGGCGGAGCGGGTGCCGGCGGGGCGCTCGGGGAGGTCGAGCTGGAACCAGACGTGCTTTTGCGCGGCGGTGTACTCGACGCCCCACCGGGAGGCGAGTGCGCCGCACAGCAGCAGACCGCGGCCGCCCTCGCGGTCGGGGTGGACGACGACCTGTCCGGCGTTCTGGAGCGGGATCTCACGTTCGGGGTATCGGTCGGCGACCGAGATCCGTACCCCTCCGTCATTGCGCAGACACAGCACGTCGGCGGCCGTGCCGGCGTGGACCACGGCGTTGGTGACCAGCTCGCTGGTGAGGACGACGGCGTCGTCGACGATGTCGGCGCAGCCCCAGCCCTGGAGGGTGTCACGGACGAACGCACGGGCAGTGGCGACCGAGCGCCCCACCGGGTCGAAGGTTGCGGTGGCCCGCGCGGTGATCACTGGTCTCCTCATGCGTGTGTCGGTGATCTGCTCCCCCATGGTCGCGGCGCCCCTCCGAATACCTGTCGTGCTCGTACCACCGCCCGGGAGCGAGACCGGGGGGTGGACAGCCGTATGCCAGGTTACTTACCTTCGCCGCACCCGAGGATGCCGGTCACGTGTGTTTCCGCCCCAATCGTTCCCTGGGACGTGTGCGATGCTGCCGAACTGTTATGGCCTGGTTGGGCCATGGTGAAACACTGGGCAAGTATCAAGAGAAAGCCCGGGTGGAACGGTCGACCCTTCGGGAGGGACACGGTGGAGTCTGGCGCAGCGGCGCGGGGCGCAAGCACGCGCGCGAAAGGCGGACGATCCCGGAGCAACGGGACGACCGAGGTGGATACGGCTGCGCTGAATCGGCTGCTGGTCGCTCTGGTCGCGATGCGGGACGGGAACTTCCGCAAACGGCTCACGGTGTCCGGCGACGGCGTCATGTCGGAGATCGCGGCGGTCTTCAACGAGGTCGCGGACCGCAATCTGCATCTGACCGGTGAGCTGGCGCGGGTGCGCCGGGTCGTCGGACGTGAGGGAAAACTCACCGAACGGCTGGAGGTCGGGGCCGCCGAAGGCTCCTGGGCCGCGGCCATCGACGCCTCGAACGCCCTGGTCGACGACCTGGTGCGGCCCGTCTCCGAGGTGGGGCGGGTGCTCTCGGCGGTCTCCGAGGGAGACCTGGAGCAGCGGATGGACCTGCGCTCGCGCAGCTCGGACAGCTCCTCGGAGCATCCGCTGCGCGGTGAGTTCCTCAAGGTCGGCCGTACGGTCAACGGGCTGGTCGACCAGCTCTCCGCGTTCACCGACGAGGTCACGCGAGTGGCCAGTGAGGTCGGTACGGAGGGCAAGCTCGGCGGGCAGGCCCGGGTGCGCGGAATGTCCGGCTCGTGGAAGGACCTGACGGAGTCCGTCAACACGATGGCCTCCCGGTTGACGGCTCAGGTGCGTGATATCGCTCTGGTGACCACCGCGGTCGCCAAGGGTGATCTGTCGCGCAAGGTGACCGTCCATGTCGCCGGCGAGATGCTCGAACTCAAGAACACCGTCAACACGATGGTGGACCAGCTGTCCTCCTTCGCCTCCGAGGTGACCCGGGTCGCCCGCGAGGTCGGTACGGAGGGTGAGCTCGGCGGGCAGGCTCAGGTCCCCGGCGTCGCCGGCGTGTGGAAGGACCTGACGGATTCGGTCAATCTGATGGCCGGGAACCTCACCGCGCAGGTGCGCGGGATCGCCCAGGTCACCACCGCCGTCGCGAACGGCGACCTGTCGCAGAAGGTCACCGTCAGCGCGCGCGGCGAGGTCGCGCAGCTCGCCGACACCATCAACACCATGACCGAGACGCTGCGCACCTTCGCGGACGAAGTGACGCGGGTGGCGAACGAGGTCGGGGCCGAGGGCCAGCTCGGCGGCCAGGCGCAGGTACCGGGCGCGGCCGGCACGTGGAAGGACCTCACCGACTCGGTGAACAACGCCTTCCGCAACCTGACCGGGCAGGTGCGGGACATCGCGCAGGTGACGACCGCGGTCGCCAACGGCGATCTCTCGCAGAAGGTCACCGTCGATGTCGCCGGTGAGATGCTGGAGTTGAAGAACACCGTCAACACGATGGTGGACCAGCTCTCGGCGTTCGGTGCCGAAGTCACCCGCGTGGCACGGGAGATCGGCGTCGAGGGCGAGCTGGGCGGCCAGGCGGCGGTCCCCGGGGCCGCGGGCACGTGGAAGGACCTGACGGACTCCGTCAACACCGCCTTCCGCAACCTGACCGGGCAGGTGCGCAACATCGCCCAGGTGACGACCGCGGTCGCCAACGGCGACCTGTCGCAGAAGGTCACCGTCGACGTCTCCGGCGAGATGCTCCAGCTGAAGAACACCGTGAACACGATGGTGGACCAGCTGTCCTCCTTCGCCGACCAGGTCACGCGGATGGCCAGGGACGTGGGCACCGAGGGCCGGCTGGGCGGTCAGGCCCGGGTGGACGGCGTCAGCGGCACCTGGAAGGAACTGACCGACTCCGTCAACTTCATGGCGGGCAATCTCACCTCGCAGGTGCGGCAGATCGCGCAGGTGACGACGGCGGTCGCGCGCGGTGACCTGTCGCAGAAGATCGACGTGGACGCGCGCGGCGAGATCCTGGAGCTGAAGAACACCATCAACACGATGGTCGACCAGCTCTCCGCGTTCGCCGAGCAGGTCACCCGGGTCTCCCGGGAGGTCGGTACGGACGGCCGGCTGGGCGGCCAGGCGCAGGTGCCCGGCGTCGCGGGCGTCTGGCGCGATCTGACCGACTCCGTCAACGGCATGGCCGGCAACCTGACGGCCCAGGTCCGCAACATCGCGCAGGTCGCCACGGCGGTCGCGCGCGGCGACCTGTCGCAGAAGATCGACGCCGACGCCCGGGGCGAGATCCTGGAGCTGAAGAACACCCTGAACACGATGGTCGACCAGCTCTCCTCGTTCGCGGAGCAGGTCACCAGGGTCGCCCGCGAGGTGGGCACCGAGGGCATCCTGGGCGGCCAGGCCGAGGTGCAGGGCGTCAGCGGTACGTGGAAGGACCTCACCCAGTCCGTCAACTTCATGGCGAACAACCTGACGTCGCAGGTGCGCAACATCGCCGAGGTGACGACGGCGGTGGCCCGCGGCGATCTGTCCAAGAAGATCACCGTCGACGCCAAGGGCGAGATCCTCGAACTGGTCACGACCGTCAACACGATGGTCGACCAGCTGTCGTCGTTCGCCGAGCAGGTGACCCGGGTGGCCCGTGAGGTGGGCACCGAGGGCCAGTTGGGCGGCCAGGCGCGGGTGCCGGGCGCGACCGGTATCTGGCTGGACCTCACCGACAACGTCAACCTGATGGCCAACAACCTGACCATCCAGGTGCGCAACATCTCGCAGGTCTCGGCGGCGGTCGCCAACGGAGACCTGACCAAGAAGGTCACGGTCGAGGCGCGCGGCGAGGTCGCGCAGCTCGCCGACACGGTCAACACGATGGTCACGACGCTGTCGTCGTTCGCCGACGAGGTCACGCGAGTGGCCCGCGAGGTGGGCACCGACGGCATCCTGGGCGGTCAGGCCCGCGTCCCCGGCGTCGCCGGCACGTGGAAGGACCTCACCGAGTCCGTGAACTCCATGGCCAACAACCTGACCGGCCAGGTCCGCAACATCGCCATGGTCACCACCGCCATCGCCAAGGGCGATCTGACCAAGAAGATCGACATCGATGCGCGCGGGGAGATCCTCGCGCTGAAGACCACCATCAACACCATGGTCGACCAGCTGTCGTCCTTCGCCGAGCAGGTCACCCGGGTGGCCCGCGAGGTGGGTACGGAGGGCCAGCTGGGCGGCCAGGCGCAGGTACGGGGCGTCGCCGGCACCTGGCGCGACCTGACCGAGTCGGTGAACGAGATGGCCGGCAACCTCACCCGCCAGGTGCGCGCCATCGCCGCGGTCGCCGCGGCGGTCACCCTCGGCGACCACAACGTCCGGATCGACGTGGACGCGGCCGGCGAGATCCTGGAGCTCCAGGACAACGTCAACACCATGATCTCCACGCTCCGCGAGACCACCCTCGCCAACGAGGAACAGGACTGGCTCAAGGGCAACTTGGCCCGGATCTCCGGTCTGATGCAGGGCCGGCGCGACCTCAAGGACGTCGCCACGCTGATCATGAGCGAGCTGTCGCCCGCGGTCTCCGCGCAGCACGGCGCGTTCTTCCTCGCGGCGCAGCCCGACAGCCAGGAGATCGGCGCGGACGGCGGCGAGCCGGGCGCGTACGAGCTGCGGCTGATGGGCTCGTACGGCTACGCGATGGGCGGGATGCCGACCACCTTCAGGCCCGGCGAGACGCTGATCGGCACGGCGGCGGAGGAGGGCCGCACGATCCTGGTGGAGAACGTGCCCTCCGGCTACCTCAAGATCGCCTCCGGGCTGGGCGAGGCGCCGCCGGCGAACGTGATCGTGCTGCCGGTGCTCTTCGAGGACAAGGTGCTCGGCGTGATCGAGCTGGCGTCCTTCCACCCGTTCACCCAGATCCAGAAGGACTTCCTCAGCCAGATCGCCGAGATGATCGCGACCAGCGTCAACACCATCTCGGTCAACACCAAGACCGAGGTGCTGCTCAAGCAGTCGCAGGAGCTGACCGAGCAGCTGCGCGAGCGCTCCGCGGAGCTGGAGAGCCGGCAGCGGGCACTGGAGCTGTCCAACTCCGAACTGGAGGAGAAGGCCGAGCAGTTGCGGGCGCAGAACCGCGACATCGAGGTGAAGAACACCGAGATCGAGGAGGCGCGCCAGGTCCTGGAGGAGCGCGCCGAGCAGCTCGCGGTCTCGATGCGCTACAAGTCGGAGTTCCTGGCGAACATGTCGCACGAGCTGCGGACGCCGCTGAACTCCCTGCTGATTCTCGCCAAGTTGCTGGCCGACAACGCCGAGGGGAACCTCTCCCCGAAGCAGGTCGAGTTCGCCGAGACGATCCACGGTGCGGGCAGCGACCTGCTCCAGTTGATCAACGACATCCTGGACCTGTCGAAGGTCGAGGCCGGCAAGATGGACGTCAGCCCGACGCGGATCGCGCTGGTCCAGCTCGTCGACTATGTGGAGGCCACGTTCCGGCCGCTGACCGCGGAGAAGGGACTCGACTTCTCCGTACGGGTCTCGCCGGAGCTGCCGGCCACGCTGCACACCGACGAGCAGCGGCTGCTGCAGGTGCTGCGCAACCTGCTGTCCAACGCGGTGAAGTTCACCGACAGCGGCGCCGTCGAACTGGTCATCCGGCCGGCCGGCGCGGACGTCCCGGTGGCCATCCGCGAGCAGCTGCTGGAGCACGGCTCGCTGCGCGACCCGGACGCCGACATGATCGCCTTCTCGGTGACCGACACCGGCATCGGTATCGCGTCCAGCAAGATGCGCGTCATCTTCGAGGCGTTCAAGCAGGCGGACGGCACGACCAGCCGCAAGTACGGAGGCACCGGCCTGGGCCTGTCGATCAGCCGGGAGATCGCCCGCCTGCTGGGCGGTGAGATCCACGCGGCCAGCGAGCCCAGCCGCGGTTCCACCTTCACGCTCTACCTGCCGCACAACCCCGGCGGGCTGCCGCCGCAGGGCTACCCGCAGCTGGTCGCCGGCGGGCTGGCGATGGACGCGGAGGCCCGCGAGACCGAGGTCGGGCTGCAGGAGGCCGAGGAGGCGCAGCACCGCGAGGCGGGCGCCGGCGGCAGCCTCAACCGGCGTCGCCGCCGGGCGGTTTCGGGCGCTCAGCGCCGGTTCGAGCTGCCCAGCCGGCAGACGTCCGTGGCGCAGCCGCCCACGCCGCCCACCCCGCCCCCGGCGCAGCCGAGCGCCCAGCAGCCCGCCGAGGAGCCCTGGATCGGCAACGGCCAGGATCTGGTGGATCCGGGCTTCGACGGCGGCTTCCACGGCGAGAAGGTGCTGATCGTCGACGACGACATCCGCAACGTCTTCGCGCTCACCAGCGTCCTGGAGCAGCACGGGCTGTCGGTGCTGTACGCGGAGAACGGCCGGGAGGGCATCGAGGTGCTCGAACAGCACGACGACATCGTCCTGGTGCTGATGGACATCATGATGCCGGAGATGGACGGGTACGCGACCACGGCCGCGATCCGCCGGATGCCGCAGTTCGCCGGTCTGCCCATCATCGCGCTGACCGCGAAGGCGATGAAGGGGGACCGGGAGAAGAGCATCGACTCCGGGGCGTCCGACTACGTGACCAAGCCGGTGGATACCGATCATCTGCTGTCGGTCATGGAGCAATGGATGCGCGCGGAGTGACGGGGCGTCCAGTATGGGGGCCGAAAGAGGATCATCGCGTGCTGACTGAGTGTCGCCGGGCACGTGTGGAAGTGCAGGATCCGGGGAACCTTCTGGTCTCTGTCTGCGTTTCTGCTACGTGCACAGTGACATCGCGGTGACAGGGTGTGGCGACAGGCGGGGTGCAGCTACCATGACCGGCACAAGGACGGGCGGCGTGACGGAGTCGTCCCCTGGGGCGGCGTCCGGTTCCATGCCGGGGCGAGGAGGACGGGCCATGGTGCAGAAGGCCAAGATCCTCCTGGTCGATGACCGGCCGGAGAATCTGCTGGCGCTGGAGGCGATCCTCTCCGCGCTCGATCAGACACTGGTGCGGGCATCGTCCGGGGAGGAAGCGCTCAAAGCACTGCTCACGGACGATTTCGCGGTCATTCTGCTCGATGTGCAGATGCCGGGTATGGACGGTTTCGAGACCGCCGCGCACATCAAGCGGCGCGAGCGCACCCGTGACATCCCCATCATCTTCCTCACGGCCATCAACCACGGCCCGCACCACACCTTCCGCGGCTATGCGGCCGGCGCGGTGGACTACATCTCCAAGCCGTTCGATCCGTGGGTGCTGCGCGCGAAGGTCTCGGTCTTCGTCGAGCTGTACATGAAGAACTGCCAACTGCGGGAGCAGGCGTCCCTGCTGAGGCTCCAGCTGGAGGGCGGCCGGCCGAGCGCCGACGAGGCGCGGGAGTCCGCGGGGCTGCTCGCCGAGCTCTCCGCGCGGCTGGCCGCGGTCGAGGAGCAGGCCGAGGCGCTCTCCAAACAGCTGGACGAGACCGCGGACGCCGCGGCGGTGGCCACCGCCGCGCATCTGGAGCGCAAGCTCACGGGGCTGCGCAGGGCACTGGACGCCCTGGAGCCGGGGGCGGGTACCGCCGGATAGCTGACTGCCTTTCATGAGGCGGGCGCGCGACACGGATGGGTGAAGCGCCGCGCGCTCGTGTCATGCCCGCGATCGCCTGTAATCTCGTCGCCATGGCCTCACGTACGTCCGGCAAGGGAACCCAGAGCGCGGCGGGCCCCTCGAAGCAGCGCGCCGGACGGTCCGGGGGCGCGGCCAAGAAGACCGCCGCGAAGAAGGCGCCCGCGAAGCCGGCCGCCAAGAAGGCGGCGGCGAAGAAGGGCCCGGCGAAGAAGGCACCGGCCAAGAAGGCCGCGCCGAAACCGGCCCCGTCACCGACCGGCGGTGTCTACCGCCTCGCCCGCGCCTGCTGGCTGGGCCTCGCGCACGCCATCGGGGCGGTGTTCCGCGGTATGGGCCGCGGCGCGAAGAACCTCGACCCGGCGCACCGCAAGGACGGCCTGGCGCTGGGGCTGCTGGGCCTCGCGCTGGTGATCGCGGCCGGCACCTGGTCCAACCTCTCCGGTCCGGTCGGGGACCTCGTCGAACTGCTGGTGACCGGCGCGTTCGGCCGGCTCGACCTGGTCGTCCCGATACTGCTGGGCGGTATCGCGGTACGCCTCATCCGGCACCCGGAGAAGCCGGAGGCCAACGGCCGCATCGTCATCGGGCTGTCCGCGCTGGTCGTCGGCGTCCTCGGGCAGGTGGCGATGGCGTGCGGATCGCCGGGCCGCAACGACGGGCTGCCCGCCATACAGGACGCCGGCGGCTATGTCGGGTGGGTGGCGTCCAAGCCGCTGATCTTCACCGTCGGGCAGACCCTGGCCGTCGCGCTGCTGGCGCTGCTGACCCTCTTCGGGCTGCTGGTGGTCACCGCGACGCCGGTGAACGCCATTCCGCAGCGGCTGCGGGCGCTGGGCGTGCGGCTGGGCGTGGTGCACCCCGCCGAGCCCGAGACCGGCTTCGACGAGGTCGAGGAGTACGCGCAGGAGTGGCGCGAGCGGCCCGTGCGCAAGCCGCGGCGCAGCGCCGCCGCGGCGCCCGCCGCGCCCGACCCGGACGCCATAGAGGAGGCGGCGCTGGCCAAGCGGCGCCGCCCGCGGCGGGCGTCCGCGCAGGCCGACCCGGACCGGCCGATGGACGCGGTGGACGTCGCCGCCGCGGCCGCCGCGGCGCTGGACGGCGCGGTGCTGCACGGGGTCCACCCCTCACCGCTCGTCGCCGGGCTCAGCAGCGGCATCTCCGGGGAGCGCGGGGAGTACGGCCGCGAGGACACCGCGGTGGAGGGCGGCACGGTGCCGCCGGCCCGCGA
The DNA here is from genome assembly GCF_055567415.1 of Streptomyces sp. NPDC026575. Lineage (NCBI taxonomy): Bacteria > Bacillati > Actinomycetota > Actinomycetes > Kitasatosporales > Streptomycetaceae > Streptomyces > Streptomyces sp. NPDC026575. The sequence continues at coordinate 12,920 of NZ_JBVHQM010000028.1, forward strand.
GGCGGAGCCGGCGCCGGCCGCCGCCGAGCGGACCTCGTCCGTGCCGGACTTCACCAAGGCCCCGCCCGAGCCGTCCGGCGATCTGCCGGCGCGCGCCGAGCAGCTGCAGCTGTCCGGGGACATCACCTACTCGCTGCCCTCGCTGGAGCTGCTCTCGCGGGGCGGCCCCGGCAAGACCCGCAGCGCCGCGAACGACGCCATAGTGACGGCGCTGACCACGGTCTTCCAGGAGTTCAAGGTCGACGCCGCGGTCACCGGCTTCACCCGCGGCCCGACGGTCACCCGCTACGAGGTCGAGCTCGGCCCCGCCGTCAAGGTCGAGAAGATCACCGCGCTGGCCAAGAACATCGCCTACGCCGTCGCCAGCCCCGACGTCCGCATCATCAGCCCGATCCCGGGCAAGTCCGCGGTCGGCATCGAGATCCCCAACACCGACCGCGAGATGGTCAACCTCGGCGATGTGCTGCGGCTGGCGGACGCCGCGGGCGACGACCATCCGATGCTGGTGGCGCTCGGCAAGGACGTCGAGGGCGGCTATGTCATGGCCAACATGACCAAGATGCCGCATGTGCTCGTCGCGGGCGCCACCGGCTCCGGCAAGTCGTCCTGCATCAACTGCCTGATCACCTCGGTCATGGTGCGCGCCACGCCGGAGGACGTACGGATGGTGCTGGTCGACCCCAAGCGGGTCGAGCTGACCGCGTACGAGGGCATCCCGCATCTGATCACGCCGATCATCACCAACCCCAAGCGGGCCGCCGAGGCGCTGCAGTGGGTGGTCCGCGAGATGGATCTGCGCTACGACGACCTCGCGGCCTACGGCTTCCGGCACATCGACGACTTCAACGAGGCGGTGCGCAGCGGAAAGGTCACCTCACCCGAGGGCAGTGAGCGGGAGCTGGCGCCGTACCCGTATCTGCTGGTGATCGTCGACGAGCTGGCCGACCTGATGATGGTCGCGCCGCGCGACGTGGAGGACTCGATCGTCCGCATCACCCAGCTCGCCCGGGCGGCCGGTATCCATCTGGTGCTCGCCACCCAGCGGCCGTCCGTCGACGTGGTCACCGGCCTGATCAAGGCCAATGTGCCCTCCCGGCTCGCGTTCGCCACCTCCTCGCTGGCCGACAGCCGGGTCATCCTCGACCAGCCGGGTGCCGAGAAGCTGATCGGCAAGGGCGACGGGCTGTTCCTGCCGATGGGTGCGAACAAGCCGGTCCGTATGCAGGGCGCGTTTGTGACCGAGGCCGAGGTGGCGGCCGTCGTCCAGCACTGCAAGGACCAGATGGCGCCGGTCTTCCGCGACGACGTCACCGTGGGCAGCAAGCAGAAGAAGGAGATCGACGAGGACATCGGCGATGACCTCGATCTGCTGTGTCAAGCCGCTGAACTGGTGGTTTCCACCCAGTTCGGGTCGACGTCGATGCTCCAGCGCAAGCTGCGGGTGGGGTTCGCCAAGGCCGGGCGGCTGATGGACCTGATGGAGTCCCGGAACATCGTCGGGCCGAGCGAGGGCTCCAAGGCGCGCGACGTTCTGGTGAAGCCGGACGAATTGGACGGAGTGCTGGCGGTGATCCGGGGGGAGGCTACTGAGTAGCACACACATCCGGGTCACTCGTACGAGAGAAGCACGCAACCGTTTCTCCTGCCGACACGTCAAGTTGAGGGAGGCGAGGGAACGATGCTTCGTCATCAACCCCTTGGCACCGCCGCGGGCGTTCCGATGGCGTACAAACTCCGCCCTCCCGCTTGCCCGACCCTTTCGCCCCACCCCTAGACTGAACTTCCAGCAGGTGGCTACACGCTCGAAAGGCGCCCCCGTGTCCATCGGCAACTCCCCCGAATCAGACCGGCCTTCCGTCGGTCATGCCCTCCAGCAGGCCCGTATCGCGGCGGGACTGACCGTCGAAGAGGTCAGTACGACGACACGGGTGCGCATCCCCATCGTTCAGGCGATCGAGCAGGACGACTTCTCGCGCTGCGGCGGCGACGTCTACGCCCGGGGACACATCAGAGCGCTCGCTCGCGCCGTCTCCCTCGACCCCCATCCGCTGATCGACCAGTTCGACGCCGAGCACGGCGGCCGGCCCACGCCGACCGATCTCGCCGCCCCGATCTTCGAGGCCGAGCGGATCCGCTCCGAGCCGCGGCGGCCGAACTGGACCGCTGCCATGGTCGCGGCGATCGTCGCCGTGGTCGGCTTCGTCGGCTTCACGCTCTTCAGCGGCGGGGAGCGGAGCGACAACGGTCCGATCACGGCCGGTGACGCCAATGCCAAGCCGGCGCCGGCACCCACCCGCCACCCCTCGACGATCAAGCCGCCCCTCAAGCCCGAGCCCTCCGACAGCGCGGTCGCCGGCCTGCCGAAGGACAAGGTCACGATCAAGGTCACCGCCCGCGACGGCCAGAGCTGGGTCTCGGCCAAGGACGCCAGCGGAAAGCTGCTGGAGGACAGCCTGCTCAAGCAGGGCGAGTCCAAGACGATCACGGACAAGAAGCGGATCGACCTGGTCCTCGGCAACGCCCCGGTCGTACAGCTGTACGTCAACGGCAAGGAAGTCAAGGAGATCGGCGAGAAGGGCCCGGTGGAGCGGCTCAGCTACACGCCGGGAGACCCTCAGGCGGGCTGAGAGCGCCCGCCGCGAGGGCCTCCGCCGCCCGGCCCGGGGTGCCCGGGGTCGGCGGCGGAGACCTGCGCGCCAAGGGTACGTCCGGGACGAAGTAGGCTGAGCCCTATGCCCGAACGCCGTACCGTCGCCCTTGTCACCCTTGGCTGCGCCCGTAACGAGGTGGACTCGGAGGAACTCGCCGGCCGCCTGGCGGCGGACGGCTGGGAGCTCGTCGAGGAAGCCGCCGATGCCGATGTCGCCGTCGTCAACACCTGTGGCTTCGTCGAGGCCGCCAAGAAGGACTCCGTCGATGCCCTGCTGGAAGCCAACGATCTGAAGGATCATGGCAGAACCCAGGCCGTGGTGGCCGTCGGCTGCATGGCCGAGCGCTACGGCAAGGAGCTGGCCGAGGCGCTGCCCGAGGCCGACGGCGTGCTCGGCTTCGACGACTACACCGACATCTCCGACCGCCTGCAGACGATCCTGAGCGGCGGAAACGTCGAGGCCCATGCGCCGCGCGACCGCCGCAAGCTGCTGCCGATCAGCCCGGCCGAGCGCCAGCAGGCCGACGGGGTGGCGCTGCCCGGTCACGGGGACGCGCTGGCCTCGGCCCCCGAGGACCTGCCCGAGGGCGTCGCGCCGAAGTCCGGCCCGCGGGCGCCGCTGCGCCGCCGCCTGGACGCCAATCCCGTCGCCTCGGTGAAGCTGGCCTCCGGCTGCGACCGCCGCTGCACGTTCTGCGCCATCCCGTCCTTCCGCGGTTCCTTCATCTCCCGCCGGCCCTCCGACGTGCTCGGGGAGACGCGCTGGCTGGCCGAGCAGGGCGTCAAGGAGATCATGCTGGTCTCCGAGAACAACACGTCCTACGGCAAGGACCTCGGCGACATCCGGCTGCTGGAGACGCTGCTGCCGGAGCTGGCGGCCGTCGACGGCATCGAGCGGATCCGGGTCAGCTATCTGCAGCCGGCCGAGATGCGGCCCGGGCTGATCGACGTGCTGACCGGGACCGACAAGGTCGCGCCGTACTTCGACCTGTCCTTCCAGCACTCCGCGCCCGGTGTGCTGCGGGCGATGCGGCGCTTCGGCGGCACCGACAGCTTCCTGGAGCTGCTGGAGACGATCCGGACGAAGGCGCCGCAGGCCGGTGCCCGCTCCAACTTCATCGTCGGCTTCCCCGGGGAGAGCGAGAGCGACCTGGCGGAGCTGGAGCGCTTCATCACCGAGGCCCGGCTCGACGCCATCGGCGTCTTCGGCTACTCCGACGAGGACGGCACCGAGGCCGCCTCGTACGAGGACAAGGTCGATCCGGACGAGGTCGCCGAGCGGCTGGCGCGGGTGTCGCGGCTGGCCGAGGAGCTGACCGCGCAGCGCGCCGAGGAGCGGATCGGCGAGACGGTGCGGGTGCTGGTCGACCGGATCGACGACGAGGACGGCGTCGTCGGGCGGGCCGCGCACCAGGCGCCGGAGACCGATGGCAGCACCCTGCTGTCGACCGGCCAGGAGCTGCTGCCCGGTCGTATGGTCGAAGCAAAGGTCGTGGGGAGCGAGGGCGTGGACCTCGTGGCCGAGGTGCTGTCGGTGGACGGCACGGGGTGTACCGAGGAGGCGGGCAGATGACCGGAGTCCCGGCTTCCGCAGCTGGTGGGCCGCGCACGGCGCCGGCCGTCCGGCAGGCCGGGCTGTGGAACATCGCCAACGTCCTGACGATGCTGCGGCTGGTGCTGGTGCCGGCCTTCGTCATGCTGCTGATGCACGACGACGGAACCGACCGGGCCTGGCGCGCCTTCGCCTGGGCCGCCTTCGCCATCGCCATGATCACCGATGTCTTCGACGGGCATCTGGCCCGCACGTACAACCTGGTCACCGACTTCGGCAAGATCGCCGACCCGATCGCGGACAAGGCGATCATGGGGGCCGCGCTGATCTGCCTTTCGGTGCTGGGCGACCTGCCCTGGTGGGTGACCGGCGTGATCCTCTTCCGTGAGCTGGGCATCACGCTGATGCGGTTCTGGGTGATCAAGCATGGGGTCATTCCGGCCAGTCGTGGCGGCAAGATCAAGACATTGGCGCAGGGGACCGCGGTCGGGATGTACGTCCTGGTGCTGACCGGTCCACTGGCGACCTTCCGCTGGTGGGTGATGGCGGTGGCCGTCGTGCTGACCGTCGCCACCGGGCTCGACTACGTCCGGCAGGCCGTCATGCTGCGCCGGGCCGGGCTGGCCCGGGAGCGGGCCGAGCGGGCGCAGCGGGACGAGCGGGCGGCAAGGGACACGGGCCGGTGACCGGGCCGGGTTCTGCCGCGGCCGGGGCGCTGGAGCTGCTCGCGGGGTGCGGGCAGAGCCTGGCGGTGGCCGAGTCGCTGACCGGCGGCCTGGTGGCGGGCGCGCTGACCGCCGTCCCCGGGGCCTCGCGGGCCCTGCGGGGCTCGGTCACGGCGTACGCCACCGAGGTCAAGCGGGATGTGCTGGGCGTCGACGGGGCCCTGCTGGCGGCGCGCGGAGCGGTGGACGCCGAGGTCGCGTGCCAGATGGCGGACGGGGTGCGGCGGGTGCTGGCCGCCGACTGGGGCATCGCCACGACCGGCGTCGCCGGGCCGGACCCGCAGGACGGGCAGCCGGTGGGCACCGTCTTCGTGGCGGTCCGGGGCCCGGGAGGGGCCGGAGCCGTGCGCCGGCTGGCGCTGTCGGGTGATCGTGAACGCATCCGCCGGGACACCATCGACGCCGTGCTCGCACTGCTGTTGAGCGAACTGACAGAAAATGCGCGGGCACAGGATACGGAACAACACGGGGGGAATGGATGTTTGCAGCCCTGAGTGAACACGTACTTGCGCCCGGCACGCGTACGGCCCGAGGCGGTACGGTGGGGCGAGAAGGATCCGGATCCGAGGTCCGAGGAGGGAGCCAGCGATGATTCTGCTTCGTCGCCTGCTGGGTGACGTGCTGCGCCGTCAGCGTCAGCGCCAGGGCCGAACCCTGCGCGAGGTCTCGTCCTCCGCTCGGGTTTCGCTCGGCTATCTGTCCGAGGTCGAGAGGGGGCAGAAGGAGGCGTCCTCCGAGCTGCTCTCGGCGATCTGTGACGCACTGGACGTGCGCATGTCCGAGCTCATGCGGGAGGTCAGCGACGAGCTCGCGCTCGCCGAGCTGGCAGCGTCCGCGGCCGCGAGTGACCCGGTGCCGGCACCGGTGCGGCCGAAGCTCAATTCGGTGTCCGTCACGTCCCTGGCCGGTGTGCCGGAGGATCGTGTGACCATCAAGTCCCCGGCCGACGTCGTGGATGTCGTCGCGGCCTGACACCCCTGTTCGTACGTACCGAGCCCCGGCGGGCAGCAGTCCGCCGGGGCTCGGTGCTGTCCGGGGGCAGGGGGCGGGCGGTGCCGGTGGGCGCCGGCGGGTGGTCCGTCCCGGCAGCACGGAGCGGGCGATTCGTCTATACGATGGCGAAGTAATACAAATCGCCCGATTGACGCCCTGTCGATCGTGCCCGGCCCCACACGATCCCTCGCCGTACCCCGTCTGAACAGGAGCATCCGGATGTCCGTCGTCAAAAGCACGCTGTCCGACGCAGACCGCACCACGGTCGGGCATGCGCTGCAGGGAGCCCTCGTCGACCTCGTGGACCTCTCCCTCGTCGCCAAGCAGGTGCACTGGAACGTCATCGGTCCGCGATTCCGCTCCGTGCACCTCCAGCTCGACGATGTGGTCGCCAGTGCGCGCCTGCACGCCGACACGGTGGCCGAGCGGGCCTCCGCGATCGGGGTGTCCCCCGACGGGCGGGCCGCCACCGTCGCCAAGACCAGCGGCATCAACGAGGTGCAGGACGGCTGGATCAAGGACGGTGAGGTGGTGCGGGCCATGGTGACCGCGCTGGGTGCGATCATCGGCCGGATGCGCGAGCGGATCATCGCCACCGCCGACCCGGACCCGGTCAGCCAGGACATCCTCATCGGCCTCACCGCCGACCTGGAGAAGCACCACTGGATGTTCCAGGCCGAGGCCCACCACTGAGCGGGGCTTGCGGTGGTGCCCGCGCGCCGGAAGTGCGCCGGTGCGCTCTCCCCGTAGACGGCGCCCCCGTCTAGCGTCGGCCGGAGGAGGCACCCATGGCGAGGCGTGGATTCGCGGCCCGCGGACCGGGCGGCCGGCTCACCACCCGTGAGCCCGTCGCCCGGCGACCCCGGGCCGTGCCGGGGCGCTGGATATCCGCGGCCCTCGTCGGGGGGCTGTGGTGGTGGGCGGTGGTCCGGCTGGCGGTGTGGCCGCAGTCGGCGGGGGCGGTCGAGGGGGCCGTGGCGCTGGGCGGCTGGGGGCTGAGCCTGCTGCCGGTGCACTGCGTCCCGTGGACGGGGCGGAGCGAGGGCATATGCCGCAGCGCCCTGGCCCGTGGGGCTCGCGGGGCCCGGGCGGCGTTCACCAGGGCATCGCGACGCCGCCGTTCGGGCGGAGGATCTGGCCGGTCGTGAAGGACGAGGCGTCGCTGACCAGGTGGAGCACGGCGTGTGCGACGTCCTCGGGCTCGCCCACCCGCCCCAGGGGTGACATCCGGATCATCGGGCGCTCCGCCTGCTGCTGGGCCTCGGCGCCGTGGCGGTCGGTCATCGGCGTGCGTATCCAGCCCGGGGCGACCGCGTTCACACGGATGCCGTGTCGGCCGACCTCCGTGGCCAGCGTCCTGGTGAGCTGTACGACGGCGGCCTTGGCGGCGCCGTAGCAGAGCAGGCCGGGTGCGCCGGTGTCGATCGCGCCGGAGGCCATGGTGACGATGGAGCCCCGGGTGGCGGTGGCGATCATGGCGCGAGCCGCCTCCTGGCAGCCGTACAGCACGCCCTTGAAGTTGGTGTGGAAGACCCGGTCCAGATCCTCGTCCGCGGTCTCCAGTACGGGGGAGGAGTGCATGATCCCGGCGATGTTCGCCATCGCGTCGAGGCGGCCGGTGGCCTCGCGGGCGGCGGCGACCACGGCGGCGACCTGGTCGCGGTGGGTGACGTCGAGGTGGTGCGGGTGCGCGGCGCCGCCGGACGCGGTGATGGCAGCGGCGGTGGCGCGGGCTCCCGGCTCGTCGAGGTCCGCGCAGTGGACGGTGGCGCCGGCCTCGGCGAGGAGGGTGGCGGTGGCTCGGCCGATACCGCTCGCCGCGCCGGTGACGATCGCGGTGCGGCCCGTGAGGTCGTACGCGGTGAGGGGCATGGCGCGAGGGTAGGGAGAGATCTGACGGGTCGTCAATTAGTGCGGGGCGGGAATGTGCATCAGGGGGCGGCGGTGGGCCGGTCGCTGACCGGCGGGCCCGGCTGGCAGACGGGGCACCAGTAGGTGACGCGTTCCTCCGCGCCGGATTCCTGGCCGGTGGCGCGGACCGCCGTACCGCAGCGCAGGCAGGGGCGGCCGGCCCGGCCGTAGACCCACAGTCGGCGGTCGGGGCGCGCGCTGGGAGTGGTGGTGCGGGCCGGGCGCCGCCGGTTGGCCTCCAAGAGCTTGCGGGCGAGCGCGGGCACCCGTTCCGGGGCGGGCAGCTCGCCGAGGGGGAGCCAGGGGGAGGCCCGCAGGACGAAGCACAGCTCGGACTTGTAGACGTTGCCGATCCCGGCCAGATTGCGCTGGTCGAGCAGGGCCTCGCCGAGCGGCCGTTCCGGGGCGGCGAGCAGCCGGCGCAGGGCCTCGGCGGGGTCCCAGTCGGGGCCGAGGAGGTCGGGCCCCAGATGCCCGACGACGCGGGGCTCCTCGGCGGTGGGCAGCAGATCGAGGACGGGGAGGCGGTAGCCGACGGCGGTGTGCTCGGCGGTGCCGAGGATCGCCCTGATCTGGTGGGCCGGGCCGCCGCGCCAGCGCTCGTCGGGACGGTAGATCTTCCAGGCGCCGTCCATCCGCAGATGGGAGTGCAGGGTCAGGCCGCCCCCGAAGCGGGTGAGGAGGTGCTTGCCGCGGGAGACCACCGCCAGCACCTCGCGGCCAGTGAGGTCCACCGTCGCCAGCCGGGGAACGCGCAGGTCGCAGCGGGTCAGCGGGCGGCCGGCCAGCGCTTCGTGGAGCCGCTGCGCCAAGCGCCAGACCGTGTCGCCTTCGGGCATGCCACCATCATGCCGGGAGCCGGCGGCGGCCGGGCGTCCCGGCGGCGACCGGGCGGCCGGCTGGGGTCGTCAGCCCCGCAGCCGCAGCCCCCGGGGAGTCGGGTGGAAGCCGGCCGACTCCAGGGTGGCGGCGAAGGGGGAGGTGAGCGCCGCGGTGCCGTTGATGCGTTCGGTGGTGAGAGTGCCCACCGCGCCGGCGCGGGCGGCGTCGACGAGCGCCTCGACCGCGAGCCGGAGGCGGGCGTCGGTGGAGACCTGGGTCGGGTCAGTGCCGAGCGGCCAGGCGAGCAGGGTCTTGCCGCCGCGCTCCATGTAGAGCGTCAGCTCACCGTCGACCAGGACGACCAGGGAGCCCGCCTTGCGGCCGGGCTTGTGGGTGGAGCCCTCCGGTGGATCGGGCCAGGGCAGGGCGGCACCGTAGGCGTTGGCCGGATCGGCGGCGGCCAGGACGACGGCGCGCTGCGGGCCGCCGCCGGACGGCCCACGGCTGCGGCCCGGCAGCGCGTCCTCGACGTCGCCCGCCCGCTCCCGTTGGGTGCTCACCGCGCGCAGCCGGTCCACCGCGCCGTCCATCGCGAACTGGGCGGCGCCCAGCCCTTCCACGACATAGCCGCGACGGGCCTGACCGGACTCCTCGAACGCGGCCAGCACGCGGTACGCCGCGGAGAAACCGCCCTCGACCCCCTCGGCGGCGACCGCTCCGCGGGTGACGATGCCGTGCCGGTCCAGGAGCGTCCGCGCCAGGGCGTGGGCGCGGTGGGTGGCGTCCGCCTCGGGGGCGGGCAGCAGCGACCAGCGGCCGCCCACCGTCGGCGGGCCGGAGCGGGAGGCGGTGGGGCGGCCGCGGCCCGCCGCCCCGGTCAGCGAGCCGTATCTGCCGCGCGGGACGGCCCGCCGGGCGCGGTGGGCCGTCGAGCCGGCCGTGCGGCCCGAGCCCAGCAGGGCCCGCATCGGGGCGAGGGTGTCGTTGGTCAGCCGACCCGACCACGCCAGATCCCATAGGGCGTCGGCCAGTTGGGGGTCGGTGGCATCGGGGTGGGTGGTGGCCCGGACCTGGTCGGCGAGCTGGCGGAAGAACAGGCCGTACCCCGGGGCGAGGGCGGCGAGCAACGACTCGTGCAGCGCGGTCAGTTCCAGGGGGAGGGGCGGCGGGAGCAGCAGCGGGGCGGAGTCGGCCAGATGGAGGGAGAGCCAGCCGTCCTTGCCGGGGAGCGCGCCGGCACCGGCCCACAACACCTCGCCGGTGGCAGTGAGTTCGTCCAGCAGGGCGGGGGTGTAGCCGCCGACCCGGGACGGCAGCACCAGCTTCTCCAGGGCGGAGGCCGGCACCGGCGCGCCCTGCAGCTGCTCGATGGCGCGCACCAGGCCGTCGATACCGCGCAGGCCGTACGACGCGCCGGAGGACGGCGCCGGATGACCGGCGGGCGGCGCCGGGCGGGGCGCGCCGACATGCTGCCACTGGGGGAGGAAGGCGGCGAGCGCGGCGGGCGGGACCGGTTCGAGCTCCTCGCGCAGCGCGGCGAGCGAGCGGCGGCGCAGCCTGCGCAGCACCTGCGCGTCGCACCACTCCTGGCCGATGCCCGCGGGGTGGAACTCCCCCTGGACGACCCGGCCGGCGGCCGCGAGGCGGTGCAGCGCGCCGTCGGTGACGGCCGTGCCGAGGCCGAAGCGGGCGGCCGCCTGCTCGGAGGTGAACGGGCCGTGCGTACGAGCGTAGCGGGACAGCAGATCGCCGAGCGGGTCCTTGACCGGTTCGGTGAACGACTCCGGGACGCCGACCGGCAGTGCCGTACCCAACGCGTCGCGCAGCCGGCCGGCGTCCTCGACGGCGGCCCAGTGCTCGGCGCCGGCGATCCGTACCGAGATGGCGCGGCGGGCGGCGGCCAGCTCCCCGGTCCACGCCGGATCCGCACCGCGCTCGGCCAGTTCGGCATCGGTCAGCGGACCCAGCAGCCGCAGTACGTCGGCGACGCCCTCGACGTCCTTGACGCGGCGGTCCTCCGTCCGCCACTGCAGCTCGCGCTCCAGCTCGGCCAGCACCTCCGCGTCCAGCAGTTCGCGCAGTTCGGCCTGGCCCAGCAGCTCGGCGAGCAGCCGGGAATCCAGCGACAGCGCGGCGGCGCGGCGCTCGGCGAGCGGGGAGTCGCCCTCGTACAGGAACTGCGCGACATAGCCGAACAGCAGCGAGCGGGCGAACGGGGAGGGCTCGGGGGTGGTGACCTCCACCAGGCGGACCCGGCGGGCCTCGATGTCGCCCATCAGCTCCGTCAGGCCCGGTACGTCGAAGACGTCCTGGAGGCATTCGCGGACGGCCTCCAGCACGATGGGGAAGGACCCGAACTCGCTGGCCACCTGGAGCAACTGGGCGGCGCGCTGGCGCTGCTGCCACAGCGGTGTGCGCTTGCCGGGGCTGCGCCGCGGCAGCAGCAGGGCACGGGCGGCGCATTCGCGGAAGCGGGAGGCGAACAGCGCCGAACCGCCGACCTGGTCCGTGACGAGCTGATCGACCTCGCCCTGGTCGAAGGCGACGTCGGCGGCCCCCACCGGGGACTGCTCCGGGTCGTACTCCGCGCCGCGGGCCGCCAGGCCCGGGTCGGCCGACGGGTCGAAGGCGCCGTCCCCGTCGAGGAGGTCGAGGCCCATCAGATCGGCGTCCGGCAGCCGCAGCACGATGCCGTCGTCGGCGTGCATCACCTGGGCGTCCATGCCGTAGCGCTCGGCGAGGCGGGCGCCGAGGGCCAGTGCCCAGGGGGCGTGGACCTGCGCGCCGAAGGGGGAGTGGACGACCACCCGCCAGTCGCCGAGCTCGTCGCGGAACCGCTCGACGACGATCGTGCGGTCATCGGGGACATGGCCGCATGCCTGCTTCTGCTCTGCCAGATAGCCCAGCACGTTGGACACCGCCCAGGCGTCCAGCCCGGCGGCGGCCAGCCGGGCCCCGGCGTCCTTTGGGCCGAGCGAACCGATCTCCCGGAGGAACGCGCCCAGCGCACGGCCCAGTTCCAGGGGGCGGCCCAGCTGGTCGCCCTTCCAGAACGGCAGCCGGCCGGGGACCCCCGGGGCGGGGGTGACCAGCACCCGGTCGCGGGTGATGTCCTCGATGCGCCAGGACGTCGTGCCGAGGGTGAAGACATCGCCGACCCGGGACTCGTAGACCATCTCCTCGTCCAGCTCGCCCACCCGGCGGCCGCCCTTGCCGGAGTCGCCGGCGAGGAACACGCCGAACAGACCGCGGTCGGGGATCGTGCCGCCGGAGGTGACGGCCAGGCGCTGGGCCCCGGGGCGGCCCGCGACGGTCTGCGCGACGCGGTCCCACACCAGGCGCGGCCGCAGCTCGGCGAAGGCGTCCGAGGGGTAGCGGCCGGCGAGCATGTCGAGCACGGCCGTGAACGCCGACTCGGGGAGCGCCGCGAAGGGGGCCGCCCGCCGGACGACGGCCAGCAGCTCCTCGACGTCCCAGGTGTCCATCGCGGCCATGGCGACGATCTGCTGGGCGAGCACGTCCAGCGGATTGGCGGGTACCCGCAGCGCCTCGATGGCGCCCGAGCGCATCCGTTCGGTCACCACGGCCGCCTGCACCAGATCGCCGCGGTACTTGGGGAAGACGATGCCCGTCGAGACCGCGCCGACCTGATGCCCGGCCCGGCCGACCCGCTGCAGCCCGGAGGCGACCGACGGCGGCGACTCCACCTGGACGACCAGATCGACCGCGCCCATGTCGATGCCCAGCTCCAGACTGGAGGTGGCGACCACGGCCGGCAGCCGGCCCGCCTTCAAGTCCTCCTCCACCTGGGCGCGCTGCTCCTTGGACACCGAGCCGTGGTGCGCGCGGGCCAGCAGCGGCGGCGCCCCCTTGGCGGCACCGGACCCGCCCATCAGCTCCGCCGGGGAGTGGTGCTCGGGCAGCGTCGTGGCGGAGTCGCGCGAAGCGAGCACAGCGCCCGTGGTGCGCTCGTAGGCGATCTCGTTCAGGCGGTTGCACAACCGCTCCGCCAGGCGGCGGGAGTTGGCGAAGACGATCGTGGAGCGATGGGCCTGGACGAGGTCGGCGATCCTCTCCTCGACCTGCGGCCAGATGGAGGGCTTCTCGCCCGTGTCGCCCTCCTGGACCGGTGAGCCGCCCAGCTCGCCCATGTCCTCCACCGGGACGACCACCGACAGGTCGAAGCGCTTCCCGGACGGCGGCTGGACGATCTCCACCCGGCGCCGGGGGGACAGATAGCGGGCCACCTCCTCCACCGGGCGCACCGTCGCCGACAGTCCGATCCGGCGCGCGGGACGGTCGAGCAGCTCGTCCAGCCGCTCCAGGGACAGCGCGAGATGCGCGCCGCGCTTCGTGCCGGCGACCGCGTGCACCTCGTCCACGATCACCGTCTCGACGCCCGCCAGCGCCTCCCGGGCCGAGGACGTCAGCATCAGGAACAGCGACTCGGGGGTCGTGATGAGGATGTCCGGCGGGCGGTTGGCGATCGAGCGGCGCTCCGCGGGCGGAGTGTCCCCCGAGCGGATGCCGACCGTGATGTCGGGCTCCGGCAGCCCGAGCCGGACCGACTCCTGCCGGATTCCCGTCAGGGGGCTGCGCAGATTGCGCTCGACGTCGACGGCCAGCGCCTTCAGCGGCGAGACGTACAGCACCCGGCAGCGCTTCTTCGGCTCGGCGGGCGGGGGAGTGCTCGCCAGCGCGTCCAGCGACGCGAGGAAGGCGGCGAGGGTCTTGCCGGATCCCGTCGGCGCCACCACCAGGACGTCCGAGCCCGCGCCGATCGCCTGCCAGGCGCCTTCCTGCGCGGCGGTGGGCGCGCTGAACGCCCCGGCGAACCAACCGCGGGTCGCGGGAGAGAACGAGTCGAGCGCTGCCTTGGCCATGTCCCCCATCGTGCACCGCGCCACTGACAACGCGGCCCCCGCGCGTGCCGCCGGCCGTCCCCGGCGGGGCCCGCGGTACCCGTCCACGCTGCGGACGCCCACGTCGGGAGCGCTGCCGAGCAGCCAGAATGGGGGCATGGTCACGGGCAGCGGGGACGGCGCGGCCATCGGCGGCACCCCCGGGACGAACGCCACGCCGCAGGCGCGCGGGGAGTGGGCGCGCCACTGGCGGTACGCCGGGCTGCCCGGTCTGGACCTGCTGCGCGCCCGCTACGTCCGGCACTCCTTCCCCCGCCACGCCCACGACGGCTACGTCGTCTGCGCGGTCACCTCCGGCATCGAGGAGATCGGGCTCCAGCAGGGCACCGTCCGGGCCGGCCACGGCGGCATCGTCATGATCAACCCGGAGGTCGCGCACACCGCGCGGGCCGGTGCGCCCGAGGGCTGGGCCTACGCCACCCTCTACCCGTCGCCCGAGGTCGTCGCCGAGATAGCCGAGGAGACCACGGCGCTGCGCGGTACGGCCGGATTCACCCGGACCACCGCCGATGACCCGCACCTCGGCCGCATGATCACCGAGGTCCACCGGGCCGCCGAGGCGGGCAACGCGCTCGCCGCCGACAGCCTGCTGCGGATCGCCGTCGCCCGTCTGCTGCGCCGCTACGGAGGCCCGCTCCCGGTACGTACGCCGCGCAGCGCGGGTGCCCGGACCGCCGGCCTGGCCCGGGCCCTCCTGGAGGAGCGGATGGCCGACCCGCCCTCCCTGGAGAAGCTGGCGCAGGAGCTCGGCACCAGCCCGTTCGCGCTGCTGCGGGCCTTCAAAGGCGCGTACGGAATGCCGCCGCACACCTGGCTCACCGATGCCCGGGTGCGCCGGGCCCGCGGGCTCCTGGAGGCGGGCCGCACACCCGCGGAGACCGCCGTCGAGGTCGGCTTCAGCGATCAGCCGCATCTGAACCGGCACTTCACCCGGATCGTCGGAGTGCCACCCGGTGCGTACCGCAGGGAGCGGTCGGCCTAGGACCTGACCGATCGGACAGGCCCCAGGTGCGCCCCGGGCCGCAAGAACGTACAAGACCACCGAGGGCGCGCACTCCTAAGGTCCGGGGCGTGCCAGAACAGACAGAGATTCGCCCCGCGGGCCCGTGCGCGCCACCGGACGCGGCGGCCGCCGCGAAGCCCGACTCCGCCGTCATCAGGGACGCCCTCGGCGTCGGTATCGCCGTCGGACTCTCCGGGTTCGCCTTCGGCGTGACCTCGGCCGGCGCCGGCCTCAGCCTGCTGCAGACGTGCGCGCTCAGCCTGCTGGTGTTCACCGGCGCCTCGCAGTTCGCCCTCGTGGGCGCGCTCGCCGCGGGCGGCAACCCGCTCACCGCTGCGGCCGGCGCCTTCTTCCTGGGGACCCGCAACGCGTTCTACGGACTGCGGCTGTCCACCGTCCTCGGCTACCGGGCGGGCGTCAGGCCCTTCGCCGCCCACTGGGTCATCGACGAGACCTCCGCCGTCGCCCTGGCCCAGCCCGACCGCCGCAGCGCCCGGCTGGGCTTCACCGTCACCGGGCTGAGCCTCTACGCCCTGTGGAACCTCACCACCTTCCTCGGCGCACTGGGCGCCGAGGCGCTCGGCGATACCGACGCCTGGGGACTGGACGCGGCCGGCCCCGCGGTCTTCCTGGCGCTCCTCGCGCCGATGCTCAAGACCGCCGTCGAGCGGGCCGCGGCCGGGCTGGCCGTGGTGGTGCTCTTGACGACGCTGCCGCTGCTGCCCGCCGGCGTCCCGGTCCTGCTCGCGGCGCTGGCCGCACCCGCCGTCCTTGCCGTACAGGGGCGCCGCGAGCGGGCGAACGAAACGAGGGCGGCGCGGGGGCCGGGTGCCGACCGGGACGGCGCCGCCGCGCACCGCAACGGCGGCGCGGGCAGCGACGCCACCACCGAGGAGGACCGGGCATGAGCGTCTGGATCGCGATCGCCGCCACCGCCGTCGGCTGCTACCTGGTCAAGTTCCTCGGCCTGTCGGCGCCCGCCGGCGTACTGGAGCGCCCGCTCGTCAAGCGGCTGGCCGCGCTGCTGCCGGTGGCCCTGCTGGCCGCGCTCACCGCCCAGCAGACCTTCAGCGACGACCGGTACCTGATGCTCGACGCCAGGGCCGCGGGCCTGGCCGCCGCGGCCGTCGCGCTCGTCCTTCGGGCGCCGTTCCTGCTGGTCGTCGGCGCCGCCGTGGTGGTCACGGCCGGGGTGCGGGCACTGACCGGCTGATCGATCTCGGCCGGGGGCCTGCCGTGGAGGGGGCGGGTCGGGGCCCGGAGGCCCACCACCGGCGGCCCGGCACCCCTGGGCGGGGCGCTCAGCCGAGGGGCCGCCCGTAGGCCCGCAGGGTCAGCAGTGCTTTGAGCGTCACCATCGGGCGGCCCTCCAGCGCCGTCCCCGGAGCCCAGACCCGCCAGTTGACCGGCCAGCCGCCGTCCTCCTCCTGGAGCGCGGCGAGGTGGTCCAGGGCCCGGTCCATCTCCTCGTCGGTGAACCAGCCGCGGGCCAGCGAGCCGGGCGCCGCCGCGAAGTCGCATGCCAGGTGGTGCTCCCCGGGGGCGTACCCCTGCGCCACCGGGACGTCCGCGGCGCGCTCCGGGTCCAGCAGCACCAGGCCCTGCTCCCGTACCAGCCGGCCCAGCCGCTCGGCCGCCGCGGCGGCCCGCGGCCGGTCCGGGGCACCGTCCAGGAAGGCCACCGCCGCCTCCGCCTCGTACGGATGGGTCTCCGTCAAGGACTCCACGGCCGCCCAGCAGTAGTCCGTGGCCCGGAACAGCCAGGCGTGCCACACCTCGTTGCGGTGCAGCGTCCCCACCACGGGCCCGGTGGCCAGCAACGCGCTCGGCGGATCGTCGACCACCGGGATCCACGGCGCGGCCGGATAGCCCCGCAGCGAGGGGTCCAGCGCGGGCAGCGCGCCCTGCGGCGTCGAGATCTTCGTCAGATAGCGGCAGATCCGCTCCACCTGGCGGCCGTCGCAGCGCCCGATCTGGTCGAGGACCTTCAGGGCGTGCGCGGTGTGCAGCGGCTGGCTGACGGGGCCGCGCAGATCGGGCTCCAGGGCGTGGCCGAAGCCGTCGTCGTCGTTGCGGTACGCGGCGAGCGCGGTCTCGACCGGGTCCGCCCCGCCGCCGAGGAAGTGGTACTCGAAGAGCCGCTGCTCCAGTACCCGGGCGGTCAGCCAGACGAAGCGCTCGGCGCGCGCCAGGGGGGTCGAGGTGGGGCTTGCGTTTTCGGCCATGGCCCGACGGTAGGGCCGAAATCTCCCGGTGGCACCGGCTCGCGTACTGCTGCCCTCCCAGGGCGGGATACTGGAGGCATGCGGTTGACGGTCTTCTGGCAGCGGATGGCGGATCACTTCGGCGCGGGCTACGCCGACTCCTTCGCGCGCGATCATGTGATGTCCGGCCTCGGCGGCCGAACCGTCCACGAGGCGCTGGACGCGGGCTGGAGCGCCAAAGAGGTGTGGCGGGTGGTCTGCTCGGCGATGGACGTACCGCACGACAAGCGCTGAGCGGACGGGCCGGGCTCCGGCCTGGTGGGAAGGCCCCGAAGGCCGGGCATCGCGGACGCGGCCACGGCCCGGAACCGTGATTGTCGGCGCGGTACGCGACACTGGGCTGCGTGCCCGTGTCTGATGAGATCACCAGCAACGACGTTCCACGGCCCGAGGGCCGGCGCGCGGACCCGCCCGAGGCCGCGTGGTCCGATGCGCGGATGCCGCGCTGGCTGCCGCGCGCCATGGTGCTCGCGCTCGCCCTCGTGGGGTGCTACCAGCTCGCCATCTGGGGATTCCACCAACTGATCACGCTGCTGCTGAACGTGCTGATCGCGTTCTTCCTCGCGCTGGCCGTCGAGCCCGCCGTCGACTGGATGGCGGCCCGCGGCATGCGGCGCGGGCTGGCGACGGGGCTGGTGTTCCTGGGCATCCTCGTCGCCGCGGCCGGCTTCTTCGCGCTGCTGGGCTCCATGCTCGCCGGCCAGATAGCCACGATGGTCGAGGAGTTCCCGCAGTATCTGGACTCCGTCATCAGCTGGATCAACAACACCCTGCACACCCACCTGTCACGGGTCGAGGTGCAGAACAACCTGCTGCGGTCCGACTGGCTGCAGAAGTACGTCCAGGACAGCGCCAACAACGTCCTGGCCGTCTCCGCGACGGTGCTGGGCAGCCTGTTCAACCTCCTGACGGTGGCGCTGTTCTCGTTCTACTTCGCCGCCGACGGCCCCCGGCTGCGCCGCGCGCTGTGCTCGGTGCTGCCGCCGCGCCGCCAGACGGAGGTGCTGCGCGCCTGGGAGATCGCCGTGGCCAAGACCGGCGGATATCTCTACTCCCGCGGTCTGATGGCGCTGATATCCGGCGTCGCGCACTATGTCCTGCTGGAGCTGATGGGCGTCCCGTACGCCCCCGCCCTGGGCATGTGGGTGGGCCTGGTCTCCCAGTTCATACCGACCATAGGCACGTATCTGGCGGGCGCGCTGCCCATCCTGATCGCGTTCACCGTCGATCCCTGGCACGCCCTGTGGGTCTTCGGCTTCGTCGTGATCTACCAGCAGTTCGAGAACTACCTCCTCCAGCCGAGGATCACCGCCAAGACGGTGGACATCCATCCCGCCGTCGCCTTCGGATCGGTCGTCGCCGGTACGGCCCTGATGGGCGCGGTGGGCGCGCTCATCGCCATCCCGGCGACGGCGACCCTGCAGGCATTCCTCGGCGCCTACGTCAAGCGCTACGACGTCCCCGACGACCTGCGGGTCCACGGCAGAACCCGCCGCAGGCGCGGCGCCCGCCTCCTCGCCCGCATCCGCCGCGGCCCGCACGGTGCACCGCCCTCGTCCTCGTCCTCGCAGGAGGCCCCAGCGACGGCGGTCGCCCAGGGGGACGCGGAGACCACCCCCGCCCAGGACGGGCAGGACGGCCGGAGCGCTCGCTGAGGCCCCCTGCTGACGGCGGAGGGCGTGCGCGGGCCGGCGCCTACCCGCCGTACTCCCGGTCGTCGACCGGGGCGTTCGGCAGCTGGCTGTCCAGGGACTCCCGGTAGCGGACGCAGCCGCGCAGGAAGCGCGGCCACGGCGGCACCGCCACCTCCGGTTCCACGCCCTCCGGCAGCAGGCCCCACAGCCCGGGGTGGTGCCAGCACAGGTCGTGCCCCGAACTGTCCCGGTGCGCACGGATGCCGCTGCGCAACCGCCGCACCTCGGCCGCCAGTTCGTCCCGGCTCAGCCGGTCCAGATCGTCGTCCAGCGCCACGGTCACACGCTAGGCGTCCGCGTGCCCGGGCGCGCTCAACCGCACCGCGTCCGGCCGACCGGATCCTCCCGATGGCGCCGCCCGGCACCGCCGAGGGGCGCGCGTCCGAGCCGGGAGCGGCTCCCACGGGTTCAGCAGGGCCGGAAGGGCCCGTCGTCCGCGAAGGCACGGGCGGCGAAGCGCCTGCCCATCCGGCGGTATGCGGCGGCGCCGGGGTGGAGGCCGTCGGCCAGGTCGTCCGCCTCGTCGGGGCCGAGCAGCTCGCGTCCGTCGAGATAGTGGAGACGGGGATCGCGGGCCCGCCGGGCCGCCACGATCCGGGCCAGCTCGGCGCGGACCACCGTCAGCGACAAGGCCCCGTCGGCCACCTCCGCCGGGTCGCCCAGCGCCGCGATCTTCCCGTCCGGGCCCATCGTCGTCGGGCCCGGGGACTCCTCCAGCGCCGGACAGCTCACCGGGGACATCACCAGCAGCGGGGTGTCCGGGTGCCCGTCCCGGATCGTGTCCAGGAAGCCGTGCACCGCCGGGCCGAACGTCCGCAGCCGGAAGGCGGCCAGGCCCACGATGTTGATCCCCACCTTGAGGCTGATCAGGTCGGCGGGCATATCGCGGATCGTCCGGGCGACATACGGGTCCAGCATCTCGTTGCCCGCCTGGCTGAGGTTGATCACCTCCACTCCTGCGCGCGCGGCCGCCACCACCGGCCAGGTGCCGGTCGGGCCGTCGGCCTCCAGGCAGTGGCTGATGGAGCTGCCGTGGTGCACCCAGCGGCGCCGCCCGTCCGGCAGCGGCGCCAGCACCTCGCCGTCGGCGCGCAGCGCCACCAGTTCCGTGGGGGTCTGCTGCGGCAGCCACAGCTCGACGTTCTTCATGCCGGCCGGCAGCCCGGCGAACCGTACGGTCCCCGGCTTCCCCGGGATCACTTGCCGCACGTCCCCAGGGCCCGCCATCCGCAGCACATTGCCCACCGGCGCCTCCTGCCGCCCGGCCGGGGCGCCGTCCACCACCAGCTCCAGCATCCCCGTCGGGCGGGGCCCGGGCTCGGTGTCGAGCTGCCCCGTGGAGGTGAGCACCTCGAATTCGAGCTCCCGCGCATCGGTGCGGAACACCAGCCGCACCCCCGAGGGCATCAAGGTCACCCCGTAGACCGACGGGTCCTGATACTGCTCCTTGGTCCAGGCGGGCAACCGGCGCGGCATCACCCCCGCCTGCGTGCTCTCCAGGTCCAGCGCACCCCGCACCTCCACCGGCCCGCCCACCAGCGGAACCGCCCGCATCGTCACCGTCACCGCTCCTCAGCGCTCTCGGGTCCGGATGCGGGTGCGCACCCGCGACTTCCCCCACCGCAACCCTGGCACAGCAGGTCTGCGCGCCACCGGGTTTCGCCGCCATGAGCGCACCGCCGTCAGCCCCGATGACAACGATCAACCGCCGTCGGTACGGGGCGCCGGGTAGCGGCGTGCGGAGTGGCGGTGCCGCTTGACAGCAAAATCGAACATCCATTCTTATGGGGTGTCCGGCCCGTGATTCCGGGGTTTTCGCGGAGTTATCCACAGGCTGGAGCCGGGTCCGGGCGCATTGTCAGTGGCAGGCGTTAGCGTCATGGACGTGAAGCGATCGACTCAAGCAAATCGGGTGGAACCCATGGCAGGCACTGACCGCGAGAAGGCGCTGGACGCCGCGCTCGCACAGATTGAACGGCAATTCGGCAAGGGCGCCGTGATGCGCATGGGGGAGCGGTCGAAGGAGCCCATCGAGGTCATCCCCACCGGATCCACCGCCCTCGACGTCGCGCTCGGCGTCGGCGGCCTCCCCCGCGGCCGCGTCATCGAGGTCTACGGACCGGAGTCCTCCGGTAAGACGACCCTGACCCTGCACGCCGTCGCGAACGCGCAGAGGGCCGGCGGCTCCGTGGCGTTCATCGACGCCGAGCACGCCCTGGACCCGGAGTACGCGAAGAAGCTCGGTGTGGACACCGACGCCCTGATCCTGTCCCAGCCGGACAACGGCGAGCAGGCCCTGGAAATCGTGGACATGCTGGTCCGCTCCGGCGCGCTCGACCTCATCGTGATCGACTCCGTCGCCGCCCTGGTGCCGCGGGCCGAGATCGAGGGCGAGATGGGCGACTCCCACGTCGGCCTCCAGGCCCGGCTGATGAGCCAGGCCCTCCGCAAGATCACCAGCGCGCTCAACCAGTCCAAGACCACCGCGATCTTCATCAACCAGCTCCGCGAGAAGATCGGCGTGATGTTCGGCTCGCCGGAGACCACGACCGGTGGCCGCGCGCTGAAGTTCTACGCCTCGGTGCGACTCGACATCCGCCGTATCGAGACCCTCAAGGACGGCACGGAAGCGGTCGGCAACCGCACCCGCGTCAAGGTCGTCAAGAACAAGGTCTCCCCGCCCTTCAAGCAGGCCGAGTTCGACATCCTCTACGGCCAGGGCATCAGCCGTGAGGGCGGCCTGATCGACATGGGCGTGGAGCACGGCTTCATCCGCAAGTCCGGTGCTTGGTACACCTACGAGGGCGACCAGCTCGGCCAGGGCAAGGAGAACGCCCGCAACTTCCTCAAGGACAACCCGGATCTCGCCAACGAGATCGAGAAGAAGATCAAGGAGAAGCTCGGGATCGGCGTCAAGCCGCAGGACCCGGCTGCGGAGGCCGGTGCGGACGCCGCGGGCGCGGCCGCCGAGCCGCTCGCCGCCGCCGCCCCGGCACCGGCGGCCAAGGGCGCCAAGGGTTCCAAGGCCGCCGCGGCCAAGAGCTAGCCCGCCATGACACGGCGAACGGAATGGCCGGACAGCGAGGACGGCACCAGCCGCGTTGCCGGTGACGCCGAGACCCGTAGCGGCCGCAGAGGCCGTGATGGCCATGAGAACAGCGGTGGTTCCGCCTCGTCGAGGGCCGAGCCGGGACCACCGCGTACGCCCGAGGAGCAGGCGCGGGCCATCTGCCTGCGCCTGCTCACCGGGAATCCGCGTACGCGCAAGCAGCTGGCGGACGCCCTGCGCCGGCGGGGCATCCCCGACGAGGCCGCCCAAGAGGTGCTGTCGCGTTTCGAGGACGTCGGGCTGATCGACGATGCCGCCTTCGCCGACGCCTGGGTGGAGTCCCGCCACCACGGTCGCGGCCTGGCCCGGCGCGCCCTGGCCCGCGAACTGCGCACCAAGGGGGTGGACTCCGCCCTGATCGATGTGGCCGTCGGCCGCCTCGACTCCGAGCAGGAGGAGTCCACCGCCCGCGAGTTGGTCGACCGCAAGCTGCGCGCGACCAGGGGGCTGGACCGGGAGAAGCGCCTCCGCCGCCTGGCCGGAATGCTGGCCCGCAAGGGCTACCCGGAGGGCCTCGCCCTCCGCGTCGTCAAACGGGCCTTGGAGGAGGAAGGCGAGGATCCGGAACTGCTGGAGTACCACCTGCCGGACGATTGACCGGGTGATCAGGTGCGGGCGACCGGGTGACCGCCGGGTGACGGGGTGACGGGGGTGACCGGGCGGTCGGGGCCATGGACCAGGCAGCCCGACGACGATGTCACCGGAGCCCAGGGGGTAGGGGAGCGGGGCCCAAGCCGGCCGACGGGCCGGCCCCGCCAGCCGCCCGGCAAGGCCGACCCCGCCAACCCAGCCCGCCCAGGCCGACCCGCCAGCGTAGCCAGGCCAGTCCGCCCCGCTAGCCCAGTCCGGCGAGCCCGACCCACCAAGCCAGCCCCACTAGGCAAGCTCGCCCAGCCCAGCCCAGCCCAGCCCAGCCCAGCCCAGCCCAGCCCAGCCCAGCCCCCAAGGTCACGCCTGTACCGGTAGGCCCGCTCCTCGCCAGGCCTGGAAGCCGCCTGCCAGGTCGGTTGCCCGGTGGAGGCCCAGTTGGCGGAGGGAGAGGGCGGCGAGCGTGGACGCGTAGCCCTCGTTGCAGATGACGATGACCGGCAGGTCGTGGTGGGTGGCCTCCGGGGCCCGGTGTGCGCCGGTGGGGTCCAGGCGCCATTCGAGTTCGTTGCGTTCCACGACCAGGGCGCCGGGGATGGTGCCGTCACGCTCCCGCAGTTCGGCGTACCGGATGTCCACCAGTAGACCGCCGGCCTCCTGGACGGCGGCGGCGTCCTCGGGCTCCGCCCGTCGGCCCAGCTCGCGTCGGGCACGAGCCAGCAGTTCGTCGACGGCACTCATACCGGCACCTCTCCGTACTCGACCGCGCCCGCGCCCCCGCGCGGCGCACCCCCGAATCGCTCGCCGGCCCGGAACCGCTCGCCGCCTCCGACAGGTTCCTTACTCCCGAACTGCTCCCTGCTCCCGAACTGCTCCCTGCTCCCGAACCGCTCCCTGCCCCCGAACCGCTCGCCGCTCCCGAACCGCTCGCTCATGTCCACTCCTCCGGGCGCTCGACCTCTTCGAGGCGCAGTACCTGACCGGTGCGGCTGTAGCGGCGCATCAGCGGCAGTGGCGGGTAGTAGGCGTGCACCGACACCGCATGGGTGTCAGGGGAGAGGTTGAGGACCTGGTGGACATGGTGCGGGCCGAACGCCCGGCCCCGGCCGTCGCCGAGCCTGCGCTCCCGGTCCACGCCATCGGCGAGTTCCAGGGTCTTCCAGCCCTCGGTGGGCAGTTGGGCGGCGAGCGACTGCTCCGTCAGCTCGCCGGTGGCCGTCGCGAAGGCGCCGCGTGAGCCGCCGTGGTCGTGCCAGCCGGTGCCGGTGCCCGGCGGCCAGCCGATCAGCCAGGACTCGGCTCTGCCCGGCCCGTTCAGCCGGATCCAGGTGCGGCCTTCGGGGTCGAGCGGGAGGGAGGCGATGAGCGCCGCGTCCTCGGCGGTGCGGCGGACGAAGTCGAGGAGTTCGGATGCGCTGGGGCCGTCGGCATCGGCGGCGGCATGCGGGTGCGCAAAGGCACGTACGTCGGGCACGGAAACCGTCCTGGGTGATGATCGCGAAGAGGCGCGGCTGCCGGGCAGAGGCGGGCGGCCGCGTGGAAGGGAAACTGCGGATCAGCAGGACGGACGACACATGCAGCCCGCATAGCGGACCAGGTCCAGATGGACCCTCCGCCAGAATCGCGAGCTGTGATCAGTCACTCTCGGAGTGAAGCATGGAGGATCCCACAGGGTCAACAGGGGACGGCTCTCCCTCGGACGCCTGCGACGGTTGCGACGCCTGCGACACCTGAGAAGTTCCCGACGCCTCCGGGTCCCCGGCCGGGCGGGCCCGGCGGCCCGCGCCCGATCCGTGCCCATGAGCCCCGCCCCGTACGGCCTCCGCGCACGCGGTCAGCTCCGCCGGGCGGACGCCGGCCAGCGCCGTGACCAGATGGCCGTCCGGGCGTACGAGCAGGACGGTGTGGGCGGCCGAGCCCGGGTAGGACTCGGTGACCAGGATCTCGGCGGGCATCGGCAGGCCGGCGACCGCGCTGGTCAGGCTGGGCATCAGGCCCGCCGACTGCCAGTGCCGACGGTCCCAGACGGTGGTGCCGGGCGCCACCAGTACCACCAGCAGGCCGCGGCCGAGGCGGTCGCGCAGCCTGACCACCGAGCCGTCGGAGGCGGTCACCGCGACATTCGCGACCGGCGCCCCGGGGAGCGTCTCGGCCAGCGGGCCGTCGGCGTGCTCGACGGGCGGCGCCAGCGGGGTGCGGGCGTAGACCGGTGGTGCGCCCAGCGGGCCGCGGCCCAGATGGCCGTCGGTCAGCAGGGTGCTGCGGCCGCGCGCCGCGCCCGGCAGGACGGTGCGCCAGCGGGCCGACCGGCCGTCCCGCAGCAGCGGCAGCGCCTGGTCGGCGGCGCGCAGCCGGGCCGCGACCGCGCCCCGGCGCTCGGCCTGGTAGCTGTCGAGCAGCAGCTCCGAGGCGCCGTGGTGCCAGGCCAGGCCGAGCTTCCAGGCGAGGTTCTCGGCATCCCGCAGGCCCTCGTCCAGGCCCTGGGTGCCGAGCGCGCCCAGCAGATGCGCGGCATCCCCGGCGAGGAAGGCGCGGCCCTGCCGCCAGCAGCGGGCCAGCCGGTGGTGGACGGTGTGCACGCCGGTGTCGAGGAGTTCGTACGGCGGGACGAGCCGGCCGTGGCCGTGCCCCCGTGTCCCGTCCTCTCCCGGGCCCGCAGGGGTGCCGGGCTCCGCCGGCGACTCGGTGGTCCAGCCGGCCAGGGAGTCGCGGATCCGGGCGACCAGGGCGTCCGGGGTGACCAGTTCGCGCCCCGGCGGCAGCAGCCAGTCCAGCCGCCACATGCCGTCGGCCAGTGGGCGGGCCGAGACCTCCGGCCCTGGCCCGCCGCCGTGCCGGGGCGGCGAGCGGTGCAGCAGCGCCTCGCCGGGCCAGGGGAGTTCGCAGCGCAGCGCGGCCACCGCATGCCGCTCGACGGCCGTACGGCCCGGGAAGCGGATGTCCAGCAGCTTGCGGACCGTCGACCGGGGACCGTCGCAGCCGACGAGGTAACTCCCGCGCCACCACGTCCCGTTGGTGCCGCGGGTGTGTGCGCTCACGCCGTGCTCGTCCTGCTCGACGTCGACGAGCCGGCTGTCGGTGACGATCTCGGCGAGCTTCTCGTGGGCCAGCGCGGCGCGCAGGGCACGGGTGAGCGCGTGCTGGGGGAGGTGCACGGGGGAGACGGGCGCGGGTCCGGCCGCGTCGTCCGGGGTGCGTGCGGCGAACGCGACCCGTTCCACCAGGCGCCGGCGGCGCATGATGCGCCAGGCCGCCCAGCGGGTGCCGGCGCTCTCCAGGGCGTCGGCACAGCCGAGCCGGCCGACGAAGGCTGCGGTGTCCGGCCGGAGCACGGCCGTGCGGGCGGGGCGGGTGTCCTCCTGGCCCGCGGTTTCGTCCAGGACGACGGAGGGGACGCCGAGCCGGGCGAGAGCGAGGGCGAGCGAGAGCCCCACCGGCCCGGCCCCGACGACGATCACCGGGTCCACGGCGCAGCTCCCCGGGACCGCTGGTACGTACGGGACATGCGGGAACTGGCAGTTGGAGCCCGGTGCGTGATCACACAGCGTATGCAACCCACTGCGGCCGCTCGCGTCAAGTGACGGAGGCGGTGGCGCCGTTGCCACCGCCTCCGGACGGTCCCCTATGAGCCACGCGGTGGCCGCTCGTCCCGTCAGTCCTTCTTGGCCGCCGGGCCGTCGGGCGCCGCGTCGGCGACCTCCATCGCGTCGGTGGCGGCCACCGGCTCGGCGGCCGAGGCCACGCCGATGCCGGTCTTGGCCCGCCGGCCGCGCCGCTCGATCCAGTTGGCGAGGCCGGACAGCGCCAGGCACATCGCCACGTAGATGGTGCCGGTGACGATGATGACCGGGACGTAGGTGTCGTTGCCGTTGACGATGATGTTGGTGCTCATCTGGCGGGCGGTGAAGAGCAGTTCCTCGAACGTGATGATGTAGCCGAGGGAGGTGTCCTTCAGGGTCACCACGAGCTGGCTGATGATGGTCGGCAGCATCGCCCGGACGGCCTGCGGGATCAGCACCGTCGTCATGACCTGGGTCTTGCTCATGCCCAGGGCGTAGGCGGCCTCGCGCTGGCCCTTCGGCACGGCGTTGATGCCGGCTCGCAGCACCTCGGCCTGCACCGAGCCGTTGTAGACCGTCAGCCCGATGACCAGTGCCCAGAACTGCGGCTGGCTGCCGGTCAGGCCGAGGCTCTCGCGGTTGCTGAGCAGGATGACCCACAGCGCGTAGATCGTGATCAGCAGCGGTACCGCGCGGAAGAGCTCGATGAACCCGGTCGCGAACCAGCGGACGGGCTTGTGGTCCGACAGCCTGGCCACCGCGAGCAGCACGCCCAGCGCCAGCGACAGCACCGCCGCGACCGCGAAGACCTGGAGCGTCGTCAGCACGCCGTCGCGGATGCCGGTCCGCACACCGGCGTAGTTGAAGATGTTCCACACCTCGGGCTCCAGCTGGCCCTTGGCGCTCAACCGCATGACGACGAACGCGATCAGCGCCAGTACCGCGAGCGATCCGGCGACGGTGTAGACACGGTTGCGTGCCCTTGCCTTCGGTCCCGGTACGTCGTAGAGAACGCTGGCCCCACTCATGCCACTACCTCGCTTCGTTCCGCCCCGCCCGCGCGCGGCATCCCCGTCGTGCTGTTCCACCCGTCGCGTCCGCTCATCGGGCCACCTCCATCCGGCGCTCCAGCAGCCGGAAGAGGCCGCTGATGGCGAAGGTGATGATGAGGTAGGCGAGCGCGGTCCACAGGAAGATCCAGGCGATCGCGTAGCCCTTGTCGTTGAGCAGCTTGGAGACGTTGAACAGCTCGCCGTAGCTGAAGGCGCCGGCGATCGCGGAGTTCTTCGTCAGTGCGATGAAGATGCTGCTCAGCGGCGGGAGCACGGTGCGCGTGGCCTGCGGGAGCACGATCATGCGCAGCGTCTGGGTGAACGTCATGCCGAGGCTGCGCGCGGCCTCCGCCTGCCCCATCGGCACGGTGCTGATACCGGACCGCACCGCCTCGCACACGAAGGAGGAGGTGTAGAAGCCGAGCGCCAGTGTGGCGAGCACGTACGGGCTCGCACCCTGGAAGAGGATCTGCGGTACGACGAAGAAGGCGACCAGGAAGAGCAGCGTCAGCGGCGTGTTGCGCAGCACCGTGACCCAGGCCGTCCCGAAGGCGCGCAGCGGCGGGATCGGGGAGACCCGGAAGCCGGCTATGAGCACGCCGAGCACCAGCGCGAGCAGGCCGCTGGACGCGGTGATCGCCAGGGTTCCGAGGAATCCGTCCCGGAACTCGGGCAGATAATCGAGGAGTACGTTCATGGGGTCTCCGCGGTAGCGGTCATCGGGTCGACGGCGGGAAGAGGGTCACGGGCGGGGAAGACACCGCGCCCCGTACACCCGCCGCGGCGGGCGTACGGGGCGGCGCGGTCCGGTGAGTGCGCGAGCGCCTCAGTACCGCGGCAGCGGCGTCTCCGGGGCGGTGTACTTCGAGCCGGACTTGCCGAGCGTGCCCTTGTACGCCTTCTCGTAGTCCTTGTTCTTGATGTGGTTCTCCAGCGCGGTGGTGATCGCGTCGCGCAGGGCCTTGTCGTCCTTGTTCATGCCGACGCCGTAGGGCTCCTTGGTGAAGGGCTTCTCCACCACCCGCAGCTTCTGCGGACGCTGGGCGGCGTAGCCCTTGAGGATCGCGTCGTCGGTGGTGACCGCGTCGACCTGGCCGTCCAGCAGGTACTTCACGCAGTCCGAGTACTTGGACAGCTCGGTGGTCTTGGCGCCGTACTTCTCCTTCTTGATCTCCTGCAGCGGAGTGGAGCCGGCGATCGAGCAGACCTTCTTGCCCTTGAGGGTCTCCGGTCCGGTGATGGTCTTGTCGTCCTTGCGCACCAGGAGGTCCGCGCCGGCGGTGTAGTACGGGCCCGCGAAGCCGACCTGCTTCTTGCGCTCGTCGTTGATCGTGTACGTACCGACGTAGAAGTCGACGTCGCCCTTGGAGATGGTGGTCTCACGGACGTTGGAGTCGATCGTCTTGAACTCGATCTGCTTCTCGGAGAAGCCCAGGTCGGCCGCGACCATCTTGGCGATCTCGATGTCGAAGCCGGAGTACTTGTTGGTGGCCGGGTCCTTGAAACCCAGGAACGGCTGGTCGGCCTTGACGCCGACGACGATCTTCTTGGCCTTCTGGGCCTTCTTCAGCACCGCCGAGTCGACCTTGACGTCCGAAGCGACCTTGTACGTACCGCTGTAGACCTCGCCGCCGGCCGGCTTGTCGCCCGCCGAACCCTTCTCGCCGCCGCACGCGGTAGCCGTAGCCGCCAGTGCGAGCACCACCGCACCTGCCGCAGCCGTCTTAAGCATCCTCATGGTGAACATCCTTTGGTTCAACAAGTGTTGGCAATGATGAGGCCCAACTGCGGGCTCAGTGATGAAGGATCTTCGACAGGAAGTCCTTGGCGCGGTCGCTGCGCGGGTTGTTGAAGAACTGGTTCGGCTCGGCCTCTTCGATGATGCGGCCGTCCGCCATGAAGACGACCCGGTTCGCCGCGGAGCGCGCGAACCCCATCTCATGGGTGACCACGACCATCGTCATGCCGTCCCGGGCGAGCTGCTGCATCGTGTCCAGCACCTCGTTGATCATCTCCGGGTCCAGCGCGGACGTCGGCTCGTCGAACAGCATCACCTTGGGGTCCATCGCCAGCGCGCGGGCGATCGCCACGCGCTGCTGCTGACCGCCGGAGAGCTGTGCGGGGTACTTGTCCGCCTGGGTGCCGACGCCGACCCGGTCCAACAGGGCGCGGGCCTTCTGCTCGGCGGCCGCCTTGTCCGTCTTGCGGACCTTGGTCTGGCCCAGCATCACGTTCTCCAGCACCGTCTTGTGTGCGAAGAGGTTGAAGGACTGGAAGACCATGCCCACGTCGGCGCGGAGGCGGGCCAGCTCGCGGCCCTCCTGCGGCAGGGGCTTCCCGTCGATGGTGATGCTGCCGGAGTCGATGGTCTCCAGGCGGTTGATCGTGCGGCAGAGCGTCGACTTGCCGGACCCCGAGGGCCCGATCACGACGACCACCTCACCCCGGTTGATCGTCAGGTCGATGTCCTGGAGCACGTGCAGCGCGCCGAAGTGCTTGTTCACGTTGTCCAGCACGACCAGCTGGTCTCCCGCTTGCGCGGGACCCTCGGCGTTCTTGGTCACCGATACTTCGCTCATCGGCGTACAGCTCCGTCCTCCTCGGTTGGGGAGGACCCTAGGACGCCCTACGACCAGCGTCATTACATCTGAGGGGAACTTGAGGATAACGAAACGGTCGCAGCGGAAGTACTCTGCGTGAAGACGTGTGACGGTCGGCGGCGGGGGAAGGCGCCGGGGTCGTACCGGCTGGATAACGGATGGCGGCCCGGAGGCGGCCCCCTCTTGACGGGCATGCCGCTTATCGCCGTAGATGCCCTTTGGCCTGTACGCACGCACCCGGGAGGAGGCCTGATGAGACTGCTGCTCGTCGAGGACGACGATCATGTGGCCGCGGCCCTGTCCGCGGTGCTGGCCCGGCACGGCCTGGCCGTCGTCCACGCACGCAACGGCGAGGAGGCGCTCAAGGCCCTGCTGCCCGACGACGCCGAGCCCTTCGCGGTGGTGCTGCTCGACCTCGGGCTGCCCGACCAGGACGGCTTCGAGGTGTGCGGCCGGATCCGCAAGATCTGCACCACCCCGGTGATCATGGTCACCGCGCGGGCGGATGTGCGCTCGCGCATCCACGGCCTCAACCTGGGCGCCGACGACTATGTCGTCAAGCCGTACGACACCGGCGAGCTGCTGGCCCGCATCCACGCGGTCAGCCGGCGCACGGTCTCCCCGTCGGAGCGCGGCGGTGAGCCGTCGGCCGACGAGTCCACCGCCGGCCACGCGCTGCACCTGGGCGCCGTCACCGTCGAACTCCCCACCCGCCAGGTCTCCGTGGACGGCGCCGCGGTCCCGCTCACCCGCAAGGAGTTCGACCTGCTGGCGCTGCTCGCCCAGCGCCCAGGGGTGGTCTTCCGCCGGGAGCAGATCATCAGCGAGGTGTGGCGGACGAGCTGGGAGGGCACCGGCCGGACGCTGGAGGTGCATATCGCCTCGCTCCGCGCCAAACTGCGCATGCCCGCCCTGATCGAGACGGTACGCGGCGTCGGCTACCGCCTCGTCGTCCCCGCCCCCGGCCGACCCGCCTCCCCGGCCTCCTGAAGGCCGCCGCCGACCCGTGCGCACCCGACTCCTCCCGCTCCTCATCGTCCTGATGGCCGGTGTGCTGCTCGCGCTCGGCATCCCGCTCGCCGTCATCACCGCCGGTGTGGAGCAGCAGCGGGTGGTCGTCGACCGGATCGACGACGCCGCCCGCTTCGCCTCCCTCGCCCAGTTCGTCACCGCCCGCCCCGACGCGGACGACCGGAACAAGACCCCCGAGGAGGACGAGCGGCGCACCACCCTCGGCACCGAACTGGCCCGCTACCACGGCCTCTACGGGATACGCGCCGGCGTCTTCTACCGCGACCGCACCCCGATGGCCGCCGCCCCGCACGGCCTGCCGGTGCCCCGCGACGGCGAGGGCGCCCAGGCATTCAGCGAGGCGCTGGCCGGCCGCCGCAGCCACGATCCGCACCAGATCTGGCCCTGGGACGAGGACGGCCGCATCCCGGTCGCCTCACCGGTCATCCGAGACGGCGATGTCGTCGCCGTCGTCGTCACCGACTCGCCCACCGGGCAGATGCGGGCGCGCATCCTGCACGGCTGGCTGCTGATCGCGGCCGGCGAGTGCGCCGCGATGCTGGTCGCGGTCGCCGCGGCCATCCGGCTCACCGGCTGGGTGCTGCGCCCCGTACGGGTCCTGGACGCGGCCAGCCACGACATCGCCACCGGCCGGCTGAAGTCCCGGGTGGCCGGCACCGCGGGCCCGCCCGAACTGCGCCGGCTGGCCCGCTCGTTCAACGAGATGGCCGACAACGTCGAGGACGTGCTGGAGCAGCAGCGCGCCTTCGTCGCCGACGCCTCCCACCAACTGCGCAACCCGCTGGCCGCACTGCTGCTGCGGATCGAGCTGCTGGCCCTCGAACTCCCCGACGGCAACGAGGAGATCGCCTCGGTCCGCACGGAGGGCAAGCGGCTGGCCCGGGTCCTGGACGACCTGCTCGACCTCGCGCTCGCCGAGCACACCGCCGCCGACCTCCAGCTCACCGATGTCGCGGCGCTGGCCGCCGAACGCGTCGACGCCTGGCGCCCGTTGGCCGACGACAAGGGCGTCCGCCTCACCTACGAGGGGCACAGCGCGGTCACCGGCTGGGTCGATCCGGTCGCCCTCTCCAGCGCCCTGGACGCGGTCGTCGACAACGCCCTGAAGTTCACGCCGGCCGACCAGCCCGTCACCGTCGGCGTGGCGCCGGACGGGGAGGTCGTGCACATCACCGTGGCCGACCGCGGGCCGGGCCTGACCGACGACGAGCTGGCACGGGTCGGCGACCGCTTCTGGCGCAGCAGCCGCCATCAGAACGTCTCCGGCTCCGGGCTCGGGCTGTCGATCACCCGCGCCCTGCTCGCCGCGGGCGGCGCGTCCATCGCCTACGCCCCGCACCCGCCGCACGGGCTGAAGGTCACCGTCACCGTGCCGCGCAGCGCCCCCTGACCGGGCGGCCGCGGGCTCCGCGCACCTGTGCTACCGTGAACGGAGTTGCAGTTGTGGTACCCATGAACTTTGTGTGCGCCCGGAGGCTTGTAGCCCCGGGCGTTCCTTGTTTTCCGGAGGTTTCCGGTGTGGGGCGATCATCTCGGCGACGAGGAGGCCGCGAAGTGCGGTCCTCTGCCCCATGAATGGAGAGAAACATGGCTTCCGGCACCGTCAAGTGGTTCAACTCGGAAAAGGGCTTCGGCTTCATCGAGCAGGACGGCGGCGGCCCCGACGTCTTCGCCCACTACTCGAACATCCAGGCTCAGGGCT
Organism: Streptomyces sp. NPDC026575; assembly: GCF_055567415.1. NCBI lineage: Bacteria > Bacillati > Actinomycetota > Actinomycetes > Kitasatosporales > Streptomycetaceae > Streptomyces > Streptomyces sp. NPDC026575. Next base: position 45,099 of record NZ_JBVHQM010000028.1, read on the forward strand.
TCCGTGAGCTCCTTGAGGGCCAGAAGGTCACCTTCGACGTGACCCAGGGCCCCAAGGGCCCGCAGGCGGAGAACATCATCCCCGCCTGACGCCCTCGCGTCCCGCGGACGGGGCCCGCACCGGCCAGCCCGGTGCGGGCCCCGTCCCGTATGAGGCAGCGCATCCCCGTCCCCTCGGTCACCGAGTGCCGCCCCACGGGAGAGTGCGAGGCCGGCACGACCCCACCACTCCCTCCCCTGAAGGGTTTTCCGTGACACGAGCGACCGCATCGCGACCGAGCGCCGCCCCCCGGACGTCCGCACCGGAGTCCGCACCCACGCCGGCCGGCTCCTTCGACGAGTTCCCGCTGGCACCGGCCCTCCTCACCGCGCTGCGCGCCCAGGGCGTCACCCGGCCGTTCCCCATCCAGGCCGCCACCCTCCCCGCGACCCTCGCCGGCCGCGATGTGCTCGGGCGCGGGCGGACCGGCTCCGGTAAGACCCTCGCCTTCGGGCTGGCGCTGCTCAGCCGCACGGCGGGCCGGCGCGCCGAGAGCAAGTGCCCGCTGGCGCTGGTGCTGGTGCCCACCCGCGAACTCGCCGGCCAGGTCACCGAGGCGCTCGCCCCGTACGCCGAGGCCCTGGGGCTGCGCACGGCCACCGTCGTCGGCGGCACCTCGATCAACCGCCAGGCCGACACGCTGCGCAAGGGCGCCGAGGTGCTCGTCGCCACGCCCGGCCGGCTCGCCGACCTGCTCGACCGGCGCGCCTGCCGGCTCGACAAGGTCGCCGTCACGGTCCTCGACGAGGCCGACCAGATGACCGACATGGGCTTTCTGCCGCAGGTCACCCGGCTGATGGAGAAGGTCGACCCGGACGGGCAGCGGATGCTGTTCTCCGCCACCCTGGACCGCAACGTCGACAAGCTCGTACGTCGCTTCCTGACCGATCCGGTCACCCACTCCGTGGACCCGTCGGCGGCGACCGTCACCACCATGGACCACCACGTCCTGTACGTGGACGACGCCGACAAGCGCGCCACCGTCGCCGAGATCGCCGCCCGCGACGGACGCGTGATCATGTTCGTGCACACCAAGCGGGGCGCCGACCGGCTCACCAAGCACCTGCTGGCCCAGGGCGTGCGCGCCGCGGCGCTGCACGGCGGCAAGACCCAGCCGCAGCGCACCCGCACCCTGGAGCAGTTCCGCACCGGCCAGGCCGCCGCGCTGATCGCCACCAACGTCGCCGCCCGCGGCATCCACATCGACGGCCTCGACCTCGTCGTGAACGTCGATCCGCCGACCGAGGCCAAGGACTACCTGCACCGCGGCGGCCGGACCGCGCGGGCCGGCGAGTCCGGCACCGTCGTCACCCTCGTCACACCGGGGGAGCGCCGCGAGATGACCCGGCTGATGCGCCAGGCGAAGATCACCCCGGCCACCGCGAAGGTCCGGCCCGGAGACGCCGAGCTGGCGCGGATCACCGGCGCGCGGACCCCGAGCGGCGTCCCGGTCCAGCCGGCCGCACCGGCCCCGGCGCCCGGCTCGGGTGCCCGCACCGGAGCGAACGGTGCGGGTGGCGGCAGTGGCAGTGGCAGTGGCAGTGGCGCCGGTGGCGGTCGCCGGCGCCGTCCCCGCCGGAGCAGGCCCGCGCGCCGTACCGCGGGGGCCCCGCGCGCCTGACCGGCCGCGCGGGCCGCACGAGGCGGCGCCCGGGGCGGGTGTCAGGGCTTGACGGACACGTAATAGCGCCGGGCGCCCTCGTGCAGCCGCAGCGGATCGGTGAACACCGCCGTCCGCAGGTCCACCTTCTGCGCGGCGTGCACCTCGCGCCCGATCCGGTCCCGGCTGTCGATGACGGTCCGGGTGATGCCCTGGGTCAGGGCGGCGTCCGCGCGGTCCGTGGTGACCAGCAGGTTCGCCACCGCGATCGTCTTCACCGCCTGTCCGTCCTGGACACCCGGATAGGCGTCGGCGGGCATCACCGCCGCGCGGTAGTAGCGGGTGCGCTCGCCCTGCCGGTGCAGCCCCTCGGCCAGATCGCCGAGCTGGACCAGCCGGATGGGGAACCGCTGCGCGAGCAGCTGCACCGCGGTCGTCGGCAGCCCGCCCGACCAGAAGAAGGCGTCCAGCTCGCCCCGCTCCAGCAGCTTCGGCATCCGGTCGATGCCCACCCGCACGGGCGTGATGTCCTTGTCGAAGTCCAGCCCGGCCGCGGTCAGCAGCCGCCGGGTGATCAGCTGGACGCCGGAGCCGTCGGCGCCCACGCCCACCCGCAGCCGTCGCAGGTCCTTCGTCGAGCGCACCGCGGACTTCTTCGGCACCACCAGCTGTATGTAGTCGTCGTACAGCCGCGCACAGGCCCGCAGCCGGTCCGCGCCGGGCTCGCCCCGGCCGCGGTAGGTGGCGACCGCGTCCGCCGTCGCGATGGTGAACTGCGCGCGCCCGGCGACCAACTGCCGCAGATTGTCGATCGACCCCTCGCTGCGGGCCAGCCGGAGATCCACCTCCGGCATGTCGTGCGCCAGATCCTGCTTCAGCAGCTCCCCGTAGCGCGCGTACACCCCGGTCGGCACACCCGTCGCCAGCGTCACCCGCCCGCCCGGGGTGGGCTCGCCGCCCATCGACACCAGCCACCACAGCGCCGGTCCGAGGGCGACCAGCGCCGCGATCGCCGCCACCAGGGACCGGCGGCCGGTACGGGAGAGTGCTGTGAACATGGGCGGGATCCTGCCAGCCGCGCGGCCTTCTGGGGAGGGGCGGGCCGGTATCCGAAGGGTCACCGCCGGCCGCGCCGCCCTCCGGGCCGCCGGGGACCGGGGTACTCCCGGCACCGCCTACCCTTGTCGTATGACCAGCAGTGACCGGAGCCAGGCAGTGGACGTTCAGGAACCCAAGAGCTACGAAATCCGCACCTACGGGTGCCAGATGAACGTCCACGACTCCGAGCGGCTGTCCGGGCTGCTGGAGGAGGCCGGGTACGTACCGGCGCCCAAGGGCGGCGAGGGCGCCGACGTCGTCGTCTTCAACACCTGCGCGGTGCGGGAGAACGCCGACAACCGCCTCTACGGCAACCTCGGGCAGCTCGCCCCGAAGAAGGCCGCGCGCCCCGGCATGCAGATCGCCGTGGGCGGCTGCCTCGCCCAGAAGGACCGCGACACCATCGTCAAGAAGGCCCCCTGGGTCGACGTGGTCTTCGGGACCCACAACATCGGCAAGCTGCCGGTCCTGCTGGAGCGCGCCCGCGTCCAGGAGGAGGCGCAGGTCGAGATCGCCGAGTCGCTGGAGGCGTTCCCCTCGACCCTGCCCACCCGCCGCGAGAGCGCGTACGCGGCCTGGGTCTCCATCTCGGTCGGCTGCAACAACACCTGCACCTTCTGTATCGTCCCGGCGCTGCGCGGCAAGGAGAAGGACCGCCGGCCCGGCGACATCCTCGCCGAGGTCGAGGCCCTGGTCGCCGAGGGCGTCAGCGAGATCACCCTGCTCGGCCAGAACGTCAACGCCTACGGCTCCGACATCGGCGACCGCGAGGCGTTCAGCAAGCTGCTGCGCGCCTGCGGCTCCATCGAGGGCCTGGAGCGGGTCCGCTTCACCTCGCCGCACCCGCGCGACTTCACCGACGACGTGATCGCCGCCATGGCCGAGACGCCCAACGTGATGCACCAGCTGCACATGCCGCTGCAGTCCGGCTCCGACCGCGTGCTGAAGGCCATGCGCCGCTCGTACCGCCAGGAGCGCTTCCTCGGCATCATCGACAAGGTGCGCGCCGCGATGCCGGACGCCGCGATCTCGACGGACATCATCGTCGGCTTCCCGGGCGAGACCGAGGAGGACTTCGAGCAGACCCTGCACACGGTCCGCGAGTCCCGTTTCGCGCAGGCCTTCACCTTCCAGTACTCCAAGCGCCCCGGGACCCCCGCGGCCGACATGGAGGGCCAGATCCCCAAGGCCGTCGTCCAGGAGCGCTACGAGCGCCTGGTCGCCCTCCAGGAGGAGATCTCCTGGGAGGAGAACAAGAAGCAGGTCGGACGCACGCTGGAAGTCCTGGTCGCCGAGGGCGAGGGCCGCAAGGACGACGCGACCCGGCGGCTGTCCGGCCGGGCGCCCGACAACCGCCTGGTGCACTTCACCCGCCCCGAGGAGCCGGTCCGGCCCGGCGACGTGGTGACCGTCGAGGTCACCTACGCCGCCCCGCACCACCTCCTCGCCGAGGGCCAGGCCAAGGCCGTCCGCCGCACGCGCGCCGGCGACGCCTGGGAGAAGCGCAACGCCGCCCCGGCGGAGAAGCCCAAGGGCGTGCTGCTGGGCCTGCCCACCATCGGGGCCCCGGCGCCCGGCCCGGCACCCGCGGCCGGCTGCGGCTGCGACTGACCCGCCGAGAACGAACGGCCTTGGGGCTGTCATTCCGACCTGCGTGGATGAGCCCGCGGCGTCTGGTGCCGTGCGGCTCGGCATCCGGAGGTCGCATGAAGAGCCGAGGCGGAGCGCGAGGCGGAGCGTCGCTCTCGGACTGGGTGTCCGGGGGTGAGGCGACAACGCCGCGAGGTGCGGCGCCTGGGGGCACCTCGCGGCGTGAGCTGGGGGAGCGTCGCAGGCCCACGGAGAGCGGGAAGACACCCCGAGGGGCGTTACGCTGCGTGGCATGCTCGTAGCCGCCGCCATCTGCCCCTGCCCGCCCCTGCTCGTCCCGGAGGTGGCCGCCGGCGCCGCACCCGAGCTGGACGCGCTGCGCGCCTCCTGCCTGGACGCGATCGGTGTACTGGCGGCGGCCCGCCCGGACCGGCTGGTGGTCCTCGGCCCCGCGCGGGAGTCCGGCCGGGGCCCGCACCCGCAGGGCGCCGTCGGCTCCTTCCGCGGCTTCGGGGTGGACCTCCAGGTCTCCCTGGGAGCCGCCGAGCACGCGCCCGAGGGGGAGCTCCCGCCGTCGCTGGCCGTCGGCGCCTGGCTGCTGTCCCGTACGGACTGGGACGACGCGCCCGTGGAGGGCCTGGGCGTGGGGGAGTCGCTGCCCCCTGAGCGGTGCCTGGCCGCCGGCCGGGACATCGCCGCCGCCGCGCCCCGGGTGGCGCTGCTGGTGATGGGCGACGGCAGCTCCTGCCGGACGGTGAAGGCGCCCGGCTACTTCGACGAGCGGGCCGAGGGCTTCGACGCCGCGGCGAGCCGCGCGCTGGGGGCCGCCGACCTCCCCGCGCTGACCGCGCTCGACGCCGAGCTCGCCGCCGCCCTGCAGGCGTCCGGACGGTCCTCCTGGCAGGTCCTGGCGGGCGCCGCCGAGGGCGCGGGCCTGACCGGCCGCCTGCTGCGCGAGGAGGCCCCGTACGGCGTGGGCTACTCCGTCGCCACCTGGTCGTAGCCGGCGACGCCCCGCGGACACGACGGCGGCCGCGGGGTCGAGCCACCCCGCGGCCGCCGTACCGGGCCCGCTCCGGGCCCGGCGGGTCTACTGCCGTGCGCCTTCGCCGGACTCCCGGTCCGCCACGGCCTGTGCCGACTGCTGCCGGGGGATGCCGGCGCTCTCGGCGGCCTTCTCGGCGCGGGGCTCGCCGTCGCCGGCGGCCTCCGGGCCGTCCTCGGGGGCCGCGTCCCCGGTCGTGTCCCCGGAAGCCTCGGGAGCCGCATCCTGGGCCACGTCCCCTGCTTCCGCCGTGGCCGCCGCGTCCTGCGAGGCTTCGCCGCCACCCGGGGCCTCCTCGGCCTCCTCGGTCTGCCCGGCCTGCGCGGCGCCACTCCGCCCGGCGCCCTGCGTGCCTCCGGCCTCCCCGGCGTCCGCGGTCTCCCTCGCGTCCGCGGTCTCCTCGGCGTTCTTGGCGCTCTCGGCGTTCTCAGCGGCCGACTCCGCCGACTCCGCCGGCTCCTCCGCCTCAGCCGTCACCACCGCAGCGGCAGCCTCCTCCGTCGATGCTTCGGACTTGCGGCGGCGAAACCGCGAAAACACGCCCATAACTGCTCCTACGCTCTTCATGTTGGGCGAAATCCCAGGCCGCCCGGAGCGGACCGTTGTGCCGCCCGCGGGCGCCGGTGCTGCACCGGCTCTCGGGACCTCGCAACAGGCAACGACCCTCATCGGTGGCCCGTCACGTCGCTCGTTCGAGATGGGGGCGTGATGTTTGCGAGACTGACGGGGTGAACACCGCTGTTCCCGCTCCGCGGGTCATCGCCGTCGTCGGCCCCACCGCGGCCGGAAAGTCCGATCTGGGCGTCGCGCTCGCACAACACGTGGGCGGCGAGGTCATCAACGCCGACTCCATGCAGCTCTACCGGGGCATGGACATCGGCACCGCCAAACTCACGCCCGAGGAGCAGCAGGGCGTACCGCACCGCCTCCTGGACATCTGGGACGTCACCCGCGCCGCCAGCGTCGCCGAGTACCAGCGGCTGGCCCGCGCCGAGATAGACCGGCTGCTCGCCGAGGGCCGCACGCCGGTCCTGGTAGGCGGCTCCGGCCTGTATGTACGCGGCGCCATCGACGCCCTGGAGTTCCCCGGCACCGACCCGGAGGTGCGCGCCAGGCTGGAGGCCGAACTGGCCGAACGGGGCAGCGGCGCCCTGCACGCCCGCCTGGCCGCCGCCGACCCCGAGGCCGGCCGGGCGATCCTGGCCAGCAACGGCCGCCGCATCGTGCGCGCCCTGGAGGTCATCGAGATCACCGGCCGCCCCTTCACCGCCAATCTCCCCGGCCACGACTCGGTCTACGACACCCTGCAGATCGGCGTCGACGTCGAGCGCCCCGAGCTGGACGAGCGGATCGCGCGGCGGGTCGACCGGATGTGGGAGGCGGGACTGGTCGAGGAGGTGCGCCGGCTGGAGGCCGAGGGGCTGCGCGAGGGCCTCACCGCCTCCCGGGCGCTGGGCTACCAGCAGGTGCTCGCCCAGCTGGCGGGGGAGTGCACCGAGCAGGAGGCGCGCGACGAGACGGTGCGCGCGACCAAGCGCTTCGCGCGCCGCCAGGACTCGTGGTTCCGCCGGGACCCCCGGGTCCACTGGCTCAGCGGCGCGGCCGACCACCGCGCGGAGCTTCCCCGGCGGGCCCTGGCGTTGCTCGAACGACCGGTCACAGCCTGATCACGTCATGGCATCGGGACGCTCCGGCCGTCATCCGGGCCGCTGAGGGCGTGTCATCATCGACCTTCGATCGAGGCGTGCAGTCTGCAGTGGGGAGGGCGCGTGGCAATGGAGGCCGGCCCTCGCAACAGAGCACAGCAGTCGGACGACGGCGCTGACACGGCACGGCTCGCCGACGACGGGCCGGACGCCCAGGACGCCCTGTCCGCCGGCATCGGCCCGCTCGCCGACCCGGATGCCCTGGACGTCTCCGACGGCCCGGACGCCGGCGCCGACGGACCCGGTGAGGGCGGCGAGTCCTTCCGGGAGCTGCGCCCGCCGCGCCGGCTGCGCCTGTGGCAGCTCGCGCCGATCGTCGGGCTCGGAGCCGTCGGCTCGCTGATGTTCGCCTTCCCGCTCGCCTTCGAGTTCGGTGGTGACGGCGGCGCGGTGATCGCGATGCTCGGCCTGCTGCTGTGCTGCTGCGCCGCCGGCTGGGGCATGATGGCGGCCCGCCGCATCGGCCACACCTGGCCCGGCCTCCCGGCGCGCGGCTCCGGCCGCCGCGCCAACTGGCGCGTGGTCCTCCTGTATGCCCTGGTGGTGGCCGTCCCCGCCGCGCTCGCCATCTTGCGCGTGGCCCGACTGCGCTGAGCGGCCGCGGTACCGCGCGGCTCCCGCCGATCCCGGCCCCGGCTCCCTCTGGGACGCCGCTCTCCCCGCCCCCGTCAAGCCGTTCCCCCCGTCACCCCCGTACCATGCAGGAGTGACCAGCACCGAGCGCATCGCCTTCCTCAAGGGCCACGGCACCGAGAACGACTTCGTGATCGTCCCCGACCCGGACGGCCGCCTCGATCTGTCCGCGAGCGCCGTCGCCCGGATCTGCGACCGGCGGGCCGGGCTCGGCGGCGACGGGCTGCTGCGCGTCGTACGGTCCGCCGCGCACCCGGAGGCGCGCGCCCAGGCCGACGAGGCCGAGTGGTTCATGGACTACCGCAACGGCGACGGCTCGATCGCCGAGATGTGCGGCAACGGCACCCGGGTCTTCGCGCGCTATCTGCTGCACGCCGGCCTGGTCGAGGCCGGCGACCTCGCCCTCGCCACCCGCGCCGGCGTCCGCCGTGTGCATCTGGCCAAGACCGGCGATGTCACGGTCTCCATGGGCCGCGCCGAGCTGCCCGAGGAGGGCGTCGTCGTGACCCTCGGCGGCCGCAGCTGGCCGGCCCGCAACGTGAACATGGGCAATCCGCACGCCGTCGCGTTCGTCGAGGATCTGGCGCACGCCGGTGACCTGCTGGCCGTACCGCCGTTCAGCCCAGCGGCGGTTTATCCCGACGGCGTCAACATCGAGTTCGTCGTCGACCGCGGCCCGCGCCACGTGGCCATGCGGGTCCACGAGCGCGGCTCGGGCGAGACCCGCTCCTGCGGCACCGGCGCCTGCGCGGTCGCCGTCGCCACCGCCCGCAGGGACGGCCTGGACCCGGCGCGGACCGGCACGCCCGTCACGTACACGGTCGACGTGCTCGGCGGCAGCCTGGCGATCACCGAGCTGCCCGACGGCACGGTCGAGATGACCGGACCGGCCGAGATCGTCGCCGAGGGCACCTTCGAGCCCGCCTGGCTGACCGGCGCGCTCGCCTGACGGGACCGGAACGGATCCGGCCCGACCACCCCACCGGCAACGGTTCCAGCCAAAAGATTCGCTCGAACGGGTGATCCGTATCACTCTGAGCGAGAGGCGGACAGCGCTGCGTGATGGGCTCGATAGCATCAAGCACCGGCCCGGGCGCCCGAACTGACGCGTCCGGCCGCCGGTCGACGCTGCCGGAGGTGCCCATGAGCGCAGAGGCCACTGACCCTGGTAACGCTGGAGCCGCGGGCCGCAGGCGCGGCCGTCGCCGACTGGAACTCAGAGGTCTGCGCCGCATCGGCCGGGCCGCGCTGCTCGGCCCGGCCCCGCGCGACGGCCTCCCGCACGCCCTGGAGCACGTCGCCAAGGTGCACCGCGGCCATCACCCCGACGCCGACCTGGACACCCTCGCCAGGGCCTACCAGCTCGCCGAGTCCTCGCACCGCGGCCAGCTCCGCAAGAGCGGCGAGCCGTACATCACCCACCCGCTGGCGGTGACCCTGATCCTCGCCCAACTGGGCGCGGAGACCACCACGTTGACCGCCTCCCTGCTCCACGACACCGTCGAGGACACGGAGGTGACGCTCGATCAGGTGCGGGAACGGTTCGGCGCCGAGGTCAGCTACCTCGTCGACGGCGTCACCAAGTTGGAGAAGGTCGACTACGGCGCGGCCGCCGAACCGGAGACCTTCCGCAAGATGCTGGTGGCGACCGGCAACGACGTCCGGGTGATGTCCATCAAGCTCGCCGACCGGCTGCACAACATGCGCACCCTCGGGGTGATGCGGCCCGAGAAGCAGGCCCGGATCGCCAAGGTGACCCGCGATGTGCTGATCCCGCTCGCCGAGCGCCTCGGAGTCCAGGCGCTCAAGGCCGAGCTGGAGGACCTGGTCTTCGCGATCCTGCACCCGGAGGAGTACTCCACGACCCGGGCCCTGGTGCAGGAGTACGCCACCCGGACCGATCCGCTCGCCGCCATCGCGCAGCGGGTGCGCACGGTCCTGGCCGAGGCCGGCATCGACGCCGAAGTCCTCGTCCGGGCGCGGCACTTGGTCTCCGTGCACCGCGTCCGGCTGGCCCGCCGCGAACTGACCGGCGCGGACCTGGGGCGGCTGCTGGTGCTCGTGGCGGAGGACGCGGACTGCTATGCCGTCCTGGGGGAGCTGCACACCTGCTTCACCCCGGTCGTCTCCGAGTTCAAGGACTTCATCGCGGCGCCCAAGTTCAACCTCTACCAGTCGCTGCACACCGCCGTCACCGGCCCGTCCGGGGAGATCGCCGAGGCGCTGATCCGCACCCACCAGATGCACCGGGTCGCCGAGGCCGGGGTGATCGCACTGGGCAATCCGTACGCCCCCACCGACGGCGCGGACGCCCCCGAGGGCGAGCGCGCCGACCCGACCCGCCCCGGGTGGCTCTCCCGGCTGCTGGAGTGGCAGCGCACCACCCCCGACCCGGACGCGTTCTGGACGTCACTGCGCGACGACCTCGCCCAGGACCGGGAGATCACGGTCTTCTGCGTCGACGCCGATACGGGCCGCGCCGCGGGCTCGCCCGGAACCGGCAGCGGCGCCATCGGCCTGCCCGCCGGGGCGAGTTGCGTGGACGCGGCGTACGAGCGGCACGGCGAGGCGGCGCACTGCTGCATCGGCGCCCGCGTCAACGGCCGGCTCGCCACGCTCGCCACCGTCCTGCACGACGGCGACAGCCTGCAGCTGCTGATGGCCCCGGACTCCGCGGCCGGCCCCTCGCCCGAATGGCTCGACCACACCCGTACCCCCGCCGCCCGGCTGGCCATCGCCCGGTGGCTCGCCGGGGAGCGGGAGTCGGCCGTCCGCCCGGCGGTCCCCGCGGCGGAGCCCCCCGCCGACCGCCCCGCCGCCGGCCCGGACCGCTCCGAGGCGGCCCAGGCCACCCCCGGCTCGGTGCTGGCGGTGGCGGAGCTGCCCGGCGCCGCGGTCCGGCTGGCCGGCTGCTGTACCCCGGTGCCACCGGACACCGTCACCGGATTCGCGGTACGCGGCGGCACGGTCACCGTCCACCGCGCCCTGTGCCCCGTGGTGGCCCGGATGGCGGCCACCGGCCGTCAGCCGGTCAAGGTGCGCTGGCGGGGCGCCGGCCAGGGCGGCCACGGCTGCCGGGTCACCCTGATGGCCGAGGCATTCAGCCGCCCGCACCTCCTCGCCGACCTCACCGAAGCGATCGCCTCCCAGGGCGCCGCGGTGGTGTCGGCCGCCGTCGAACCCCCGCACGAGCAGCGGGTCCGCCATACGTACACGCTCCATCTGCCCAACGCCGCCGGCCTGCCGTCCCTGATGCGGGCCATGCGCCAAGTGCCCGGCGTCTTCGACGTGTTGCGGGCCGGCCGCACCCGCCAGGCCGCCGCCCTGCGCCCCTGAGGCCCACCGCCCGCCCGGTGACCGGCCGCGGGGAACGCGCCCTGGGGCCCGACCCTCGGACAGACCCTGAGACGGACGCACGATCCGCCGCCCGTTCGGGTGTCGTTTGCCGCCTTGCCCACGGCGGAGGCGGCCGCGTTGGTAGCCGTAGTGCATGTCCCTTGACTCGCGTCGACCGTCCGCCGACTCCGACCGCCCCCTGCCCCCGGCCCCGAGCGGCCGGGTCCGCTGGACCGGCCGCCGGGCCGCCGCCCTGGGGCTGGCCGCCGTCGCCACCCTCGGCGTGGCCGCGCCGCAGCCCGTGGGGCCGCAGGGCCTGGGCGACCGGCTCTTCCCCACGCTCGGCAACACCGGCTACGACGTCACGTCCTACGACGTCTCCCTGGACTACTCGGGCCGCAACGACCAGCCGCTGAAGGCCACCACCGAGATCACCGCCCAGGTCACCACCGAGCTCGACCACCTCAACCTCGACTTCGCCCGTGGCGCCGTGAGCGATGTGAAGATCGACGGGAAGCCCGCCCAGCACGAGCAGCACGGCGAGGACCTCGTGCTCACCCCGGCCTCCCACCTGTCCCGGGGCCAGCAGGTGAAGATCGCCATCCAGCACACCAGCGACCCGCGCGGCAAGAGCGACGGGGGCTGGATCCGCACCTCCGACGGGCTGGCGATGGCCAACCAGGCGGACGCCGCGCACCGCGTCTTCCCCTGCAACGACCACCCCTCCGACAAGGCGCTCTTCACCTTCCACATCACCGTGCCCCAGGAGCTGACCGCCGTCGCCAACGGGCTGCCGGAGGGCTCGGCCCGCCGGTCGGCGCGGCGCACCTGGACCTATCGCACCGGCCACCCGATGGCCACCGAGCTGGCGCAGGTCTCCATCGGCAAGTCCAGCGTGCTGCTGCGGCACGGGCCGCACGGCCTGCCGATCCGCGACGTCGTACCGACCGTGGACCGGCGCCATCTGGAGAAGTGGCTGGCCAAGACCCCGAACCACGTCTCCTGGATGGAGCGCAAGCTCGGCCCGTACCCCTTCGAGGCGTACGGGGTGCTGATCGCCGACGCCCGGACCGGCTTCGAGCTGGAGACCCAGACCCTCTCGCTCTTCGAGAAGGGCCTGTTCACCAACGCGCAGCTGCCCACGTGGTACGTCGAGTCCGTGATGGTGCACGAGCTGGCCCACCAGTGGTTCGGCAACAGCGTCAGCCCGCGGCGCTGGTCCGACGTCTGGCTCAACGAGGCGCACGCCACCTGGTACGAGGCCCTCTACGCCCAGGAGAAGGGCGGCCGGATCTCCCTGGACAGCCGGATGCGCAGCGCCTACGAGCAGTCCAATGGATGGCGCGCCGAGGGCGGGCCGCCCGCCGCGCCCAAGGCCCCCAGCCCCGGCGAGAAGATCAGCCTCTTCCGTCCGGTGGTCTACGACGGCAGCGCCCTGGTCCTGTACGCCCTGCGGCAGAAGATCGGCACCGCCGCCTTCGACCGCCTCGAACGCGCGTGGGTGACCCAGAACCGCGACGGCGTGGCCGACTCCGCCGACTTCATCGCGCTGGCCTCCAAGATCTCCGGACAGAACCTCGCGAGCTTCTTCCAGGGATGGCTCTACGGCGAGCGGACGCCTGCGATGCCCGGCCACCAGGAGTGGCGGCCGAACAAGGCGGCCGGGAACGCCGGAAAGCCCGCCGGGCCCGGAAAACCCGCGTGACGGCCCTCCCGGGCCCGTGCGACCATCTTCGGGTCGATGACGACCGGCCCGGGAATCTCCGGGACGGCTCGTACGTTGACACCAGCGACAGTCCCGGTGGGACCGGCCGGTCCCCCTGAGGGCTTCCCAACGACGCAAAGGATCAAATGACCTCCTCTTCTTCCCTTCCGCAGGACCGGCAGCGCCTCCCCGAGAGCCTTCGGGCCGACGCCCTGATGGAAGAGGACGTCGCCTGGAGCCACGAGATCGACGGGGAGCGCGACGGCGACCAGTACGACCGCTCGGAGCGTGCCGCCCTGCGCCGCGTCGCGGGCCTGTCCACCGAGCTTGAGGACGTCACCGAGGTCGAGTACCGACAGCTCCGCCTGGAGCGCGTGGTGCTCGTCGGTGTCTGGACCGCGGGCACGGTCCAGGACGCGGAGAACTCCCTCGCCGAGCTGGCCGCGCTGGCCGAGACCGCCGGCGCCCTGGTGCTCGACGGCGTCGTCCAGCGCCGTGACAAGCCCGACCCGGCCACGTACATCGGCTCGGGCAAGGCGCTGGAGCTGCGCGACATCGTGCTCGAATCCGGCGCCGACACCGTGGTGTGCGACGGTGAGCTCTCCCCGGGCCAGCTGATCCACCTTGAGGACGTCGTCAAGGTCAAGGTCGTCGACCGGACCGCGCTGATCCTCGACATCTTCGCCCAGCACGCCAAGTCCCGGGAGGGCAAGGCGCAGGTCGCGCTGGCGCAGATGCAGTACATGCTCCCCAGGCTCCGCGGCTGGGGCCAGTCGCTGTCGCGGCAGATGGGTGGCGGTGGCTCCGGGTCGGCGGGCGGCGGTATGGCCACCCGTGGTCCCGGTGAGACCAAGATCGAGACGGACCGGCGGCGGATCCGCGAGAAGATGGCGAAGATGCGCCGGGAGATCGCGGAGATGAAGACCGGCCGGGACATCAAGCGCCAGGAACGCCGGCGCAACAAGGTCCCCTCGGTCGCCATCGCCGGCTACACCAACGCCGGCAAGTCCTCGCTCCTCAACCGCCTCACCGGTGCCGGTGTGCTGGTGGAGAACGCCCTGTTCGCCACCCTGGACCCGACCGTGCGGCGGGCCGAGACGCCCAGCGGGCGGCTCTACACCCTCGCCGACACCGTCGGCTTCGTCCGGCATCTGCCGCACCACCTCGTCGAGGCGTTCCGCTCCACGATGGAGGAGGTCGGCGACTCCGACCTGATCCTGCACGTGGTCGACGGCTCGCATCCGGTGCCCGAGGAGCAGCTGGCCGCCGTCCGCGAGGTGATCCGCGAGGTGGGCGCCACGGACGTGCCCGAGATCGTGGTCGTCAACAAGGCCGACGCGGCCGATCCGCTGGTGCTCCAGCGCCTGCTGCGCCAGGAGAAGCACGCCCTCGCCGTCTCGGCCCGTACGGGCCAGGGCATGGCGGAGCTGCTGGCCCTCCTCGACGACGAGCTGCCGCGGCCGCGGGTCGAGATCGAGGCGCTGGTGCCCTACACCCAGGGCGCCCTGGTCTCGCGGGCGCACGCCGAGGGCGAGGTCATCTCCGAGGAGCACACCGCGGACGGCACGGTCCTCAAGGCACGGGTGCACGAGGAGCTGGCCGCGGAGTTCGAGCCCTTCGTGCCGGCGGCGTAGCCGGCCGGCGGCGGACACGACGACGAAGGCCCGCCCCGGGGAGACCGGGGCGGGCCTTCGTCATGCTCTGGGAGCGGTGCGGGGGCGCCGCCGTCGGCACGCGCCCCCGCCGCGGGCGGCTACTGCTTGGCCGCCCACTTCTTGCTCATGTTGTCGAACAGGGTCTTGGCCTCGGCACCCAGGTGCGGACCGGCCGACCAGCGGGCCGGACGCGGACCCATCGACATGTTGGAGACCAGCACCGGCTTGCCGTCGGCGCCCTTGATGAACCAGGGGCCACCGGAGGAACCACCGGTCATGGTGCAGCCGATGCGGTACATGGTCGGCTTCTTGGCGTCCATCGTCAGACGGGTCGGCTTGTCGGTGCACTGCTGCTGCGCCGCACCGTCGAACGGCGCCTCGGCCGGGTAGCCCTGCGCGGTCAGGCTCGGGATCTTGGCCATCGCGGGGGCGTTGAAGTCGACCGCGTACGCGCCGCCGGCGACCTCTTCCAGCGACTTGCCACCGGTCGACGACTCCGGCTTCACATGCATCAGCGCGAAGTCGTACGGAGCCATCGGCACGCCCGGAACGGCGCCGCCGTCCTTGATCCACTCATTGGAGGTCGACATGTCGTCGGCCCACCACTTGCCCGCCGGGACGCGGTCCTCGAAGGGCGTGGCCTTCAGCTTGTCGGCGGAGACGCCGTTCTTGTTGAAGTTCGGCACGAACATCATGTTGCGGTACCAGCCGCCGTTCTTGCCGGCGTGCACACAGTGCGCGGCGGTCCACACGAGGTTGGACTTGCCGGGGTGCGCCGGGTCCTTGACGACGGTGGCCGAGCAACGCGACTCGCCCTCAGGGGTGCTGAACAGCAGCAGACCCACACCGGGAGCGGTGGAGGTGTACGGGGTCCTGACGGGCTGAGCCTGGACGGCGGCCGGCTCGGGGTCGGTCTTGCCCTGGTCCTCGGAGATGTCCCCGGGCTTGCTGGGGTCCTTCGGGGGCTTGACCTTCTCGATCTTGTCCGGGTTCCAGAAGTCCTTGATGATCGGGTTGATGAACTCCCCGGCCTCCCGGAGCCACTTGTCCTTGTCCCAGTTCTTCCACTCGCCGTTCTTCCACTTGTCCAGGTCGACCCCGTGCTCCTTGAGCTTGTCCTGGATGTCCTGGGGGATCTTGATTTCACCCCCACCCGTGGTGTCCGCCGCGGACTGGCTGGGCTTGGCGTCCGCGTTGCCGCCCTCGGGCCCGCAGCCGGTGGCGGTCAGCGCCACGACGGCGGTGAGAGCGGCGGCGGCCAGGACTGGCCGACGTATGGATCGCATGGGTGTTGTCCCCCTGGGTGAATCGGGCTGAGCCGGTGTGGCATGAGCGGAGTCGCGCCGGATGGAACTTGTCATGAACCCCAAGATCTCGGCGCAACACCCCACTATGCCGGTGACGATGGAGACGGCGGTACTCGGGGTCTCGGTTCCCGGCCGTCAAGGATCTTGTTCGCGACCGTGATCCGGCGTCGTCACCGTCGTTGGTACGTACGGGGGACAGCCGGCCCGCCCGCAGGACCCGGACGCTGTTCAGCAGCTCACCAAGCAGGAGGACACAACTGCCGTGGCGTTGACCGACACCGTGCCGGCGGCCGCGCCGTCGGCCCACGAGGGGATCCTGCGCCGGCAGTCCCTGCGTGAGTCCGCTGCCCGCACCTACGCACGCTCGCTGCCCATCGTCCCGGTGCGCGCCCGCGGGTTGACCATCGAGGGCGCCGACGGCCGGAGATACCTCGACTGCCTCTCCGGCGCCGGAACCCTGGCGCTCGGCCACAACCACCCGGTGGTGCTCGAAGCGATCCGCACGGTCCTCGACTCCGGCGCGCCGCTGCACATCCTCGACCTGGCCACGCCCGTCAAGGACGCCTTCACCACCGAGCTCTTCGCCACGCTGCCCGCCGAACTGGCCGAAAACGCCCGCATCCAGTTCTGCGGCCCGGCCGGCACGGACGCCGTCGAGGCCGCCTTCAAACTCGTCCGCACCGCGACCGGCCGGGACGGCCTGATGGCGTTCTCCGGCGCCTACCACGGCATGACCGCCGAGGCGCTCGCCGCCTCCGGGGGAGCGCAGCACACCAGCGTGGTCCGGCTGCCCTACCCCTACGACTACCGCTGCCCCTTCCAGACCGGCGGCGAGCGCGGCGCCGAACTCGCCGCGCGCTGGACCCAGAACCTGCTCGACGACCACAAGAGCGGGGTGCCCCGGCCGGCCGGGATGATCCTGGAACCCGTCCAGGGGGAGGGCGGAGTGATCCCCGCCCCGGACAGCTGGCTGCGGCGGATGCGGGAGCTGACCGCCGACCGGCGGATCCCGCTGATCGTGGACGAGGTGCAGACCGGCGTCGGCCGCACCGGCACCTTCTGGGCGATCGAGCACAGCGGCATCGTGCCGGACGTGATCGTGCTGTCGAAGGCGATCGGCGGCAGCCTGCCGCTCGCCGTGATCGTCTACCGGGAGGAGCTCGACGCCTGGCAGCCCGGCGCGCACGCCGGCACCTTCCGCGGCAACCAGCTCGCCATGGCCGCCGGAGCCGCCACCCTCGCCTACGTCCGCGCCAACGGCCTCGCCGATCGCGCCGCCGCACTCGGCGCCCGGATGCTCGCCCGGCTCCGCACCCTGGCCGACGCCCACGACTGCATCGGCGACGTCCGCGGACGCGGACTGATGCTCGGCGTCGAACTCGTCGACCCGGAGGCGGACGCCGATGCCACCGGCGCCCGCCCGGCCGCCCCCGAACTCGCCGCCGCCGTCCAGCGCGCCTGCCTGAACCGCGGCCTGATCGTCGAACTGGGCGGCCGGCACTCCGCCGTCGTCAGGCTGCTGCCACCCCTGACCATCACCGACGAACAGGCGGACGCGATCCTCGACCGCCTCGCCGACGCCGTCCTTGCGGCCGTCCGCACCACCCCCGGGCCGACGGGCTCGTCCCCCACGACACTGCGAGGCACCTCCGCATGAACGAACGCCCCGGCCCCGACAACACCCAGCCCGCCGAGCGGATCCCCGACCGGCACCACAGCGCCGGCACGCTGGAGTCCGTACCGCGCCAGCAGCGACGCACCCCCGGCGACAACTGCCACCAGCAGACCCACGAGGACCCCTGCCAGGCCGCCGGGCCCGGCGCGCCCGGCCGCCACGAGCGGGCCGGGCACGTCGACCACGACCCCCTCGACCACCCGGAGCCGGCGGTCGCCGCCGACGCCGCCGGCATCGAGCACCTCCTGCGCTGCTGGCTCCGCGAGAACGGCACCCCGCGCCCGGCCGGCGGCCGCCTGCGGATCCCCCTGCGGGCCGCCGCCAGCGCCCTGCACATCCCCGTCCGCTACTGGTCACCCACCGGCTGGCACCGCCTGGGTGCGCCCACCCTCGAAGGCGCCCCGGCCGGCGCCGCCCCGCTGGACGCCGTCACCCTCGCCGCGCTGCTGCGCCGGGAGGCCGCGCACGGCGGCGACCGGCGGGCCTCGGACGGCGGCGAGCACCGCGTGGCGGACGGCGCACGGCCGGAGGCGGAGCCCGAGCAGCCGCAGACACCGGACGGCGACGGCACCGAACTCGTCGGACGGGTCGCCAACTCCGTACGCAACGTGGCCGTCTTCCTCGCCGACCGGCGCGCCCGGCCCGCCGACGACCGGGGCGACCTCTTCCTCGAAGCCGAGCAGTCCCTGCTCTTCGGCCACCCCCTGCACCCCACCCCCAAGAGCCGCGAGGGCCTCTCCGACGCCGAGACCCGCGCCTTCTCGCCCGAACTGCGCGGCGCCTTCCCGCTGCACTGGATGGCCGTGCACCGCTCCGCCGTCGCCACCGACTCCGCCTGGACCGAACGCGGCAAGCCCGTGCCCGCCGAGCAGCTCGCCGCGCGCCTCGCGGGAGCCGGCCTGGACCTGCCCGACGGGACCGTGCCGCTGCCACTGCACCCCTGGCAGGCCAGGGAACTCGCCGACCGCGCCGACATCGCCGCACTCCGCGACGCCGGTCTGCTGCGCGACCTCGGCATCCACGGCCCCCGCTGGTACCCCACCTCCTCCGTCCGCACCGTCTACCGCTCCGGCGCGGACGCCATGCTCAAGCTCTCCCTCGGGCTGCGCATCACCAACTCCCGCCGGGAGAACCTCCGCAAGGAACTCATCCGCGGGGTAGAGGTGCACCGGCTGCTGCGCACCGGCCTCGCCGAGCAGTGGCAGGCCGCCCATCCCGGCTTCGACATCGTCCGCGACCCGGCCTATCTCGCCGTCGACGGTCCCGACGGCGAACCCGTCCAGGGCCTCGACGCCGTCATCCGCCACAACCCCTTCAGCACCACCGACGACGCGGTGTGCATCGCCGGACTCACCTCTCCCCGGCCCTGGCCCGGCCACGCGGGCACCCGCTCCCGCCTCGAAGACCTCGTCGGCACGCTCGCCGCCCGCACCGGCCGCGCCCTGGGCGCCGTCGCCACCGAGTGGTTCCTGCGCTACCTCGAAGCGGTCGTCCGGCCCCTGCTGTGGCTCGACGGCACGGCCGGCGTCGCCCTGGAGGCCCACCAGCAGAACACCCTGGTGCTGCTCGACCCCGACGGCTGGCCGGTCGGCGGCCGCTACCGCGACAACCAGGGCTACTACTTCCGCGCCTCCCGCCGCGCCGAGCTGGAGCGACGGCTGCCCGGCATCGGCGCGGCCAGCGACACCTTCGTCGCCGACGAGGTCACCGACGAGCGCTTCGCCTACTACCTGGGCATCAACAACGTCCTCGGCCTCATCGGGGCCTTCGGCGCCCAGCGCCTGGTCCGCGAGGAGATCCTGCTGGCCGCCTTCCGGCGGTTCCTCGACAGTGCCGCCGCCGCTCCCCGCGCGCACCGCTCCCGGCTCCCCGGCCAGCTGCTGTCCGCCCGCACCCTGCGCTGCAAGGCCAACCTCGCGACCCGCCTGCACGGGCTCGACGAACTCGTCGGCCCGGTCGAGACCCAGTCCGTCTACGTCACCCTGCCCAACCCCCTGGCCTCCTAGCCGCCCACCCCAGCCCGCCGCAGCCACGTCACCCCACGAGCCCCCGGCGCCGGCCTCCCGTGACCCACAAGGCCCCGCGGGAGCCGGCCACGAGAGGAGAGCGTCGCCGTGCCACCCACCGAATCCGGCCTCAGCTCCAGCTCCGACGACACACAGGACCGCCGGCTCCCGCCGGACTTTCGCGCGTGGCCCGCCGGGGGACACCGCCGCCCGACACCCTCCGGCCTCCCGGGCACCGGCCAGCTGCTGGACGACCTGGCGGGCTGGGGACCGGCCGACACCACCGCCGGGCCGTTCGAGCTCGTCCCCGTCCGGCCGGCCCGCGACCTCGACCGGATCACCGGCTGGATGAACGATCCGGCAGTCGCGGCCTTCTGGGAGCTGGCCGGCCCGCCCGGGACCACCGCCGCCCATCTGCGCGGCCAGCTCGACGGCGACGGCCGCAGCGTGCCCTGCCTCGGTGTGCTGGCCGGCGTCCCGATGAGCTACTGGGAGATCTACCGCGCCGACCTGGACCCCCTGGCCTCCCACTACCCGGCCCTTCCCCACGACACCGGGATCCATCTGCTCATCGGCAGCGGCGCCGACCGCGGCCGCGGCCTGGGCGGCACCCTGCTGCGCGCCACCGCCGACCTCGTACTCGACCGCCGCCCGCAGTGCACGCGGGTCGTCGCCGAGCCCGATCTGCGCAACACCGCCTCCGTCGCGGCATTCCTGACCGGAGGCTTCCGCTATTCCGAAGAACTCGAACTGCCCGGGAAACGTGCGGCGTTGATGATCCGCGACCGCGGCCACCGCCACCTGCACTGACCCCGGGGCCGTCCACCGCCGTTCCCGATCCGGTCCGCCGTCCACCGCGCCGCCCCGGTTGTCCCCCGTACGTGCCGGAGCGGTCCCGCTTCGAGGAGTCCCGTCTTGCCGCCTGAGCCCCAGCCTTCGCACAGCGCCTGGCAGCACGCCGCGCGTCGACTGTTCGCCAAGATCCTGGCCGAGTTCGCGTACGAGGAAGTCCTCACCCCCGAGCCCGACGGCGCCGCCCCGGACGGCACCCCGCAATACCGCCTGCCGGTCACCGACGAGCTGGTCTACCGCTTCCGCGCCCGCCGGGGCGCCTACGGGCACTGGCGCGTCGACCCCCACTCGATCACCCCGGAAACCGACCCGTTCCACTTCCTCAGCCACGCCCACGACACCGTCCTGGGCCTGTCCGGCGACACCACCGGCCACCTCATCCGCGAGCTGACCGCCACCCTCGCCGCCGACACCCGCCTCGACGCCACCGCCCTCAGCGCCGCCGAACTCGCCGACCTCGACTACGCCGCCCTCGAAGGCCACCAGACCGGCCACCCCTGGCTCGTCGCGAACAAGGGACGGCTCGGCTTCTCCGCCACCGACGCGGCGACCTGGGCCCCGGAAGCCCGCACCGCCCAGCGCCTGCCCTGGCTCGCCGCGCACCACCGCCTCGCCCACTACCGCGGTATCCCCACGCTCGCCACCCCCGATCGCCTCTACGGCGAGGAGCTGACCCCCGCCACCCGTCACGCCTTCGCCCGCGCCATCGCCGACCAGGGCCAGGACCCCGCCGACTACCTCTATCTCCCCGTGCACCCCTGGCAGTGGGACGAGACCATCGCCCCGCTCTTCGCCCCGCAACTCGCCGACAGATCCATCATCGCGCTGCCCACTGACAACGACCTCCGCCTGCCGCAGCAGTCGATCCGCACCTTCCTCAACATCAGCCGGCCCGAGGCCCGCACGGTCAAACTGCCGCTGTCCATCCTCAACACCCTCGTCTGGCGCGGTCTGCCCACCGAGCGCACCCTCGCCGCGCCGGCCGTCACCCGCTGGGTCCACGGACTGCGCGACGCCGACCCCTACCTCAGCGACGAGACCCGGGTGATCCTGCTGGGCGAGACCGCCTCCGTCACCGTCGAGCACCCGCTCTACGACCGGCTGCCCGGCGTCCCGTACCAGTTCAAGGAGTTGCTGGGCTGCATCTGGCGCGAGCCGATCAGCGGCTACCTCGACCCGGGCGAGCGCGCCCGCACCCTGGCCGCGCTGCTGCAGACCGATCCCCGTGGGCGCGCGCTGACCGCGGAGCTGGTGCACCGCTCGGGGCTGCCCGCGCGCGAGTGGCTCGGCCGGCTCTTCGCCGCGCTGCTGCCGCCCCTGCTGCACTTCCTCTACCAGTACGGGACGGTGTTCTCCCCGCACGGCGAGAACGCCATCGTGGTCTTCGACGAGCACGACGTCCCCACCCGCCTCGCGGTCAAGGACTTCGTCGACGACGTCAACACCAGCTCCCAGCCGCTGCCGGAGCACGACTCCATGCCGGACGACGTCCGCACGGTGCTGCTGACCGAACCGCCCGCCTTCCTCACCCAGTTCATCCACTCCGGCCTGTTCGTCGGCGTCTTCCGCTACCTGGCGCCGCTGTGCGAGGACCAACTGGACGTTCCCGAGGCCGAGTTCTGGTCACTCGTACGGGCGGAGATCCTGCGCCACCACGAGCGCTTCCCCGGCCTGAAGGAGCGGCACGAGACGTTCGACCTGCTCACCCCGCGGATCGAGCGGCTCTGCCTGAACCGCAACCGTCTGCATGTGGACGGTTACCGCGACCGCCACGACCGCCCGCACGCCGCCGTCCACGGCACCGTCCCCAACCCCCTGCACGCCCCGTGACCGGACCGGCTGTCAGTGGTCCCGCGTAGGCTTGCCACGCTATGACGAAGCCCTCCCTCCCCGATCTGCTGCACGCCGCCGTCACCGCCGTCGGCGGCACCGAGCGCCCCGGCCAGGTGGCGATGGCCGAGGCCGTCGCCGAGGCCGTGGACGATGCGGCCCACCTCCTCGTCCAGGCCGGCACCGGCACCGGAAAGTCCCTCGGCTATCTGGTGCCGGCGCTCGCCCACGGCGAGAGAGTCGTGGTCGCCACGGCCACCCTCGCGCTGCAGCGCCAGCTGGTGGAGCGCGATCTTCCGCGGACGGTCGACGCGCTGCATCCGCTGCTGCGCCGCCGCCCGGAGTTCGCCATGCTCAAGGGCCGCTCCAACTACCTGTGTCTGCACCGCCTCCATGAGGGCGCCCCGCAGGAAGAGGAGGACGGCCTCTTCGACGTGTTCGAGCAGGCGACGCCGACCAGCAAGCTCGGCAAGGACCTGCTGCGGCTGCGCGACTGGGCGGACGAGACCGAGACCGGCGACCGAGACGCCCTGACCCCGGGCGTCTCGGACCGCGCCTGGGGGCAGGTCTCGGTCTCCTCCCGGGAGTGCCTGGGCGCGTCGAAGTGCGCCTATGGCGCGGAGTGCTTCGCCGAGGCCGCGAGGGAGCGTGCCAAGCTCGCCGATGTCGTGATCACCAACCACGCGCTGCTCGCCATCGACGCGATCGAGGGCGCGCCGGTCCTCCCGCAGCATGAGGTCCTGATCATCGACGAGGCCCATGAGCTGGTCTCCCGGGTCACCGGCGTCGCCACCGGCGAGCTCACCCCCGGCCAGGTCAACCGCGCCGTGCGCCGGGCCGCCAAGCTCGTCAACGAAAAGGCCGCCGACCAGCTCCAGACCGCGGCCGAGACCTTCGAGCGGCTCATGGAGCTGGCGCTGCCCGGCCGCCTGGAGGAGATCCCCGAGGACCTCGGCTACTGCCTGATGGCGCTGCGGGACGCCGCCCGTACGGTCGTCTCGGCGCTCGGCTCGACCCGCGACAAGTCGGTCCAGGACGAGGACGCCGTCCGCAAGCAGGCCCTGGCCGCCGTGGAGAACGTCCACGCCGTGGCCGAGCGGATCGCCAACGGCTCCGAGTACGACGTGGTCTGGTACGAGCGCCATGACCGCTTCGGCGCGTCCCTGAGGGTGGCGCCCCTGTCGGTCTCCGGCCTGCTGCGCGAGAAGCTCTTCGAGGACCGCTCGGTGGTCCTGACCTCCGCCACCCTCAAGCTCGGCGGCGACTTCAACGGCGTCGCGGCCTCCCTGGGGTTGTCCCCCGAGGGCATCGAAGGGGAGGACGTCCCCCCGTGGAAGGGCCTGGATGTCGGCTCCCCCTTCGACTACTCGAAGCAGGGCATCCTCTACGTCGCCAAGCATCTGGCCCAGCCCGGCCGCGAGGGCAGCCGCACCGACATGCTCGACGAGCTCGCCGAGCTGATCGAGGCGGCCGGCGGCCGCACGCTCGGCCTGTTCTCCTCCATGCGCGCCGCCCAGGCCGCCGCCGAGGAGCTGCGCGGCCGCCTGGACATGCCGATCCTGCTCCAGGGCGAGGAGACCCTGGGCGAGCTGATCCGCACCTTCGCCGCCGATGCCCGTACGTGCCTGTTCGGCACCCTCTCCCTGTGGCAGGGCGTCGATGTGCCGGGGGCGAACTGCCAGCTGGTGGTGATGGACCGGGTGCCGTTCCCGCGTCCCGACGACCCACTGATGAGCGCCCGCCAGAAGGCCGTGGAGGAGGGGGGCGGCAATGGCTTCATGGCCGTCGCGGCCACGCATGCGGCGCTGCTGATGGCTCAGGGCGCCGGACGCCTCGTGCGCGCCACCGGAGACCGCGGTGTGGTCGCCGTGCTGGACCCCCGCGTCGAGCGGGCCCGCTACGGCTCCTTCCTGCGCAGGTCCATGCCGGACTTCTGGTACACCACCGACCGCAACCAGGTCCGGCGCTCGCTGGCGGCGATCGACGCGGCGGCGAAGGCGGCGGAGAGCCAGGCATGAGGCCGCGGGCGCCGGTACCGCAACCATGAAGTGGGCAGCCCCCACCGGGCAGCAACCACTTCCGTGGGAGCGGCGCCGGCTCAGGCGCAAAAACAGCGGGCCCCGAGACCGGCGCAGTGGTCCCGGGGCCCGGTCGTGAGGGCTGGGTCAGACCCGCCGGAGTACGGCCACCACCTTGCCGAGGATGGTCGCCTCGTCGCCGGGGATCGGTTGGTACGCGGCGTTGTGCGGCAGCAGCCACACATGGCCGTCCTCGCGCTTGAAGCGCTTGACGGTGGCCTCGCCGTCCAGCATGGCGGCCACGATGTCGCCGTTCTCGGCGACCGGCTGACGGCGGACGGTGACCCAGTCGCCGTCGCAGATGGCGGCCTCGATCATGGAGTCGCCGACGACCTTCAGCACGAACAGTTCACCGTCGCCGACGAGCTGGCGGGGGAGCGGGAACACATCCTCGACCGACTCCTCCGCGAGGATCGGGCCACCGGCGGCGATCCGGCCGACCAGTGGGACATATGACGCGGCGGGCTTGCCCGCGGTCTCCGTCGCCGCCGTCGTGGGCTGGTCGGAGCCGCGGACCTCGTAGGCCCGGGGGCGGTGCGGGTCGCGCCGCAGGAAGCCCTTGCGTTCGAGCGCCATGAGCTGGTGGGCGACGGACGAGGTGCTGGAGAGCCCGACGGCCTGGCCGATCTCGCGCATCGACGGCGGGTACCCGCGCCGCTGCACCGAATCCCTGATCACCTCGATCACCCTGCGCTGGCGGTCCGTGAGCCCCGAGCTGTCGGCCCGGATCCCTGGTGGCCGTCCGGGCAGCGAGCGGGCGGGCTTCTGCTCTTCGGAGTCCAACGTGGCGTCGTCCATCGGCGGCCGCTGTGCCTTCTGCTGATGCTCGAACCGGCTCTGGGAGTGGCTTTGTGCGGTGATGGTCGCGCTGTCTGCGGTGGTGGTCACGTCGGCCCCTCTCGAAATGTTCTCCCTAGTTAGCCAACGGTAGTTGCTTTCGAAAGGTTGCGCCAAACACACGTTCGAGTGAAATATTCACCGATTGGCTGACCCGATCAAGTCGCTGGGTGTATAGCCGAATGGCAATTCGGGGCTCCGGCGTTCGCTTCCGCCGCGACTCCCGATCGGCCCCAGAGCCGGGGTGCCGACGCTCGGAGGTGTGCGCCGAGCCGGGCGCCGCAACCGGGGCCGATTCTTCCATCCCCGCCCCGCCGCGCCGCCGCCCGGGTGGCTTCCCGTACCCTCGTGGGCGACCGCCCGGCCCGCCTCCATCGCGACACGCGGTAGGCGGATGTAAGCGGCCCGGCACCACATCTAGTGGTTGGATGCGTGCGGTCGCCCAGAAGTTGTGGTGCCTGGTCCTTCGGGGCCCCCGGTATCGCCTATGCTGGAGACCGCTCCGAAGGGCCCTTGCGGACCGGCGGAGGTTATTCGTCGTGCGCCGGGATCGATGGCGTACGTACGTCCGTATAGCGAGGGTGAGGAGGGTGGAGCCATGCACTGCCCCTTCTGCAGGCACCCAGACAGCCGGGTCGTCGACAGCCGCACCACCGACGACGGGACGGCGATCCGCCGGCGCCGCCAGTGCCCCGACTGCTCCCGCCGTTTCACGACCATCGAGACGGCATCGCTGATGGTGATCAAGCGGAGCGGGGTCACCGAGCCCTTCAGCCGCAACAAGGTCATCGCGGGAGTGCGCAAGGCGTGCCAGGGCCGCCCGGTCACCGAGGACGCCCTCGCCAAGCTCGGCCAGCGGGTCGAGGAGGCGGTGCGCGCCACCGGCAGCGCCGAGCTGTCCACCCATGACGTCGGGCTCGCCATACTGGGCCCGCTGCAGGAACTCGACCTCGTCGCGTACCTGCGCTTCGCGTCCGTCTACCGGGCGTTCGACTCGCTTGAGGACTTCGAGGCGGCCATCGCCGAGCTGCGGGAGCAGCGCGAGCAGGGACCGCCCGGGCAGGAATGCGGGACCGACGGGAAGGCCGGCGGCCCGGCCGTCCCCGTGCCCGCCACCGCCGCCGACTGAGCTCGGCGCACATCCAGGATCCGTATCGGGGCGAGAGCAGGGCGTCCCGGTACCAGCAAGACACACACCGTGCCACGGAATGCGTGCGCACATATGGGCGTTTGCCCGTATACAGGGAGGCGGAATGACAGAGACGACGAGCGGCCCGGCACGAGGCTCCCGCGCCAAGGGCAGCAAGGCGAGCAAGGGTCTGCGTATCGAGCGCATCCACACCACCCCCGGCGTGCATCCGTACGACGAGGTGGAGTGGGCGCGCCGTGACGTCGTCATGACCAACTGGCGCGACGGCTCGGTGAACTTCGAGCAGCGTGGCGTCGAGTTCCCCGACTTCTGGTCGGTGAACGCGGTCAACATCGTCACAAGCAAGTACTTCCGTGGCGCGGTGGGCTCCCCGACCCGCGAGGCGAGCCTCAAGCAGCTCATCGACCGTGTGGTCAAGACGTACCGCAAGGGCGGCGAGGAGCACGGCTACTTCGCCTCCCCGGCGGACGCCGAGATCTTCGAGCACGAGCTGGCGTACGCCCTGCTGCACCAGGTCTTCAGCTTCAACTCGCCGGTGTGGTTCAACGTCGGCACCAAGCAGCCGCAGCAGGTCAGCGCCTGCTTCATCCTCTCCGTGGACGACTCCATGGAGTCGATCCTGGACTGGTACAAGGAAGAGGGGATGATCTTCAAGGGCGGCTCCGGCGCCGGCCTGAACCTCTCCCGCATCCGCTCCTCCAAGGAGCTGCTCTCCTCCGGTGGCAACGCCTCCGGCCCGGTCTCCTTCATGCGCGGCGCCGACGCGTCCGCCGGAACGATCAAGTCGGGCGGCGCCACCCGCCGCGCGGCGAAGATGGTCGTCCTGGACGTCGACCACCCGGACGTCGAGGCCTTCATCGAGACCAAGGTGAAGGAGGAGGAGAAGATCCGCGCGCTGCGCGACGCGGGCTTCGACATGGACCTGGGCGGTGACGACATCACGTCCGTCCAGTACCAGAACGCCAACAACTCGGTCCGGGTCAACGACGAGTTCATGAAGGCCGTCGAGACCGGCTCGAAGTTCGGCCTGCGCGGCCGGCTGACCGGTGAGGTCATCGAGGAGGTCGACGCCAAGGGCCTCTTCCGCAAGATGGCCGAGGCCGCCTGGGCCTGCGCCGACCCCGGCATCCAGTACGACGACACCATCAACCACTGGCACACCTCGCCGGAGACCGGCCGCATCACCGCGTCCAACCCCTGCAGCGAGTACATGCACCTGGACAACTCCTCGTGCAACCTCGCCTCGCTCAACCTCCTGAAGTTCCTGCGCGACGACGACCTGGGCAACCAGTCCTTCGACGCCGAGCGCTTCGCCAAGGTCGTCGAGCTGGTCATCACCGCGATGGACATCTCCATCTGCTTCGCCGACTTCCCCACCGAGAAGATCGGCGAGACCACCCGGGCCTACCGCCAGCTGGGCATCGGCTACGCCAACCTCGGCGCCCTGCTGATGGCCACCGGCCACGCCTACGACTCCGACGGCGGCCGCGCGCTGGCCGGTGCCATCACCTCCCTGATGACCGGCACCTCGTACAAGCGCTCCGCCGAACTGGCCGCGGTCGTCGGCCCGTACGACGGCTACGCCCGCAACGCCGACGCCCACAAGCGCGTCATGAAGCAGCACTCCGACGCCAACGGCACCGCGGTGCGCATGGACGACCTGGACACCCCGGTGTGGGCCGCGGCGACCGAGGCATGGCAGGACGTGCTGCGCCTGGGCGAGAAGAACGGCTTCCGCAACGCGCAGGCCTCCGTGCTCGCGCCGACCGGCACCATCGGCCTGATGATGGACTGCGACACCACGGGCGTCGAGCCGGACCTGGCCCTGGTCAAGTTCAAGAAGCTGGTCGGCGGCGGCTCCATGCAGATCGTGAACAACACGGTCCCCAAGGCGCTCAAGCGGCTCGGCTACCAGCCCGAGCAGGTCGAGGCGATCGTCGCCCACATCGCCGACCACGGCAATGTCGTCGACGCCCCCGGCCTGAAGCCCGCGCACTACGAGGTCTTCGACTGCGCCATGGGCGAGCGCGCCATCTCCCCGATGGGCCATGTCCGCATGATGGCCGCGGCGCAGCCCTTCCTGTCCGGTGCGATCTCCAAGACGGTCAACGTCCCGGAGTCGGCCACCGTCGAGGAGATCGAGGACGTCTACTTCCAGGGCTGGAAGCTCGGCCTGAAGGCGCTGGCGATCTACCGAGACAACTGCAAGGTCGGCCAGCCGCTCTCCGCCAAGAAGAAGGAGGAGGAGAAGAAGGCCGAGGTCGAGCCGGTCGCCGAGAAGAAGGTCGTCGAGTACCGCCCGGTCCGCAAGCGCCTCCCCAAGGGCCGTCCCGGCATCACCACCTCCTTCACGGTCGGCGGCGCCGAGGGCTACATGACCGCCAACTCCTACCCGGACGACGGTCTCGGTGAGGTCTTCCTGAAGATGTCCAAGCAGGGGTCGACCCTCGCGGGCATGATGGACGCCTTCTCCATCGCCGTGTCGGTGGGCCTGCAGTACGGCGTCCCGCTGGAGACCTACGTCTCGAAGTTCACCAACATGCGGTTCGAGCCGGCCGGTATGACCGATGACCCGGACGTGCGGATGGCCCAGTCGATCGTCGACTACATCTTCCGCCGCCTGGCGCTGGACTTCCTGCCGTTCGAGACCCGCTCGGCGCTCGGCATCCACTCCGTCGAGGAGCGCACCCGCCACCTGGAGACCGGTTCGTACGAGCCGGCCGACGACGAGGTCGACGTCGAGGGCCTGGCCCAGTCGGCGCCGCGCCAGCTGGACCCGGCCCCGGTGGCGAAGAGCGTCGAGGAGGCCGCCCCGGCTCCCAAGCAGGCGCACACCAACGCCGAACTGGTCGAGATGCAGCTGGGCATCAACGCCGACGCACCGCTGTGCTTCTCCTGCGGCACGAAGATGCAGCGGGCCGGCAGCTGCTACCTGTGTGAGGGCTGCGGCTCGACCAGCGGCTGCAGCTGAGTGTGAGCGGGCCGCGCGGGAGAGGGTTTCCCGCGCGGCCCGCGCGCTGAGCCGGCGGTGGCTCAGCGGCTTGTGGAGGGGACCGGCCTGGTGCCGGTCCCCTTCGCCGTGTCCGGGGAGCCGCCGGGTGCGCCGGTCCGCGGGCGGACGAGCGTGTAGAGGAGCGCGGCGCCCAGTTGGACGGCGGCGACGGCGAGCAGCAACAGGGGCGGCGGCACCGCCGCGGCCGCACCGACCAGGCCGGCCCCGCAGGCCGCCGCGGTGATCTTGAGGCCCGCCCCCAGGGTGAAGACCTGTGCCCGGGCGCCCGGTGGGGCGTGCGCCGCCCGGATGCGGAAGGTCGCGGTCAGCAGCGGACCGTCGCACAGCCCCGCCAGGACGAACAGCGCGGCTTCGGCGGTGGGCGAGGTGATGAGTGCTGCGGCGGCGAGTGCGAGGCCGGTGCCGCACAGGGCGAGCGTGACGAGCCGTTGATCCGGCAGGGGCGGCCGCCACCTGGCCACCGCCAGCGATCCGAGCAGCGCCCCGATGGCGAACGCGGTCATCAGGGCACCGCCGGCTTCCGGGTGGCCACGGTGGCCGGCGAGCAGCACCGCGGTGGTGGGCAGGGCGCCGATTCCGACGAAGGCCAGAGAGGTTCCCGCGGTGATCGCGCGCAGTTCACGGAGGTGCCGCACCGCCCG
Source organism: Streptomyces sp. NPDC026575 (assembly GCF_055567415.1). Taxonomy (NCBI): domain Bacteria; kingdom Bacillati; phylum Actinomycetota; class Actinomycetes; order Kitasatosporales; family Streptomycetaceae; genus Streptomyces; species Streptomyces sp. NPDC026575. The sequence continues at coordinate 74,895 of NZ_JBVHQM010000028.1, forward strand.
CAGCCCCGCCGCCAGGTCGGCGCGGAGCGTGCCGGCCGACGCGGCTGCTGTGTCGTGCCGGGTCCGGCCGTACGGCAGACCGGTGGCCAGCACGGCCGCGACGGCCGCCGCACCACCGAGGAACATCGTCGCGGCGGCGGGGGACGCCACGGCGGCCAGCGCGCCGACCGCCGCGGGACCGGCCACCGACGCGGCGCTGTAGGCCGCGGCGTCGAGCGCGTAGGCGCGGTCCCGGCCTGCTCCCGCGGGCAGCAGCGCGGCGATCAGGCTGGACAGCCCGCCGGAGACGACCGGCCCGCAGGCGCCACCGGCCAGGGCGACGGCGAGCGTCACCGGGGCGGGAGCGCGCCCGACGAGCAACGACAGCGCGGCGACGGCCGCGGCGAAGCCGCCCAGCGCGCCGAGGTAGCACAGCCGGGGGCGCCGGGCCCGGGTGACGAGGGCACCCACCAAGGGGGCGGCGACGACATGCGGCGCCATCCAGGCGGTGAGGACGAACGCGCCCTGGGACGCGCTTCCGGCGCGTTGCAGCGCCATCAGGGCCACCGCCACGGACGTCCCTTCGTCCGCAACGCGGGCGAGGAAGGCGATGGCCAGATAGAGCGGGAGTCCTGATCGCGAGGCTGAGGGGGCGGAGCGCTGGGACATGCGCATCTCCAGTGGACGGCGTGCGACGGGATGGCGCGGCGGCGAGTGTAACGGCTTATAGTCGTAAGACGTTACAGGGTGAGGGTAGGCGGGCTCGCAGGAAGGAGAATGGAGCCTCGGAAACGAGCCACGGGAATGGGGTAGCCGTGAAGGGTGACGTGACGTTGCGGCAGGGCTTCCGGCCCGCCGAGCGGCTGATGGACCTCGTCAACGCGGTCCGAGCGGAACCGGACCTCTCCCGGGAGGCGCTGGCCGAACTGCTCGCGCGCCACGGGGAGAGCCCGGATGATCTCACCGAGCGGGAGTTCTCCGGGCGCGACGCCGAGGGCCTGAGGGCGGCAGCGGCCCGACTGGCCGCCCTCCTCACCGAGTCCGACACCGACCGGGCCGCCCACGCCATCAACGCGCTGCTGGCCGAGTGCGGCGCCCGCCCGCACCTCTCCCGGCACGGAGGGCACCCCTGGCATCTGCATATCGACCGGGGCGAGGAGGCGGGCTGGGCCGAGTGGTTCCTTGCCTCAAGTGCCCTGGTGCTGGCCCAGGTGCTCACCGAATACGGTCGGGCCCCCTGGGGCGAGTGCGCGGCCGCCCGATGCGGCACGCTCTATCTGGGCACCGGCCCCGGGAGCGCCCGCCGTTACTGCTCCACCGCATGCGCCTCCCGGGAACGGGTCGCGGCGCATCGCCGCCGTAAGAGGGCGGGGGGATGACGGAGGGGCGGGGGAGAGAGGCGGCCGACCGCCGCACCCCTCTCGTGCCGATGTCCGGCCGCCTCCTCGGTGGAGCACTGCCGGTCTGGTGCCGAATCGCCGCTTGCGTGAGCGCGGGGGGCGCGGTCAGCGCCCCATCAGCCCGGCGAAGGTGTCCGGGTCGGCGTCGAAGCCCTGGAGCGCGGAGTGGAACCGCCAGTTGCCCGCCTCGTCCCGGGTGAACTCGGCGACCTTCGCCGCGGTGGACCGCGCGACCTCGGCGAAGTCGTACGACGCCAGTTCGGTGTACCCCTCGCGGATCAGCGCCTCGGTGTTCTGTATGTCGCCGAACGCCTTGCGGCTCCCGTCCTGCTGGATGACCACTCCGACGACCACGCGGCTGTAGGCGTCGGACAGCCGGTTCAGTTCCAGCGTCATGATCTCGTCGAAGCCGAACCCCTGGCCGGTCCGGCTGTCCCGGTTGAGGGTGATGGTCCCATCGGGCGACCGGCTGCCGAAGGCCACCAGATAGGCGGGGTCGCCATGTGGGGCGTCGGTGGAGTAGGTCGCCGCGATGATGTCGAGGTCATTGTCCGGCGTGCCCATGGGGCTGGGGTCCCACTTGAGCGTTACCTCGACCTTCTCGATCCCTTTGTTGAGCGTGCTCACCGGGCTTCCCTTCCGTCATCTCCCGGGGGCGCGGCTCGACCCACGCGGCCTCGCGGACACCCCCAGGGCTTCCCCTTGGCTGACCATCGTGCCACGCCCCGTGCTCCCGGGGTGGCTGAACTGTCCCTGGTCAGAAGCGGATTGAGGGCCATGGCGCTGGCTGGAAAGTGCCCCTCCGGCCCATGGGGCGCCGATCCGTTCAGGTGGCGCTCGTGCCCCAGAGGCCGGTGGGGTGGCCGTCGAGGAGGTCCAGCCCCTCGGCGGGGGAGAGACGGCCGATCAGGACGTGGGCGGCGCGGGCCGTCGGCGAGGGCGAGGAGGGTGTGGGCCGCCCGGCCAGGGGCGGGGGTAGGGCAGGTCTCGGAGATCGACCGGGTGAACACCGCAGGAAGGCCGGTGTAGTTGGTGCGAAGGATTTCGGCCAGCGACGGACTCGCGGCTGCCTGCGCCACGAAGGCCAGCGGGACCCGGCCTCGGTCCGTCGGCATGCCCCCGGTGGCCGTGCCCACCGGGGTGGTGGACGGGCTTCCGAACGGCGGGCAGACGATCGCGTGCCTATCGGGAGGACCCGTGCTTGGAGACGGCCGGAGAGGTGGAGCGGTGGCTCGGCATCCCTCTATCCAGCGCCCCGCGTCCGTAAGGAAATTCGGGGTGGTCGGAGTGTGACGGGCAGTGATCCGGATTCGCTCCCGGGCCGTACGATGGCGCGGTGCTGGTCAAGTGGATTCGCCTCACCGTCGTGGACCGTCGAGGGTTCGAGCGGGGGCAGCGGAAATGGGCGGGGCTGCTGGGTGAGCCGGGGTTCCGAGGGCAGGGCGGGGGGTGGAGCCGGGGGCGGCCCGGCGTTGCGCATCTGGTCGCTTTCTGGGAGAGCCGGGCGTTCTACGACTCCTTCATGGCGCGCTCGCACGACCGCCTTGCGGCCGCCCAGGTCGGCACGTACAAGGACGCCCAAGTGCGGCTGTTCGAGCACGAGTTTGACGTGAAGGTGGGCTTCCGCCCGGTCTTCGCCGATGTGGACGTGCTGCGGCTGGCGCACTGCCAGGTGCGCGAGGACCGGGTGGATCACTTCATGCTGATGCAGGAGAAGGTCTGGAACCCGGCGATGGCGGGTTCACCGGGAATGCTGCGAGGGATGCTGGGGCGGGCTCCGGGGGAGGAGTTCCTGGTCCTGTCGATGTGGCAGTCGGCGGCCGAGCGGGGCAAGTACCGGCCCGAACGGGTCGAGCGGCTGGCGCTGCGGGCCCAGATAGGCGCGGATGTCCGGGCGATCGCCGGAGACGTGGTGCAGCTCGAACCGTCGTGGACGGTGTGACGGGCGCATACGGGGCGCCGGGCGCGCTCAGGGGGCCGCGCCCGGGGTGCCTGCGACCGTGCCTCCGGCGGTGAAGGCCCCGGCGCGGGCGGCGGCCAGTGTTGCCGCGACGGCCTGGTCGGCGAGCGTGTCGTCGACCGGCTCACGGGTGATGAACAGCCGGAAGAAGAGCGGCGCGGAGACGGACCGGACGAGTGCGCCGGCGTCGATGGCGCCGCCCTCCGGGGCGCCGGGGCGGGCGTCCGTGGGTTCCGGCAACTCCCCGCGGTGCACCGCCCGTTCGACGATGGCCTCGCACCGCGCGAACCGCTCGGCGTAGTACCCGCGCAGGGCCTCGGCCGCCCGCTCCGACTGGAAGGCGGCGGCGATCATCGCGGAGCCCGACGCCGACACCGCCGGGTCGGCGAAGGAGGCGACGACTTCTCGGGCGAGGGCGCGCAGATCGCCCTCCAGGGAGCCGGTGTCCGGCGGGATCCAGCTGTCCTCGCCCGCCAGGGCCAGGGCGTCCGACACCAGGCCCTCGACGTCCTTCCAGCGGCGGTAGAGCGTGGTCTTGTGCACGCCGGAGTGCTCGGCGACGTACTCGACGGTCAGGCCCGGGTAGCCGTGCTCGCCGAGGCCGGCCAGCACGGCGTCACGGACGGCGGCGCGGGTGCGGGCGGTGCGGCCGCCGGGGCGCCGGGTGCCGGGGGTGGGCGCGCTGCCGCCGGACGCCTTCGCGGGCGTCTCCTCGGTCGGTGTCCTGGGCTTCGCCGCAGCCGAGTCCGCCTTGTCGCCAGTCAATTGCAACTCCGGTTGCGTTAGTGGGTTCGCGTGTGTCATCCTCATCGTAATGCAACATCGGTTGCATTTATTGGGGGGAGGGTCGCGTGCCCACACAGATCTCACTGCACGACATCACCAAGTCCTACGCCGACCGACTGCTGCTCGACGGCGTCTCACTGTCCATCCGTCCCGGTGAGCGCGTGGGGATCGTGGGGGAGAACGGCGCGGGGAAGTCGACGCTGCTGCGCATCATCGCGGGCGCCGAGCAGCCCGACGAAGGTCATGTGGTGCGCAGCGCCGACGGCGGTATCGGCTACCTCGGCCAGACCCCGGACCTCCCGCCGGACCACACCGTCCAGGACGCGATCGACGCCGCCCTGGCGGACCTCAGGGCCATGGAGCGGCGGCTCAGGACGCTGGAGCGCGAGCTCGGCGATGCCGCCCCGGACGGGCTGACGGAGTACGGCGATCTGCTCACCCTCTTCGAGCTGCGCGGCGGCTATGAAGCAGACGCCCGTGTCGACAAGGCGATCCACGCCCTGGGGCTGGAGCGCCTGGGGCACGACCGACTGCTGGGCAGCCTCTCCGGGGGCGAACAGGCCCGGCTCGGGCTCGCCTGCCTGATCGCCGCGGCACCCGAGGTCATGCTCCTCGACGAGCCGACCAACCACCTCGACGCCGCGGCCCTCGACTGGCTCGAAGGCGCCCTGCTCGCCCACCGCGGCACGGTCCTGGCCGTCTCCCACGACCGGCTCTTCCTCCAGCGGATCGCGACGGAGATCGTCGAGGTCGACGCGGACCGCCGGAGCGTCGTCCGCCACGGCAGTGGCTACGACGCCTTCGTCGCCGCCCGAGCCGCCGCCCGCCACCACTGGGAGCAGAGGTACGCCCAGTGGTGTGAACAGATCACCCAGCTCACCGACTTCGCGGCGGGCGCGGCCCGCGTCGTCGCCCAGGGCCGGCCCATCAAGGACGGCAACAAGATGGCGTACGACCGGGACAAGGGCCGCGTCCAGGCGTCCGTGTCCAGCAGAGTGCGCAACGCCCGGGAACGGCTGCGCAGGCTCCGGGAGGACCCCGTCCCCCGACCGCCCGAACCCCTCCGCTTCCGGGCGGCGCCCGGCCTCGGCGAGGCCGAGGGCACCCTCGTCCGCCTCGACGGCGTGCGGGTGGGGGATCGGCTGGCGGTGGACTCCCTCACCGTCGCCGCCGGTGAACGCCTGCTGATCCACGGTGCGAACGGCGCGGGCAAGAGCACGCTGCTACGGGTCCTGGCCGGTGTCACCGCACCCGACAGCGGCACGGTGCTGCGCCGAGGGCGGATCGGCTTCCTCGCCCAGGAAATACCGGTCTCCCGCCCGGCCGAGCCCCTCCAGGCGGCGTTTCGCCGCGGCCTGAGCGGGGACGCCGAGGAGCTGACCGCGCTGCTGCTCTCGTTCGGGCTGTTCCGCGAACGCGACCTCCAGGTGCCCGTCGGGGCGCTCTCGGCCGGCCAGCGGCGCCGGCTCGCCCTGGCCCGGCTGCTGGCCCGCCCGGCCGATCTGCTGCTGCTCGACGAGCCGACCAACCACCTGGCCCTCGGCCTCGTGGAAGAGCTCGAAGCGGCACTGGCGGCATGGCCCGGCGCCCTGGTCGTGGTCTCCCACGACCGCCTGCTCCGCCGTCGCTTCGGCGGCCGCCCCTACGAGATACGGGACGGCCGCCCGGCCCTCGTCGCCTGCTGACGGGGCCCGCCGCGGCAGCGTGCGACATGTACAGGGCAGGCGCCTTAGGCTGGCGGCATGGCTCGGCCCCGACGCATCGTGCTCCTCCGCCATGGCGAGTCGGAGGGAAACGTCGACGACACCGTGTACGAGCGGGAACCCGATCATGCCCTCGCTCTCACGGAGGCCGGGCGGCGGCAGGCCGAGCAGGCCGGCGGCCCGCTGCGGGAGATGTTCGGCGAGGAGCGGATCTCCGCCTATGTCTCGCCCTACCGCCGCACCCACCAGACCTTCCGGGCGCTCGCCCTGGACCCCACCAGGATCCGGGTCCGGGAGGAGCCCCGACTCCGCGAGCAGGACTGGGGCAACTGGCAGGACCGCGACGACGTACGGCTGCAGAAGGCCTACCGCGACGCCTACGGCCACTTCTTCTACCGCTTCGCCCAGGGCGAGTCCGGCGCGGACGTCTACGACCGCGTCGGCGCGTTCCTGGAGAGCCTGTGGCGCAGCTTCGAGGACCCCCACCACCCGCCCAACGTCCTGATCGTCACCCACGGCCTGACCATGCGGCTGTTCTGCATGCGCTGGTTCCACTGGACGGTGGCCGAGTTCGAGTCGCTGTCCAACCCGGGCAACGCGGAGTGGCGCACCCTGCTGCTCGGCCCGAACGGCCGCTACACCCTCGACCGGCCCTTCGAGCGCTGGTGTGAACCCGAGCCTTACGGCGTCACCGGTTAGAGTGCACACCGATGACCGCCGACCACCGTGACGCCGACCGCTTCGAGCGGGCTCTGGCGAGCCTGCGCGGACTGTCCGTGGGCGATGCCCTCGGATCCCAGTTCTTCGTCCCCGCCCACTACCCCGCCCTCAAGCGCCGCGAGCTGCCGCCCGCCCCCTGGCAGTGGACCGACGACACCGAGATGGCCTGCTCCGTCCTGGCCGTGCTCACCCGCCACGGCCGGATCGACCAGGACGCCCTGGCCCGCTCCTTCGCCGAGCACCACGACTTCGACCGCGGCTACGGCCCGGCCGTCAACCGCATGCTCCGGCTGATCCGCGAGGGCGGCGACTGGCGGGAGCTGGCCTCCGGGCTCTTCAACGGCCAGGGCTCCTGGGGCAACGGCGCCGCCATGCGGATCGCTCCCCTCGGCGCCTGGTACGCCGACGACCCCGAGCAGGCCACGCACCAGGCGGAGATCTCCGCCTACACCACCCACCAGCACCGCGAGGCCGTCGTCGGCGCCATGGCCGTCGCCGCCGCGGCCGCCCTGGTGGCCGACCCGACCCGCGAGACCGGCCCCGAGCAGCTGCTCGACGGCGTACTGGAGCTGATCCCGCGCAGCGCCGTACAGGCCGGGCTGCGCCGGGCCCGCGACATGCTCGACTACGCCGACTCCGGCACCGTCGCCGCCGTCCTGGGGTGCGGCCGGCGCACCAGCGCCCACGACACCGTGCCCTTCGCCCTCTGGGCGGCCGCCCGGCACCTCGGTAACTACGAGCGGGCGTTTTGGACCACCGCGCAGGCCGGCGGCGACGTCGACACCACCTGCGCCATCGTCGGCGGCATCGTCTCCGCCGGCCGCGTCGGCGCCCCGCCCCAGGCATGGCTGGCCGGCACCGAGCCGCTCCCGGCCTGGACTCCCGCCGCCGGCTGACCACACCCGCACCACCGCGTGCACCGCCCCGGGCGGGATGATCGTCCGCCTCCGCACCCGTATGCGCCCATGCCGCCAACGGGCGGCGGCCCACGGCGACTTCACCCCCGCCCGGCCGCGCGTGGGGCGAGGCGACCGCGGCCTTCGGCGCACTCCCCGCCCCTCCGTGCGCCCCTGCGGATACCCGTCGGTAGCGACACCGGCCGACCCCGCTGGAACCACCGCACCCCTCGTTCGTCCCCAGGCGCGAAGCCGATGCGGACTGCTGGGCCGAATAGGCGTAATCTTGCTGGCGCCATGCCGTACGAGCCCCCCACCCATACCGTTGAGCGATCATTGCGCGCCACGACGGGCGCCAAGATCGTTGTAGGGATCGACGAGGTCGGACGCGGAGCCTGGGCCGGCCCGGTCAGCGTCTGCGCAGCCGTCACCGGTCTGCGCCGACCGCCCGACGGACTCACCGATTCCAAGCTGCTGACCCCCAAGCGCCGCACGGAACTGTGCGATGTGCTCGGCGAATGGGTCACGTCGTACGCCCTGGGGCACTCCTCGCCGGAGGAGATCGACGACCTCGGCATGACCGCCGCCCTGCGCCTCGCGGCCGTACGCGCCCTGGACGCGCTGCCGGTCCGGCCGGACGCGGTCATCCTCGACGGAAAGCACGACTACCTGGGTGCCCCATGGCGGGTCCGTACGGTCATCAAGGGCGACCAGTCCTGCATCGCGGTCGCCGCCGCGTCCGTGATCGCCAAGGTGCGACGCGATGCGATGATGGCCGAACTCGGCCTGGAATACGCCGACTTCGACTTCGGGGCCAACGCCGGCTACCCCTCGCCGACCCATCGCATCGCCCTGGAGGAGTACGGTCCCACGCCGCACCACCGACTGTCGTGGTCCTACATGGACGCACTGCCCCGGTGGCGGCATCTGAAGAAGGTGCGCGTCACCCCCGAAGCAGCCGCTCTGAAAGCCGGTGGCCAACTCGGCTTCGATTTCTGAGCGGTGCGGGCATCAATTCGGTACCCGATGACGTGTCCCGCACGTACGTTTGATAGACATCGTCTTATGCCTCTCATCCCCGAGGAGCCTCAGATTCACGAGAGTGTCCCGGGTCCCCGCGCAACTCCGGCCGCCGGCCGCACCGCGTCGACCCCCCGTCCTGTCCCTGGTCCCGGCCCCCGCCCCGCGCCTCCGCGCGGAGCCCCCGCGGCCAGTGCCCGTCCGGGCAAGCCCGGACCCGCTGCCCCGCCGCGTGGGCCCGCCGCCGCTCCGCCGGCGCAGCGCACCGGCTCCGCGCAGCCCCCGGCCGGCGAGACCGGCACCGCGGGAGCCCAGCTCCAGCTGATCCCGGCACCCGCCGACGGCGCCATCGACGCCGCCGACGAGGCCGTCGACCTGCTGCTGGACTCCGGGCGTGCGCCGGCCGAGATCCTGGTGCTGACCACCGGCGAAACCCACCCGTGGGCCGCACACGAACTGTCCTTCGGCGAGGCGTCCTACTGGGCCCAACACGACGCCGCGGACGATGTGTTCTACGCGGACGCCGGCGCCGAACGCGCCACCGGCCGGCCCGTCGTGGTCGTCGCCGTCAACGGCGGCACGGACGAGGTCACCGCACGGGCCCTGCCCGCCGCGATGGCCCGCGCCGGAACGCTGCTGATCGTCTGCGGGGACCCGCAGCGGATCAACGCCGTTCTCGGCGCGAACGCCTGACCCCGTTCGCCGGAAGCAGCCCGTCGGCCCCAGTGCCGTCGGGCTCGCCCGCGTTTCCCGGATGCCGCCCGCCGCGGCGCTGAGCACCCGGGAGGGCGGTACGGCCGGGCCGCCCAGCGGCCGGCCTGCCCCGGTGCCCGAGGGCGCTCGGCGCGTTCCCGGTGCGATCAGCGCGCCGCCGTATGCCGATGGGCTTCCAGGGCGCCGCCGCCGGTGCTGCGCGGGGCCGACCGGCTCGGGGCGGCCGGGGCGGCCATACGGGGAGTGTCCGAGCGTGCCGCCGTCGTCCGGGGCGCGGGTATCCGGCCCTGCCCCACGTGTCGTGCGGGCGTGGCCGGCTTGTCCGTGGCGGGCCTGCCGGGGCGGCGCCCGCCGCGGCCCTCGCCCAGCACCTGCCAGCGGTCGGACGTCAGCGTGATGTACGCGCCGCAGCGCAGCCCGTGCAGGGTGCAGGCATCGCGCAGACCCCACATCCACGCCCCGTCGGTCTCCGTCCAACGGGGCTCGCCCTCACGGCAGTAGAGCAGCACCGCCGTACGGACCGGGGAGCGCAGCCGCAGGTCGTGCGGGATGACCCGGCGCAGATGCGTCAGCAGCGCATTGCGGAACTCCCAGCCGTCGGGAGCGGCGGCGGGCTCGGTGAAGGATGCGCTGGCCGCCACCCGCTCCTGCGGGTCGAGCACCGCCACGATGGCCGTCGACGGCCCCGGGCGATGACGCTCGTGCAGGCTCGTGACGACCTCACGGGGGTTGCGCAGCAACGGGATACCGGCGGAGGCCCATTCGGCGGGCTCCAGCATCCGGCCCAGTCGGGCGGCTGAGTCGGCGGACGTGGGCGGGGGCGTATGCGGGGGCGGGGCGAAGCCGAAGGTCACGTTCCTCCCTTCGTCTACGCGTCAGCGCGTAGGGCATGACCGGGTGCGCCTGTGCACCCAGGGCACGGCCCTGCCTGAGCACGGACGGCCGGTACGGGGAAGCACCTCCAATTCTTGCGGTCGTACAGGCATGCGGGCAACGAGCAATTCCCGCACGCGTCCCGGAATCCCCCGGTACATCGCAAATGTCTGTGTGCGCTCGCGCCGACCCGCGCCGCACTGCCACCACCCCTTTAGGGCGAGGACCAGCGCAAACGCCCCCTTCGCCGCCGGTCTGGGCAGCACTCGGCCAACCTGGGGGCAGGCTTCCGGCCGGTGCCGGGGGAGAGCCGCCGGGTCTGCCGGTCGCGGCCGGCCCATCAAGCGCCGGAATCCGGTCATCCTCGATCGGTGCGTGGCTTGTTGACCGTTCGCGAGCCACCTGTCACGCGCGGTGAGGTGGCTGATTGTCAGTGGCATCGGGTTGCATGGGGGCATGGACGAAACGGAGCTGCGCACCGAAGCCGACACCATCCTCGCCGAGCTCGTCGGCGACCCGGGGGGTTCGGCGCGGTTGCGGGAGGACCAGTGGCAGGCGGTGGCGGCTCTGGTGCAGGAGCGCCGGCGCGCCCTGGTGGTGCAGCGCACCGGCTGGGGCAAGTCGGCGGTGTACTTCGTCGCCACCGCTCTGCTGCGCCGGCGCGGCTCCGGCCCCACGGTGATCGTCTCGCCGCTGCTGGCGCTGATGCGCAACCAGGTCGAGTCGGCGGCGCGGGCCGGTATCCGGGCGCGCACCATCAACTCGGCCAACCCCGAGGAGTGGGACTCCATCCACGAGGAGGTCGAGCGCGGCGAGACCGACGTCCTCCTCGTAAGTCCGGAACGTCTCAATTCGGTGGATTTCCGCGAGCAGATGCTGCCCAAGCTCGCGGCCACGACCGGTCTGCTGGTGGTCGACGAGGCACACTGCATCTCCGACTGGGGCCACGACTTCCGCCCGGACTACCGCCGGCTGCGGGCGATGCTCGCCGACCTCGCCCCCGGCGTGCCGGTGCTGGCCACCACCGCGACCGCCAACGCACGGGTCACCGCCGACGTGGCCGAGCAGTTGGGCACCGGCGCCGGCGAGGCCCTGGTGCTGCGCGGCCCGCTGGAACGGGAGAGCCTGAGGCTGGGAGTGGTCCGGCTGCCGGACGCCGCGCACCGCCTGGCCTGGCTCGCCGAGCATCTGGACGAGCTGCCGGGCTCCGGGATCATCTACACGCTGACGGTCGCCGCCGCAGAGGAGGCCACCGCCTACCTACGGCAGCGCGGCTTCCAGGTGGCCTCCTACACGGGGCGCACGGAGAACGCCGACCGGCTGCAGGCCGAGGCCGACCTGCTGGCGAACCGGGTCAAGGCGCTGGTGGCGACGTCCGCGCTGGGCATGGGCTTCGACAAGCCGGACCTGGGCTTCGTGCTCCATCTCGGCTCGCCGTCCTCGCCGATCGCCTACTACCAGCAGGTCGGCCGCGCCGGCCGCGGTGTGGCCCATGCCGATGTGCTGCTGCTGCCGGGCAAGGAGGACGAGGCCATCTGGCGCTACTTCGCCGATACCGCCTTCCCGCCCGAGGCGCAGGTCCGCCAGACCCTGGCGGCCCTCACCGAAGCGGGACGGCCGCTGTCCGTGCCGGCCCTGGAGGCGTCGGTGGAGCTTCGGCGCAGCCGGCTGGAGACCATGCTGAAGGTGCTCGATGTCGACGGCGCGGTGAAGCGGGTGAAGGGCGGCTGGACGGCCACGGGAGCCGAGTGGGTCTACGACGCCGAGCGGTACGCCTGGGTCGCCCGGCAGCGGGCCGCCGAGCAGCAGGCCATGCGCGACTACGTGAGCACGTCCCAGTGCCGGATGGAGTTCCTGCGCCGGCAGCTGGACGACGAGGGGGCGGCTCCGTGCGGCCGGTGCGACAACTGCGCCGGCTCCTGGGCCGATTCCTCCGTCTCGACGGAGACACTGACGGCGGCGACGAAGGAACTGGATCGCCCCGGGGTGGAGGTCGAGCCCCGCCGGATGTGGCCGACGGGCATGCCCGCACTGGGCATCGACCTCAAGGGCCGTATCCCTGCCACCGAGCAGTGCTCCACGGGGCGCGCCCTGGGACGCCTCTCCGACATCGGCTGGGGCAACCGCCTGCGCCCGCTGCTGGCCGAGAACGCGCCCGACGGGCCGGTTCCCGACGATGTCCTGCGGGCCGCGGTCGAGGTCCTCGCCGACTGGGCGCGCTCTCCGGGCGGTTGGGCGTCGAACGCCCCGGACGCCGCCGCCCGGCCGGTGGGCATCGTCGCCGTGCCCTCCTTGGCCCGACCGCAACTGGTGGGTTCGCTCGCCCAGGGAATCGCCGCCATCGGCCGCCTCCCCTTCCTGGGCACCCTGACGTACACCGGCCCGGACGGCGCCCACACGGCACGCCGCAGCAACTCCGCACAACGCCTCAGGGCGCTCTCCGGCGCCTTCACCGTCTCCGAGGAACTGGCCGCCGCCCTGGCGCACTCTCCCGGCCCCACCCTGCTCGTGGACGACTACACCGACTCCGGCTGGACACTCGCGGTCGCCGCCCGCCTGCTCCGCCGTGCAGGCAGCGAAGGAGTCCTGCCGCTGGTTCTCGCGGCGGCAGGCTGAGCTTCCCCGCGCCGCGCCCGGACGGGAGCCGCACAGGCACGGGTGGCCGGATCGCCGCGGCCGAGGGCGGCTTCCCAGGGCTGCTCAGCCGAAGAGGTGGATGTTCTCGTCGACCCAGTCGCGCAGGCTCAGTGGTGCCTTCGCGGTGATCTTCTCGACCGAGTCGGAGATCTTCCAGTCCCAGGCTGCGGACTGCCGCTTGAGCTCCAGCAGGGCTTCGAGGCGCGGGCCGCCCCAGCCCAGGCGGTCGAATTCCGCCTGAGTCTCGGCCCGGGTGCGCTCGACCACCTTGATCTCCTGGCCGAGGGCCTCGCCCACGATCTCGCCCTGGCGCTGCGGGCTGAGAGCCTCACCGCCGGTGAGGGTGTATGCCTGGCCGTGGTGGCCGGAGGCGGTGAGGACTTGAGCGGCCACGGAGGCGATGTCCCGCGGGTGGACCATGGCGGAGACCGGGTCGCCCTCGGTGACGTACATGGTCCGCTCCTTGCCGATGGTGTCGGCGTATCCGTACAGGTAGACCATGAAGGTGCCGGGGCGCAGGATGGTCCACTCCAGGCCGGACTCCTGGATGAGCTGCTCGCCCTGGCGGTGGCCGGAGGTCAGCGGGTCGGTGGCACCGTAGCCGACGCCGCTGGTGGAGAGCTTGACCAGGTGGCCGACGCCGGCCTTGCGGGCGGCGGCGATGAGGGCGCGCTCGTGGACCGGGCCCTGGGGGCCGTAGCCCGGCGGGCAGACGAAGACCCGGTCGACGCCGGCCAGGGCCGCGGGGAGCGTCTCGGGCTGGTCGAAGTCGCCGGCGACGACCTCGACACCCGTGGGGACGACGGCCTTTTCGGGTGTGCGGGACATGGCACGCACCGGCACGCCCTGGGCGGCGAGCTGGATGACGAGTTCGCTGCCGACGTTGCCGGTGGCTCCGGTTACCAGAATCATGCGGGTATCTCCTTGGGATGTGAGGCACGGACGGACGCCGTGCGCAAGGGCCACTCGTGGAGTGGGAGAGTCAGGAGGCGCGGCGGGCGACGGAAGGGGAGCCGTCCGTGGCACCGTCGCCGGACCGCTCGGGCCCGGATGCGCCGTGGCCGTGGCCGCCGGCGAGCTTGATGTCCTTGAGGAACAGCGCGGCCACCAGCCCGGCGAGGGCGAGGGGGACCACCGCGTAGAAGACGGCACGGAACGAGTCCGCGTAGACACCGGCGAGTTCCAGGCGGACGTGGTGGGCAAGGCGCCCGATCACCTCGGGCGAGAGCGAGCTTTCCTTGTCGATGTGCACGTCGGACGCGCCGCCGAGGCGGTCGCGGAGTCCGGTGCCCAGACGTGCGTTCATCAGGGCGGCGAAGAACGAGACACCGAGCCCCGTGCCGAGTTGCCGCATGAGGGTGGCGGTGCCCTGCACGGCGCCGATGTCCCGCCTGCTCGCGGTGTTGCGGGCGGCCAGGCTCAGGGCCTGGGAGTTGAGCCCGCCGGCGATCCCGAAGACCAGGACGTACACGACGGCGACGGCGATGCTCGTCGTGGGACCGGCCGTCGAGAACAGCACGGCGGCGACGGCGAACACGGCCATGCTGACCACCGGGAACCACCGGTAGGAACCGGTGTGAGCGACGACCTTGGTGCTGATCCAGGAGGTCAGCACCACGCCGAGCATCATCGCGGTGAGGGTGTAGCCGGACTTTTGGGCATCGAGGCCGAGGACGGTCTGGAGCCACAGGACCAGGTAGTTGACCATGCCCAGGCCGACGAAGCCGGCGATGAAGTTGAGGATGACGACGAGGGTGAAGGTCTGGTCGGCGAAGAGCCGGAGCGGGATGACGGGGTCCACCGCCCGGCGCTGCGACCGGACGAACAGCGCCACCACGAGGACCGATCCGGTGGCGAGAGCGAGGATGACGGGCGAGGTCCAGGCGTACTTGACGCCGGCCCAGCCGGTGAGCAGGTTCAGGGCGACGATCGCGGTGACGAGGAGCAGGACGCCGACGTAGTCGATAGGGGCCTTCTTGCGCTGGACGGGCAGCCGCAGCATCGAGGAGGCGACGATCAGGACCACGGCACCCACGGGCAGGTTGACGAGGAACACCCAGCGCCAGCTGGTGAGGTCGGTCAGCACTCCGCCGAGGGTGGGGCCGGCGAGCGAGGCGGCGCCGAAGGTGAGGGAGAACCAGCCGTAGTAGCGAGCGCCTTCACGCGGGGAGAACATCTCGCCGATGAGGGCGAGGACGCAGAGGAACAGGCCGCCGCTGCCGATCCCCTGGACCACGCGGTAGGCGATCAGCTGGCCCATTGTCTGGGCGAGTCCGCACAGGGCCGATCCGACGAGGAACAGGACGACGGAGGCCATGAAGACGCGCTGGCGGCCGAAGAGGTCGCCGAGCTTGCCGAAGACGGGGACGGACGCGCTGCCACCGATGAGATAGCCGGTGGTGACCCAGGCGAACTGGTCGAGTCCGCCCAGGTCACTCACCACGCGCGGCAGTGCGGTGGCGACGATCTGGGAGTCGAGCAGGGAGAGGAAGACCGCCGCCATGAGGGTCAGGACAACCACGTGGGTCCGGGCGGACGGGGCCGAAGAGGCAGCGGCGTCGACGGCAGGCTCGGGTGAGCGGGAAGCCATGGAGGATCCTTGCAATCGAGGAGCGATGCCGTGACAGGGGGCACCGCCCGATGGGGGAGTACGCAGAACGAACTCGATGAAGAACGCTGCTGCTCTCAGCAGCGGAGATGGGGTGGTCGGATCTCGTCCGACTCCGGCCTTCCTCGGCCCTCTCAACCATTGATCAGTCGTCAGCAGATGTGCTGATCAAGGTCCTTCGTTGTTCGTCTGGCTGCTCGCCACTCCTCCGCGTCGATTCCAAGTGATCGGGACGGTATCCAAGGATCCGAGAACGATGCAACCCGATTAGCGTGATCGGCACACAAGCACCGGCCTCGCTCCCAGCGCCACCGCGTCCGCCCGGCGCCGCCGACCGTCCCCCCCCGGATCGAGTGCGCGCGATCGCGCAGCCGCTGCCGCCCGTCCGCCAGCCGCAAAGTCCGCGTCAGTGCCTCCGCGTCGGCCGAGCGCTATCGTCGGAGTTCAGGGCTAGGTAGGCGTTCCAACCGGGTCGAGCCCGTGTGGGTCACCGGGCATCTGTGTGCCTACGGGGCAAGCGACGCGGTTTGTTATCTGGCGGCACATCAGAAATAGATCCTCTCCCTACCGTTCGAGTAGACGCCGGGACTCGGCGGCCGGCTGTGTACGGATCCACACATCCCAATGAAGTGCACCAGCACCTTCTACGCGATGGCGAACTGCCGCGTGCGCGAGTCGTGCACGCCGACGATCGGCCACCAATGCCTCGACCGCCTGCCACTGGTCTCACGCATCCGGCCTAGCAGCCGGGATCCCGACGAGGCGGGACACGACGGCATCGGCTGCGGCGCGCCGACCTTCACTGCCCATCCCCCATACAACCCGATGCCACTGACAACGCGCCAACCCGCACTCGAAGTTGTGGATAACCTCGTCACCCGCGAGTTATCCACAGGGGTCGCGGAGCAGCGGCCGGTCGCGGGATCTTCGAGCCATGAATCCGCACAGCGAACCGCACAAGCACAGCACCGACATCAACCCCGCGGGGACACCCTCGGCCTCGCCGGCCGCGAACTCCCCGAACGCCTCAGACCGCCCGGCGGACTCGACACCTCCCTCACCCACCTCACGCGCCTTCGAAGCCCCTGACATCCCCGCGCAATCCACCGCCTCCTCCAGTTCCTCCACCCCCACCCACTCCTCCCAGCCCGCCGCTCCTTCCCACTCCGCCGGCGCCGCCGACGCGGACCGGACCGGGAGCGAGCCTGCCGAACCGCAGGTCACCCTGCGCGGACCGGCCGAGCTCGCCGACGCCCTGCCGTATCTCATGGGCTTCTATCCGGACGACTCCATCGTGATGGTGGCGCTTCACGGCGAGCGCGGACGCTTCGGCGGCCGGGTCCGGCTCGGCATCCCGACGGACGCCACCCAGTGGCCCGACACCGCCGACCAGCTCGCAGACTGCCTGATCTCAGCAGGTCAGGAACGTGCCGCCCGGCCCGCGGCGATCATCGTCTACCTCTGCCAGGAGCCCGCGGCGGGTGAGAGCGGCAAGGACGTCAAGGACCGCCTCCGCCCGCTCGCCCAGCGGCTGCGCACCGCCTGCGGCGCACTCGACGTACCCGTCCTCGAAGCGCTCTGCATCTCCAACGGCCGCTTCTGGTCCTACTGCTGCCCCGACTTCCGGTGCTGCCCCGCAGACGGCACGCCCATGGTCATGCCGGGCACATCCGTGATGGCCGCGGCCGCCGCGTACGCGGGAATGCACGTGCGCGGCTCGCTCAAGGAGATGGAGGCCCGGCTGACGCCCCGTAAGGGGCCGCGCGCCGCCGACCAGGAGAGGGCGCTCGACAAGGCGGCCGGCGTCCTCGTCCCCCGCATGCTGCGGGCAGACGGTGCGGTGGCCGTCCGCAGGGACACCCTCGACCTGGCCGCCGCCATGATCCACCGCTTCCGCCAGGACACCCCCTCGGGCAGCAACCGGGCCCGCGACGCCTGCGACGACGCGCTGATCACCGACGCCGAGGCCGCCGATCTCATCCTCGGCCTCCAGGACCGGGTCACCCGCGACCGAGCGGCCGAGTGGATGGACGGCCCCGTCGCCGCGCCGGCCCTCCGGCTCTGGCGTGCCCTCGCCCGCCGCTGCGCCGGCGGCTACATGGAACACGCGGTGGCCCCGCTGACCCTCGCCGGATGGGTTTGCTGGTCCACGGAGGACGGCCCGTCGGCGCGGGTCGCCCTCAGCTGCGCCCTGTCCCTCGACCCCGATTGCCTCTTCGCACAGCTACTGCACCGCGCGATCAACGAGGGCCTCGATGCGGAGCCGTTGCGCCGCTGCCTGCGCGAGCAGCACCGGGAGGCCGTGGCCGGCACCGGTAGTGCCGAGCCTTCCGCCGAGTCCGCTTCTCCCGCTGAGCCGGCGTCCGCCGCCGAAGAAGCGTCGCAGCACGCGCGGCGATCGGGCCCGGCACGCTCCGGACCCGCCGGCCGTCCCCGGGGACCACGCGGCGGCACCGGCCCGGGCACGCGTACGACCGACGGGCGCGGCAGGCGCCGCGCGCGCCGGGACGACGACCGGAGCAGGCGATGATCGCATCGGCGCCATGTGACCGGCGTGACCTGGGCACCGGCCGGACCGTTCACCTATTTGGAGCAGGCCGTACGGATCCCCGACCCCACCAGGGAGCGCAGAGCGTGCCAGGCATCGTCCCCCTCACCCAGCCGGTCCGCCGGCCATCCGCAGAGCGGCGTCCGGCGCCGCCCCGTACCCCGCAACCCCAACCCGTCCACTCCTCACTGGTCTGCGTGGCCCTCCCCGCACTCGCGGTGTCCCCCGGCTCGGGCCAGCTGACCGGCCACGGCCTGGAGGGCTTCTACCGCGACGGCCGGCGGGTCCTGTCCCACTGCGAACTGCGGGCCGCGGGCGGCGAACCGCTCGTGGTCCAGGGGAGGCTGACCGGCGCGGACCGCGCCCGGTTCATCGGGACGGTCCGCAGGACCGGCGAGCGTGGGCCGGACCCGGAGATCCACATGGAGCGGCTGCGCTACGCCGACGGCACCGAGCGGATCACCTTCCGCAGCAGCGCGGCCCGGCCGGTGCGGCTGCCCGTCGAGATCCGGCTCGGCACGGACCTCGCGGAGCTCGGAGCCGCCGCCGTCGGCCTTCCGGGCCCTGCACTGCGGGCCGCGGTCCATGGCTCAGGGCTCCGTTGGTCGGGGCCCGGGGTGCATGCGGTGGTGACCGCGACACCTACGCCCGAGGACGCCCTTGCCTCGGCGGGGTTGCTGCGCTGGGAGCTGAGCCTGCCGCCCGGCGGCAGCCGCACCATCGAACTGCACGCCGGGCTGGAGCACGCCCGCGGCGGACCCGGCGCCGGTCCTCCCGGCAGCCGGCGCGCCGGGGGCGTCCGTATCCCCGGACCCCGCCGTGGAACGCTCGCGCCGCACAAGCGCGGTGACCGGCCGCCGCCCCCCTGGGCAGCCGCCCGGCTGAAATGCGACGACCATCGCGCCGACGCTCTGATGGCAGGCAGCCTCGGTGATCTGCACGGCTTGACGATGCGCGACCCGATCGCACCCACGGACGTGTATGTCGCAGGCGGGTTCCCCTGGCGCTGTGGCCTCGCACCGGCCGAGGCGCTGTGGGCCGCGCGGATGCTGCTGCCGCTCGGCACCCGGCTTGCCGCGGGCACGCTGCGTGCGCTCGCCCGTAGCCAACACGCCGCTCCAGGGGCGGATTTCGGACGAATTCCCGGTGCCCTCCGGGACGCCGGACCACATGCCCCGCCGAGCTGCACGGGCATCGAAGCCACCTTGCTGTTCCCCACCGTTCTCGCCGAGGCGCGTCGTTGGGGCCTGCCCGAGCGGGAGACCGAGCGGCTGATGCCCGCGGCGGAGCGCTGTCTGCGCTGGCTGCGCATCGTGACCGACCCACCGCGCGGCGGCCGCGGCGGCTATGTTCCCGACCCCGCTCCGGACGGGCCGTACCGCTGTGAGACCCAGGCCCACGCCCACCGCGCCGCCCTGCTGGGCGCCGATCTCCTGCAGGCGTACGGATCGTCCGACGCGGCAGCGCTGCGGGAGTGGGCAGCGGACCTGCGCTCCCGCTTCCGTTCGGACTTCTGGTACGAGGACCGCATGGGCGGCCGCCCCGCGGCCCTGCTCACCGCCGACGGACGGCCCGTCCCCCATCTCTCCTCCACCACCGCCCACCTCCTCGACGCCGGCCTTCTCGGCGGCGGCACCCTTGCCCCCGGCCTGCTGGACGCGGCACAGACCGACCAACTGGCCAGACTGCTCGGCGGCCCCGCCATGGACTCCGGGTGGGGCCTGCGCGGGCTGGGTGCCAAGGAGAGCGGCTACAACCCGTTCGGCCACCGCAGCGGCGCGGTGCGCGTCCAGGAGACCGCGATCGCCGCCGCCGGCCTGGCCGCGGCCGGTCACGAACGGGCAGCGGGCGCCCTGACCAAGGGCGTCCTCGACGCCGCTGACAGCTTCGGACACCGCCTTCCCGAGATGTACGCGGGGGAGCAGCGCACCGCCGACGGCGCGCCCGTCCCGCACCCGGCGGCCTGCCGTCCGGCGGCCGTTGCGGCGGCCGGCGCGGTGCAGATACTGATCACGCTCGCCGGCCTGCGCCCGGACGTCCCGGCCGGAACGGTGTCCCTGCGGCCGCTGAGCACCGCCCCCCTCGGCGCGATGGAGCTCACCGACCTGAGGGTCGCGGAGCAGCCGTTCGCCCTGCGGATCAGCAGGCTCGGCATGGGGATGGTCGAGGAGGCAGCGGAGGGCCTGCAACTGGGCACGTGAGCTGACTCGTGGGCCTGTTTATCGTCAGGCGGACGACTATGATCACGCCATGCCTCCCTACGACCCGTCGGCCTTCCCGCCCTTCGCTGTCACCGTCGACCTGGTCGTGCTCACCGTGCGCCGCCACGCCCTGTGCGCGCTGGCCGTCCGCCGCGGTGAGCCGCCGTTCCAGGGCCGCTGGGCCCTGCCCGGCGGATTCGTCCGGGCCGATGAGGACCTCGAGGACGCGGCAGCCCGGGAACTCGCCGAGGAGACCGGTCTGCACGCCCAGTCCCCGGCCGACGCGTCGCCCGCCTACGGCGCGCACCTCGAACAGCTCGCCACCTACGGCGATCCCAAGCGCGACCCCCGGATGCGGGTCGTCAGCGTCGCCCACCTGGTCCTCGCCCCCGACCTGCCCGCCCCCAAGGCCGGTGGAGATGCCCACAGCGCGCGCTGGGCGCCGGTGGAGACCCTCCTGGAGCAGGACGAGACCCACGCCCGCGAGGGCGAGCTGGCCGCGCCGCTCGCGTTCGACCACGCCCGGATCCTCGCCGACGGTGTGGAGCGCGCCCGCTCGAAGATCGAGTACTCCTCGCTCGCCACGGCCTTCTGCCCGCCCGAGTTCACCGTGGGTGAACTGCGCCGGGTCTACGAGGCGGTCTGGGGTGTGGCGCTCGACCCCCGCAACTTCCACCGCAAGGTGACGGGAACGCCGGGGTTCCTGGTACCCACGGGTGGTACCACCACACGCCAGGGCGGCCGCCCCGCGCAGCTGTTCCGGGCCGGCGGGGCGACCCTGCTCAACCCGCCCATGCTGCGCCCCGAGATCTGAGCCCGGGGCGCATCCCGCGTCATCGCCGGGCCGGCGTGCGCCCTCGGGGACACGACACAGCACCAAGAAAGAGCAATTACGAGAAAATAGGACATATCACAGTACCCTGGCTGGGTGAGTCCTTTAGCGTCCCCGATAGTCAACGGCCGGGCGGGGCTTCCGGCCGAGAGCGGCCCATGCCCGGCGCCCCGTGGTGCCCCGCCCGGTCGGCTCGCGCACGGTCTGGTCCGGCGCCGGTGCCGGCCTGCGTCCGCGATGCCCTCTTGGCGCTCCGTGGCGCCTTGCCTGCTCACAGGGTGAGTGGCGCTTTCAACTTCCCTTGGCTGCAATGACCGTTGCGACATCTGGATCCCGGCTGCCTGCGTACTCCGGTTCGCCGCAACAGCGTTGGCGCCGTGGAGTGCCTCGCCCCTATGCGGGCCGGGTCGGGCGTCGGGCACTGGTCACTCGGCCGCCGTCAAGTACCCCTCCGGAATCGACCGAGGTATATCGGTCGCGAGGTCGCTCGTAAGCCAACTTGCGTACTGCGCAACCTCGTTGGCGCTCACCGGCTCTGGCCTGCGGTGATGCATGCTCGGCATGATACGGCTTCGCGTTCTGACCGAGTAAGGCGCCTGTTTTGACGCGGTGTTGTTATGCCTGTTGTTCACAACTCACCACGGAGAGTGCGTTTCCTTCCGATAAAGCGTCAATTCGGAGATGGGGGGCGATCACCCTTTCGTGTGCTTTTCACCAAAGACCTCAAGGGTGTTCAGGGTGTCGCCGACAAAGGATGCGTGAGTACCCTTGCGCACACCATGATGACCGCGGCTCGCCCCGGCGACACCGGCCTTGCAGGCCCGGGCGAGCTTGACCGCTACCCCTACGCCAATGCCGCCGCCAACGCCGCGAGCGCCAACAACACAGCCGGTCCGGAGCGTGCCGAACGCGTTTCGCAGGTCTGGGACGGCTCCGAAGCAGACATCGGCCGGGTCGGCCGCCGCGCCGCCGGCAGTCGCGGCCGCGGCCTGCACGGCCAACTCGTCCAGCAGCTCGGCCAGATGATCGTCTCCGGCGATCTCGGCGCGGACCGCCCGCTCGTCCCCGAGGAGATCGGCCAGCGCTTCGAGGTCTCCCGGACCGTCGTCCGCGAGTCGCTGCGCGTCCTCGAGGCCAAGGGCCTCGTCAGCGCCCGCCCCAACGTGGGCACCCGAGTGCGCCCGGTCAGCGACTGGAACCTCCTCGACCCCGACATCATCGAGTGGCGGGCCTACGGGCCGCAGCGCGACGACCAGCGCCGTGAGCTGTGTGAGCTGCGCTGGACGATCGAGCCGCTGGCCGCCCGGCTCGCCGCCGGCCACGGCCGGGAGGACATCCAGCAGCGGCTCGCCGACATGGTCGAGATCATGGGCCACTCCGCGGCCCAGGGCGACGTCATGACCTTCTCCCGCGCCGACGCCGAGTTCCACTCCCTGCTGCTGCAGCTCGCGGGCAACCGCATGCTCGAGCACCTCTCGGGCATCGTCTCCGCCGCCCTGCACGTCTCCGGCGGCCCCAGCGGCGGCTGCGAGCGACCGGTCGAGACGTCCGTGGGCCAGCACATGAGGGTCGTCGACGCCATCGGCTCCGGCGACGCCACGGCGGCCGAATCCGCGATGCGCCAGCTTCTCGTCGCACACGGCGAGGCCGCCGGCCAGGGCTCCGGGACGCCCGTCGACCACGTCGTCCCCGCGCCCCGCGAGCACTGAAGGCCCGTACACGACCGCGTACGGACCGTAGGCGCCGCGCGGCCCCCGTGCCCCGCGTACCCCTCGGGCGGGGCACGCCGTACGCGGCGGAGGCGCACATGATCGCCGGATCCGGGATGTCGACCGGATCCGGCGGCGGACCTTGGGAGGATTGCATGTCATATGACTGGGAATGGGTCGTTATGGGGTGTGACTCGGGCCACGCAGATTGGGCGTAACGCTCTTCAGGGAAGCGCGATGACTTAAGAGGTGATAGCCGAGGAGGGAATAAGGACGGCGTTCGTGACGCTGTTCAACTCCCCGGTTGCCCCTGCGCCGTCGGTCCATCCCCACCGGCGGTCGTCGGCTCCGATCCACATTGGACGGGGTCGGAAGCCGTTTCCATCGTTCCGAGAGGTTGTTCGTGTCGGCCAGCACATCCCGTACGCTCCCGCCGGAGATCGCCGAGTCCGAGTCTGTGATGGCGCTCATCGAGCGGGGAAAGGCAGATGGGCAGATCGCCGGCGATGACGTGCGTCGGGCCTTCGAGGCTGACCAGATTCCGCCAACCCAGTGGAAGAACGTTCTGCGCAGCCTCAACCAGATCCTCGACGAGGAGGGTGTGACGCTGATGGTCAGTGCCGCAGAGGCGCCCAAGCGCACCCGCAAGAGCGTCGCAGCGAAGAGTCCGGCGAAGCGCACCGCCACCAAGACCGTCGCGGCCAAGGCCGCCACGGTCAGGAAGACCACCGCCGCCGCCCCCGCCTCCGTGGCGGACCCGTCGGTCGGTGAGTCCGAGTCCGCGCCTGCGAAGAAGGCAGCGGCGAAGAAGACGACCGCCAAGAAGACGGTCGCGAAGAAGACGACGGCCAAGAAGGCCACCGCCAAGAAGACCGCGTCCAAGAAGGACGTCGACGAGCTGCTCGACGACGAGGTGACCGAGGAGACCCCGGCGCCCGGCAAGGGCGACGCTCCCGAGGCCGCCGAGGGCGCGGAGAACGCTGGCTTCGTCCTGTCCGACGACGACGAGGACGACGCCCCCGCGCAGCAGGTCGCCGCGGCCGGTGCCACCGCCGACCCGGTCAAGGACTACCTCAAGCAGATCGGCAAGGTCCCGCTCCTCAACGCCGAGCAGGAGGTGGAGCTCGCCAAGCGCATCGAGGCGGGCCTGTTCGCCGAGGACAAGCTGGCGAACTCCGACAAGCTCGCGCCCAAGCTCAAGCGCGAGCTGGAGATCATCGCCGAGGACGGCCGCCGCGCGAAGAACCACCTGCTGGAGGCCAACCTCCGACTGGTCGTCTCCCTGGCCAAGCGGTACACCGGCCGCGGCATGCTCTTCCTGGACCTGATCCAGGAGGGCAACCTCGGTCTGATCCGTGCGGTCGAGAAGTTCGACTACACCAAGGGCTACAAGTTCTCGACCTACGCGACGTGGTGGATCCGCCAGGCCATCACCCGCGCCATGGCCGACCAGGCCCGTACGATCCGTATCCCCGTCCACATGGTCGAGGTCATCAACAAGCTGGCCCGTGTCCAGCGCCAGATGCTCCAGGACCTGGGCCGCGAGCCCACCCCGGAGGAGCTGGCCAAGGAACTCGACATGACCCCCGAGAAGGTCATCGAGGTCCAGAAGTACGGCCGCGAGCCGATCTCGCTGCACACCCCGCTGGGCGAGGACGGCGACAGCGAGTTCGGTGACCTCATCGAGGACTCCGAGGCCGTCGTCCCGGCCGACGCGGTCAGCTTCACGCTTCTGCAGGAGCAGCTGCACTCGGTGCTGGACACCCTCTCCGAGCGCGAGGCCGGCGTGGTCTCCATGCGCTTCGGCCTCACGGACGGCCAGCCCAAGACGCTGGACGAGATCGGCAAGGTCTACGGCGTCACGCGTGAGCGGATCCGTCAGATCGAGTCGAAGACGATGTCGAAGCTGCGCCACCCGTCCCGCTCCCAGGTGCTGCGCGACTACCTCGACTAGTCCAACCCGCCCGGACAGCGCCACGAGCCCGGTTCCTCCAGCTAGGAGGGGCCGGGCTCGCGTCCGTCCGGGTGCGGGGCGAGGCTGCTTGGGGTCACTCTGGGGTGGCGAGCAATGTCCCAGAGTCAGGAGTCCGTATGCGACCGACCGCACACGCTGCCTTCGGAGCCCTCGCCCTGGTCCTTGCCCTGCCGGCGTCGGCGGCCGCGGACGGATCGGTGATCGGTGGAAAGCCCACTCAGATGTCGCAGAGCCCCTGGGCGGTCGCGCTGGCCTCCCACGCCCGCTTCGGGGCCCAGCGCTCCGGACAGTTCTGCGGCGGCGTGCTCGTCGGGCGCTCCACGGTGGTGACGGCCGCCCACTGCCTGAGCAAGGAGGTACTGGGCGTGCCCTGGCAGCAGGTGCGGGATCTGCGGATCGTGGTCGGGCGCGACAACCTCACCGGTGGCGGCGGCCAGGAGCGCAAGCCGGCGAAGGTGTGGGTCAACCCGCGCTATGACAACTGGACGAACGACGGCGACATGGCCGTGATCACGCTCGACAAGCCCGTCCCGAACCGGCCCATTCCGATAGCCGGACGGCACGACGCCGCCTACCGGCCCGGAAGCCGGGCCACGGTCTACGGATGGGGAGACACCACGGGGGAGGGCAGCTATGCGACGCGACTGCGGTCGGCGCACGTCAACGTGCTGCGCGACGCCGTCTGCGCGCGGGCCTACCCGGGCAGCGCCGACGGCACGTACCGGTCGCCGTCGATGCTGTGCGCGGGGGAGCCGTCGGGTGGCCGGGACGCTTGCCAGGGGGACAGCGGTGGGCCGCTGGTCGTACGCGGACGGCTCGTGGGACTTGTGTCATGGGGGACCGGCTGCGGCCAGGCGGGCAGCCCCGGCGTCTATACGCGCGCTTCGGCACTGCTTCCGGCGCTGTCGGCGCACGGGGCCGGCTGAGCGGGCCGGGGGCCGGGGGAAGTATGTGAGCGTACGAGTGCGGGCGGCTTCCCCGATGGTGCCGGGGGAACCGCCCGCTGCACGGCCCTGGGCCGCTGCTCGCTCGTCGTGGATGCGAAGTGTCAGCGTTCCTCTTCGGACGCGGACGCCGGAGAGGCGGTCAGCCGCTCCGTCTCGTCCTGTATTTCCGCGGCGATCTTCTTGAGTTCTGGCTCGAACTTGCGACCGTGGTGGGCGCAGAAGAGCAGTTCTCCGCCGGACATCAGGACGACGCGCAGGTATGCCTGGGCGCCGCAGCGGTCGCAGCGGTCAGCGGCCGTCAGCGGGCTCGCGGGTGTCAGAACAGTAGTCACGTCGCCTCTTCTCTAGCTCGACGAGCTGTCGTACCAGGGTCAACATCCAACCAGGCCGAAAACGTTCCCGCTCGTGCCTTTTCCTCGAAAAAAATTCTCCGAGGGGGCCGGGTGCTGCCGGGTGGCGGCGAATGAGCCGTATTGCTTGGTGGTCTGATTCACGTTGGTTGCTGGATCCGTCCCCCCGGCTGGCTTGCCGGTTGTTGATGAGGACGTGCCCGGAGCCTAAATGGTTCATGCCTCGAAGGGAACGTGATGTGCACGTCACTCGTACGTCACCCCAACGAGGGATCGAACGTACGAGCGAAATTCTACTACCATGAGCATGCTTACGGGTGGCGTCACATCGGCTCTACTAGGCCTCGGTACCCTCTGACCGGCGACACCGCCACAACCGAGTCCGCGGAATGCGGACTGCCAGAAATTCAGCGAGGAGCGAACCGCGTGACCGCCGAGATGTCCGTGCCGTCCACCGCAGTGCTGACCGGGGCAGACCGGGACGGTTCCAACTACACCGCGCGGCATCTGCTCGTCCTCGAGGGCCTCGAGGCCGTCCGCAAGCGCCCCGGCATGTACATCGGGTCCACGGACAGCCGTGGCCTCATGCACTGCCTGTGGGAGATCATCGACAACTCCGTCGATGAGGCGCTGGGCGGCTACTGCGACCACATCGAGGTGATCCTCCACGGCGACGGGTCGGTGGAGGTCCGGGACAACGGCCGCGGCATCCCCGTGGACGTCGAGCCCAAGACCGGTCTGAGCGGCGTCGAGGTCGTGATGACCAAGCTGCACGCCGGCGGAAAGTTCGGCGGCGGCTCGTACGCGGCCTCCGGCGGCCTGCACGGCGTCGGCGCCTCCGTCGTCAACGCCCTCTCGGCGCGACTCGACGTCGAGGTCGACCGCAACAGCAAGACGCACTCGATCAGCTTCCGACGCGGCGTCCCCGGAATCTTCACCGAGTCCGGCCCCGACGCGCCCTTCGACCCGGGCAACGGCCTGCTCAAGGGCAAGCGGATCCCCAAGACCAGGACCGGCACCCGCGTCCGCTACTGGGCCGACCGGCAGATCTTCCTCAAGGACGCCAAGCTCTCCCTGGAGACGCTGCACGCCCGCGCCCGCCAGACGGCCTTCCTCGTACCGGGCCTGACCCTCATCGTCCGCGACGAGCGCGGCATCGACGGCGCCGGAAAGACGGAGGAGACGTTCCGCTACGACGGCGGCATCAGCGAGTTCTGCGAGTACCTCGCGCAGGACAAGGCCGTCTGCGACGTGCTGCGGCTGACCGGCCAGGGCACCTTCAAGGAGACCGTTCCGGTCCTCGACGACCGCGGTCACATGACCCCGACGGAGGTCACCCGGGAACTGGGCGTCGACATCGCCCTGCGCTGGGGCACCGGCTACGACTCCACGGTCCGGTCGTTCGTCAACATCATCGCCACCCCCAAGGGCGGCACCCATGTCTCCGGCTTCGAGCGCTCGGTCACCAAGACCGTCAACGAGGCCCTGCGGTCCAGCAAGCTGCTGCGCGTCGCCGAGGACGACGTCGTCAAGGACGACGCCATGGAGGGCCTCACCGCCGTGGTGACCGTGCGGCTCGCCGAGCCGCAGTTCGAGGGCCAGACCAAGGAGGTGCTCGGCACCTCTGCCGCCTCCCGGATCGTGGCCCAGGTGGTGAGCCGGGAGCTCAAGGCGTTCCTGACCTCCACCAAGCGGGACGCCAAGCAGCAGGCGCGCGCCGTCATGGAGAAGGTCGTCGCGGCGGCCCGTACGCGTATCGCCGCCCGTCAGCACAAGGAGGCCCAGCGGCGGAAGACGGCGCTGGAATCCTCCTCGCTGCCGGCCAAGCTCGCGGACTGCCGCAGCGACGACGTCGACCGCAGCGAACTCTTCATCGTCGAGGGAGACTCGGCGCTGGGTACGGCGAAGCTGGCGCGGAACTCCGAATTCCAGGCACTGCTGCCGATCCGAGGCAAGATCCTCAACGTCCAGAAGTCGTCGGTCTCGGACATGCTCAAGAACGCCGAGTGCGGCGCCATCATCCAGGTCATAGGGGCTGGCTCCGGCCGCACCTTCGACATCGACGCCGCCCGCTACGGCAAGGTCATCTTCCTGGCCGACGCGGATGTCGACGGCGCCCACATCCGCTGCCTGCTGCTGACCCTCTTCCAGCGCTACATGCGGCCGATGGTCGAGCAGGGCCGGGTCTTCTCCGCCGTCCCGCCGCTGCACCGCGTCGAGCTGACCAACCCCAGGAAGGGGCAGGAGAAGTACATCTACACCTACTCGGACAACGAGCTGCGCCAGACGCTGCTCGAACTCGAGCGCAAGAAGGTCCGCTACAAGGACAGCATCCAGCGCTATAAGGGCCTGGGTGAGATGGACGCCGACCAGCTCGCCGAGACGACCATGGACCCGCGCCACCGCACCCTGCGCCGCATCAACATCAGCGACCTCGAAGCGGCGGAGCAGGCCTTCGACCTCCTGATGGGCAACGAAGTCGCCCCCCGCAAGGAGTTCATCACCAACTCCGCGTCCACCCTGGACCGTTCGCGCATCGACACCTGAGCCCACCGCGGCACTGTGCGGGCGCCTCTCCACCCACGGGTGGAGAGGCGCCCGCCGCCATTTCCACCCGCTCCCCACCCTGGCTCCGATCCGGACGGCCGCCGCTCTCCATAGCGTCGGAAGGGTCGAAAATCCCCGTCCCACGGAGGCTCAGGTCATGAGCGGCCTGCTCAACATCGTTGTGATCACCGCGGCTGTCGCATTCGTGTTCATCCAGCAGTTCAAGGCGCAGCGCCTCAAGGCCGAGGGCAGGAAGTGGTGGCTGATCCCGGCCGTCCTGACGGTCATGGCGCTGCGGCAACCCGGTCTCCTCGATGCCCGGCATCCCGCGGAAGCCGCTGTTCTGCTCGCCGTGGAGCTGCTCATCGGGCTGGCCTGTGGCGCCGGCTGGGCCTGGACGACGCGTATCTGGACGGACGCGGACGGCGTGGTGTGGACCAAGGGAGGCTGGGCGGCGGCCGGTGTCTGGCTCTGCGGTATGGCGCTGCGCGCCGCTCTCATGGGGGTCGCCGCGGCCATGGGCGTCCACCAGGGCAGCGCGGCCATCATGCTCGGTGTTGCCGCAATGCTGCTGACACGGTCCGGTGTCACCTCCTGGAGGGCCCAGGACCTGCGGCAGACGTACCGTGTTCCTGCCGCCTGCTGACGCCTTTGGCCGTACGTCCTGGGGCTGACACCCATGGACGTACGCCTCGCACCGCACCGCAACCACGAAGGACCGCATGTGACGCTGAACGCCTGGACGAGCTGGCCCCTTAGGGAGTCACTGTCCCGTGAGGGCATCAGCAGCGCCCGGTTGTGGATCGGCCGATCCGTGCGCCTCCTGGCGGTCGCGGCACTGACGTGGTCCACCGTGACGGGGCCGCACTTCCGCGGCTGGGCCCTGGTGGTGGCCGTCGCCGGGCTGGCCGTCACCGTGCTGGCGTTCCGCGGATTCTTCCGTGCGACGCTGCAGCGCCGCCTGTGGCCGTCCATCGCGCTGTTCGCCGTACTGGAGGCCACCGCCTTCGGCTTCCAGTACGCAGGGGCGCGCACGCCGGCGATCGTCCTGTGGTGCGCCTGCGCCATCATCGCCATGGAGCGGCTGCCGCTCAGCGCCGCCGTACCGTGCGCCGCCTCGGCACTCGGTGCGTACGCGGTCATGAACACCGACAACTGGCTGACGACCATCGCGACCACCGCGGGCTTGGCGCTGGCGGGCTATGTCGTACGGCTGGACGCCGAAGCGCGCGGCAATGCCCAGCGGCTGCTGGCCCAGGAACGAGCCGCCCGTAAAGCCGAGGCCGAATCGGCTGCACTGACGGAACGAGGCCGTATCGCACGGGAGATCCACGATGTCCTCGCTCACAGCCTCAGCGCTCAGGTGGTGCATCTGGAGGCGGCGAGGCTGCTGATCCAGCGCAGCACCGACCTCGAGGCCGACCGTGAAAAGCTCATGGAACGGGTGGTGGCATGCCGGGGGATGGCCCGTGAAGGGCTGGACGGCACCCGTGAGGCGCTTTCCGCGCTTCGCGGGGAGATGATCCCGGTCGAGGACTACCTGCGCCGTCTGGCGGCCGCTGAGGGCCTGCGGCTGGACGTTACGGGGGAGGCGCGCCCGCTGCCGGCCGAGGTGGGTCTCGCGCTGCGCAGAGTCGCCCAGGAGGCGCTGACGAACGTACGCAAGCATGCCCGGGGCGCCCGGGTGAACGTGCTGCTGGAGTACACGGCAGACGACGTGCGCCTCGAGGTGCGCGACTTTGGCGGCCGTGGGCAGGCCGTCGAGCTCGCCAAGAGCGGTGCCGGTTACGGTCTGCTCGGGATGCGGGAGCGCGCCGAACTCCTCGGCGGAACGCTGGAGTCCGGTCCCGCTGAGGAGGGTTTCGTGGTGCGGTTGCGAGTGCCGGCATGACGGCGCGCAAGGTGGCGCGGGTCGTGGCCGCCGATGACCAGACCGTGGTGCGTGAGGGCATCGTGATGCTGCTGGGGCTGCTGCCGGGCATCGAAGTCGTCGGAGCGGCCGCAGACGGCGAGGAAGCCGTCCGTATGGTCGCCGAGGTAGCCCCCGACGTCGTCCTGATGGACCTGCGCATGCCACGCTGTGACGGCGTCGAGGCCACCCGCCGCATCCGCGCGGACCACCCGGGCACCCAGGTCGTCGTGCTCACCACCTACGCCGACGACGACTCGCTCTTCCCCGCCCTTCAGGCCGGCGCCCGCGGCTACCTGACCAAGGACGCGGACGGTGATGAGATCGTCCGCGCCATCGACGACGTGCTCTCGGGCGAGGCCGGGTTGTCACCGAGGATCCAGCGCAGGCTCCTGGAACGCGTCACGGAGCCCGTACGGACCCTGCCGCAGCCGCCCGACGAGCCACCGGACGGGCTTACAGCCCGTGAGGTGGAGGTGTTGCAGCTGGTCGCCGCCGGCCAGTCCAATCCGGAGATCGCGCGCACGCTGCACGTCTCCACCGCGACAGTGAAGACCCACATCAACAACCTCTTCGCCAAAGCGGGACTGCGCGACCGGACTCAGGCCGTCCACTACGCCTACCGCCACGGTCTCGCACAGCCGCCCGGGTAGCTCACCACCTGATGGGGTGAAGAGCAGGGGACACAGCGCACCACTCGAGGCGGGGTCGGGCGTTCATCCGACGAGTTCCGGCACGCAGAGACGTAGGCGTAGGTGCTGGTGGGGCCGGGTGGGTTGGCTTAGAGCGCGCGTACTGAACCGCGGTGTCGGCCTCAGACCCAGTCGTAACGGTGTTCCGGGCGGCCGGTCTCGCCGTACTTGAGAGTGAGGCGTACGCGCCCGGCCCGCTCCAGCAGCTTGAGGTAGCGCTGGGCGGTCTGCCGGCTGAGGCCGGCCTGGAGGGCGACGTCCTGGGCCGACAACGGTGAGTCCGCGGAGCGCAGTACCGAGCGCACACGGTCGGCGGTGGCGGAGGAGTGACCCTTGGGCAATTCGGCGGGGCCGGCGTTGGCGGCTCCCAACGCCCCGAAGATCCGATCCACTTCGGACTGCTCCGCCTGCCCGCCGTCCGCGAACGTACGGTGCAGCGCCGCGTACCCCTCCAGCTTGGAGCGCAGGCCCGCAAAGGTGAACGGCTTGACCAGGTACTGCAGTGCGCCGTGCCGCATCGCAGCCTGCACGGTGGCGATATCGCGAGCCGCCGTGACCATGATCACGTCAGTGAGCAGACCGCGTCGCCGCAGTTCGCCGACCAGTTGAAGCCCTGCTCTGTCGGGAAGGTAGTGGTCCAGCAGGATCAGGTCGACAGGGTGCGTCTCCAGGGCGGCGAGGGCTTCGGCGGCGGTATGCGCGAGGCAACTGACCCGGAACCCCGCCACTTTGGCGACATACGCCGCGTTGATCCGCGCGACGTGCACATCGTCGTCCACGACCAGTACGTCGATCATCGCCCGGCCTCCGTGACACCTGCGACGTGACGAGCGCCCTCGGTGTCGCTGGCTCGCCCGGTGGCATGGGTGTTCATTACCGCTACCTCATGGGGTGCATCACCCGGCTGGGGAATCTGCTCGGACAGCGCGTCGGGGAGGGTGACGGTGAACACCGCGCCGCCACTGGGGCGTTCGCCGACCTCGGCACGGCCTCCGTAGCGCTCGGCGAGCCGGCGCACGAGGGCCAGGCCGATGCCGCGCTGCCCGTGGGCGGGCGGCTCCTTGGTTGTCCAGCCTTCCGTGAAGATCTCCGCGCGACGCGCCTCGGGCACTCCCGGCCCGTTGTCGCTGACGCGGACGATGGCGGTCTGGCCATCGGCCCGGATCTCCACCTCCAGTTGTGCGTCGCGTTCACTTGATGTGGCATCCAGGGCGTTGTCGATGAGGTTGCCGAGTACGGTGACCAGGCTGTGCGGGTCGACCAGCCGGTCGGGCAGATGAGTGCCGGGTGCGACGCGCAAGGAGACGCCACGCTCGGTGGCGACCGTGGCCTTGCCCACCAGGAGGGCGGCGAGCAGCGGATCGTGGATGCGCTCGGTGACCTGTTCCGCAGTCGCCCGATGCACGCCCACGGCCTGTGTCACAAACTCCACGGCCTCTTCGTGGAGCCCCAGCTCGAGCAGACCTAGCAGTGTGTGCAGCCGGTTGGCGTGCTCGTGGTCCTGTGCGCGCAGGGCGTCGATCAGGCCGCGAGTACCGTCCAGCTCGCGGCCCAGCCGTTCCAGCTCGGTGCGGTCGCGCAAAGTGACCACCGCACCCCCGTCGTCGGTCGGCATGCGGTTCGCCACCAGAACCCGCTGCCCGCTGACGGCCAGCAGATCGGCCCCTGCAACACGGCCGGCCAGCACATCGGTTGTACGGCCCGGCGGCAGGGCGGCGTCCAGAGGGCGGCCGGTGTCGTCGGCGCGCAGGTCGAGGAGGCGCTGCGCCTCGTCGTTCATCAGGCGGATCCGGCCGCGGGCGTCGAGCGCGACGAACCCTTCACGGATGCCGTGCAGCATCGCTTCTCGCTCGGCGAGCAGCGCGGAGATATCGGAGAACGCCAGGTCATGGGTGCGGCGCTGGAGGCGGCGGGAGACGAGATAGGCGGCAAGCGCTCCCACGGCGAGGGCCCCGCCCGCGTACGCGAGCAATTGCGGGACGGTGGAGAGCAGCCGTTCCTGCACGCTCTCGTACGCGATGCCGACCGAGACGGCGCCGATGACCTCGCCGTTCTCGTTGCGCAGCGGGACCTTGCCGCGCGCGGAGCGGCCGAGGGTGCCCTCGTCGATCTGCATGACCTCCTGGCCGGCGAGGGCGACGCTGGGGTCGGTGGAGACGTGGTGGCCGATCTCGTCCGGGTCGGTGTGGGACCAGCGCACGCCGCGCTTGTCCATGATCACTACGTATTCGGCCCCGGTGGCGGCACGGATCCGCTCCGCCTCGTTCTGGACGGGACCGTGACGGCTGGGGCGCGAGGATTCCAGGGCGTCATCGAGCGACGGCGCCGCGGCGGTGGTCTGCGCGATGGCGAGGGCGCGGCGCATCGCCTGATCGTCGAGCTGGGCGCTGAGCGGGGCGAGGAAGAGACCGGTTGCCAGTGCGGTGACTCCCGTGGCGATGGCTAGCTGCACCATCAGCACCTGGGAGAAGACGCGGCGTGGCCAGCCCAGGCGCGGCCACTTCCGGGGCAGCTCGGGCGCAGTGCCGGAGGCCGGCGCGTCGGCGGGGACGGCTGCGGAACCCGAGGGCCGAGCGCCACTCGGGCGCGGAGCCGACGCATCCTTCTCGCCCATATGAACGAACAGTAAGCGCGGCGGCGGCCTGGCGGTAATCCCTGATGGGCCCAATTCGGAGGGTGTTCGGGCGGCGACTCGCAGCGCTGCCACGGGCTGTGGGCAGGGGGACCGAGCGGTTATCCACAGGCCTTTCGATTGCAGATCGTGCGCGCCTAACCTCGCAGCGTGATGCCGATTCCGGTCGAGGCGGATCGTGCGCGCGATGGCTCGCGGAGAGGGGAGCGGTCATGTGGTCCATGAGGGGTGGCAAGGGAGCGTGGCAGGCAGCAGTGCGGGGCGGAGGGCGCCGGGTTGTGGCGTGGCGGGCAGCGGGAGCGATGCTGAGTTTGGGGATCGCTACGTTGATCTTGAAGCGGCCGGGAGGTTCCCGGCGTCCGTCGCGCGCTGCGGCCGTCGGCGACGCCTCCTTGCAGCAGACTCCCGACGAGTCCAGGGAGGCGAGGCGGCCGCGAGGTACTGCCACCGGTTCGGGAGTGCCCTCGCCGAGGCGCGCGAGGTCAGCTGCAGGGCGCTGCTGCCCTTGCCCGTGTCGCACCCGCGATGGCGGTGATGGAACCAACCGCCATCCGAGCTGGTGGACCGAGCGGCGCACCACAGCTAGCGGGCGTCGGAGCACCGTCGGCCCGCTCTTGAACGATCACCCGCCAGGCGCGGCCGTCCGTGTGCGTCAAGATGACGGCCCAGGTGGGGAACGCTCCAGCAGGCGTCCCGCTGTGAAGCGCCCGGTGGTCGGCCGGCAACAGTTCGGGCCGCACCGTGTCGGTCCGTACGACGTCGAGTGCGTCCGCGCGGTCCTCCCGAATGAGCTGGCGGACCGCGAGGTCGGCCGCCTGGGCCGGGCGGTCCCAGGCCGAGCGTCCGCGGCAGTGGTTGAGCGCGATCCGTCCGTCGCGCGCCGACTCCACGGCGTCCTTGGCCAGAGGGGCCGAGGCGCGACCGTATGCGTAGCCGTAGGGGAGGACGAAGAGGGTGGGGGAGAAGCGGTGGCCGCCGATGTGAGTGACTTCCCATGCCGCGGCTCCGCCGGCGGCGAGCTCGGCGGCGAGCGGGCGGCCGAGGAGGGCGCAGCAGCGGTCCCGCTTGCCGTTGGTGCACACGAGGACCAGCGGTTCACCGGTGTACGGCTCCCAAAGGCCGCCATGCTCTCCGTCCCCCAGGGCAGTGAAATTCAGCCCGAGGGCCGCTCGCGGGTCGGTGACCGTGGTCGTGCGGACCCATGAACGCCCTGGGGCGGTGTGTGCGAGGAACATGCGGCGCGAGGATGCGTCGTGGCAGTCGGCATGGCGCCCTGGCCTGCGGATGAGGGCGATGCGTACGCCCGTGCCCTCTGCCGCGGCCTCCAGGGCCCGGCCGACGTCAGGGTCAAGATGGCTGTCCGTCAGCGCCTTGGCCCCCCACGGCCCGGACTGCTCGATGAGCAGCCAGGTCAGGGCGGTGGCCGCCGTCCCGGCGAGAGGTTCGGCCGATTCGAGGGAAGCGGTGGCGCAGGTACTCACAAAGGTGAGCCTAACCTCGTGCGCTGGGGTGGATTCCGGGAGGGGCTGGGGGGCTCGCATGTCCACGGAAGTTGTCCCGGCTGTGGCCTGGGGCTTGAGCAACCCAAGGCCACCTGTACGTGCGGTGCCTCTGCTTACGGCAGTGGCTGTGGTGGCTTCGGGCCGCAGTACCTACCGCTGGGGCGCATGCGGGCTGGGGGCTCCTCGTACTCCTCCAGGGCGTGGGCGATCCAGCCGGCGGTGCGAGCGATGGCGAAGATGGTTTCGCCCGCCTCGGTCGGCATTCCGGTCGCGACGGTCAGGACGGCCAGCGCCAGGTCGACGTTGGCGTGCAGCTCCGTGTGTCGAGCGGTGGTGGTGATCACTTCGCGAGCAGCCTGCAGCGCGGGGCGGGCGCGCGGTACCTCTTCCAGCAGCTCGAAGAGGGTGTGGGCGCGCGGGTCCTCACCCGTGTAGAGGCGATGCCCGAGGCCCGGCACCCGGCGCCCGGCTCGCAGGTGGTCGGCGACGACGGCGGCCGCGCTGCCCCGGCCCAGCACCTCGAGCAGCATTCGGTGGGCAAGTCCACTCGCCGCACCGTGTAGCGCGCCGTCCAATGCCCCGAAGCCGGCCGAGACGATGGCGTACGGATGCGCTCGTGCGGAGGCGGCGACGCGGACCGCGAGGGTTGATGCGGCGAGGTCGTGATCGATGAGCAGAATCAGCGCGGCGTCCAAGATGCGCAGCGACGCGGGGTCGGCCGGCTCAGATGTCAGGCGGGACCACAGGCGTGGGGCCAGTGAGTCCGCGGCGGACTGCTCGGCAGCCTGTGACGGCAGGGCGTCGACGAGGGTCGGGATCAGGGTGCGGGCGGTGTCGAGGACGACGTTCTCGGATAGGTCGAAGCGGAGTGGGTCGGCGGCCGCTGCGGCGATCACCGCTACCCGCAGACGGTCCATCGGTCCGCTGTGGGCCGGCAGTGCCTGTACGGCACGGCGGGCTGCGGACAGGGCGTCGTGTGGTGCGGTGAAGCGGATGCCGTGGCGCATTTCGCCGGTCCACAGCCACTCGGCCACTTCCTCGTAGCTGTAGTGGGCGGCGAGTTCGGATG
The DNA here is from genome assembly GCF_055567415.1 of Streptomyces sp. NPDC026575. Lineage (NCBI taxonomy): Bacteria > Bacillati > Actinomycetota > Actinomycetes > Kitasatosporales > Streptomycetaceae > Streptomyces > Streptomyces sp. NPDC026575. Next base: position 111,104 of record NZ_JBVHQM010000028.1, read on the forward strand.
CATCGACGCCACGGAAGTAGCAGTGGTCGCGGTCGATGAGGGTGATGCCGGTGCGGACGGCCAACTCGCCACTGGCGGCTGGTGGTTCGCGCCGGCCGCTGCGGCGGGCCAGCACCTCGACCTCCTTCGCGTCGAAGGTGCTGCCACGGCTGCCCGGTTCGCGGCGACTGGTCAGCTGGCCGCGGCTGACATACGCGTACACCGTCTCGGGCTTCACGCCGAGCCGGTCGGCCGCCTCCCGGGTGCTCAGCCGTCGCCCGCTCGCGTCCTGCGTGGTGTCTTGATCCGCCATGAGGTCACCGTATCCAGACTCATACATATTGATTCAATCAATATTGACGACTCTTGAGTCAAGCATAGATAGTCGGATCAATATTCGGGGAGGAAGAGCAAAGGAGATCCGCCATGTCGATCGCCGAGGCGAACGCACCGATCAACGCGCCCCGTGGACTCGCGGGTGTCATCGTCACCGAGACTCAACTCGGCGACGTCCGGGGCCTCGAGGGCTTCTACCACTACCGCCAGTACTCCGCCGTCGAGCTGGCCGCGAGCCGCAGCTTCGAGGACGTCTGGTACCTGATGTTCCACGGTGAACTGCCCGACGCGGCGCAGCTTGCGGCCTTCACAGCCCAGACCGCTGCACTGCGGCTGCTGCCCGCCGCCGTGCGTGACGCGCTTCCCGCGCTCGCCCAGGCCGGTGCGCTCGCCGGCCCGCTCGCCGGGCTGCGTACCGCGCTCTCGCTGCTCGGTGCGACGGTCGGCTTTCGGCCCCTGTACGACATCGACGCCGACCAGAGGCGGGCCGACGCACTTGCCGCCTGTGCCGCCGTACCCACCCTGCTCACCGCGCTCCACCGGCTCGGCCAGGGGCAGCAGCCCGTGGAGCCGCGCGCCGACCTCGGCCACGCCGCCAACTACCTCTACATGCTCACCGGCGAAGAACCGCAGCCGGAGCAGGTGCGCGCGATCGAGGCGTACCTGATCTCCACCATCGACCACGGCTTCAATGCCTCGACCTTCACCGCCCGCGTCATCACGTCCACCGGCGCCGACCTCGCGGCCTGCCTCGTCGGCGCCATCGGTGCGCTTTCCGGGCCGCTGCACGGCGGTGCACCCAGCCGCGCACTGGACACCCTCGACGCCATCGGCACACCGGACCGCATCGACACCTGGATCCGCGACCGCGTACTGCGCGGCGAGCGGATCATGGGTTTCGGGCACCCCGTCTACCGCACCGAGGACCCGCGCTCCCGGATGCTGCGTGGTATCGCCGAGGGCTTCGGTGGACCGCTGGTGGAATTCGCCCTCCAGGTGGAGACGAGGGCCGAGGCGCTGCTGGCCGAGCTCAAGCCGGGTCGCGAGCTGCACATCAATGTGGAGTTCTACGCGGGCGTCGTCATGGAACTGTGCGGACTGCCGCGTGAGATGTTCACGCCCACGTTCTGCGCGGCCCGCGTCGTCGGTTGGAGTGCCAACATCCTGGAGCAGGCGGAGGACTCGAAGATCATTCGTCCGGCGGCCCGCTACGTCGGCCCGCCCCCGCCGCAGCCGCTGCCCGTCGTCGCCGCCCTCTAGGGGCCGGCGGGGCGGGCCGAGCCCGTGGCGGCCGGCGGTCCGTTACGATCGACAGCTCGTTCGCCGCCGGTCCGGGCGGCCCGCCACCCGCACCATGGAGGCGCCCCCTTGGTCACGCAACAGATCCCGGTGGTCGTGCTCGCGGGATTCCTCGGTTCGGGCAAGACCACGCTCCTCAACCATCTGCTCGGCGCCGGCGACGGCACCCGTATCGGCGCGATCGTCAACGACTTCGGCAGCATCGAGATCGACGCCATGACCGTCGCCGGGCAGGTGGACTCGATGGTGTCGCTCGGCAACGGCTGTCTGTGCTGCGCGGTCGACACCAGCGAACTGGACACCTACCTGGAGCGGCTGGCCCGCCCCGCCGCCCGGATCGACGTGATCGTCATCGAGGCCAGTGGGCTGGCCGAGCCGCAGGAACTCATCCGGATGATCCTCGCCAGCGACAACGACCGGATCGTCTACGGCGGGCTGATCGAGGTCGTGGACGCCGCCGAGTTCGATGACACCCGGGTGCGGCATCCCGAACTGGACCGGCATGTGGGCATCGCCGACATCGTGGTGCTCAACAAGGCCGACCGGATCGGTGATGCGGCGCGGCAGGCACTCATGGACCGGCTCGCGGACCTCGCTCCGGGGCGGCCGGTGATCTGCACGGCGTACGGGCGGGTCGACCCCGAGCTGTTCTTCGATCGCGGTACGGGGGAGGACCTCGACGCGTCCGTACGTCAGCTGTCGTTCGAGGATCTGCTGCGTGAGGCCGCGGCGAACGGCGGGCCCGCGGGTCAGGATGACGACCACCGCGATCACGTCGATGACCACTGTGGTGACGGCGAGGGTCGCTGCGATCACCCGGAGCACGCGCATCACCCCGGTCACGCAGGTCATCTGCACGCCGCTTATCAGAGCGTGGAGTTCACCTCGTCCGAGCCGATGCACCCGCGCCGGCTCATGAGCTTCCTCGACAGCCGCCCGACCGGCCTCTACCGCATCAAGGGCTTCGTCCACTTCGACGTCCCGGAGAACCGCCAGAAGTTCACGCTGCACGCGGTCGGCGACTTCCTGCGCTTCTACCCCGAGCCGTGGCCCAAGGGCGAGGAGCGGTGCACCCAGCTCGTCATGATCGGCAGCGGCATCGACGCGCCGGCGCTGCGCAAGGAGCTGGAGAACTGCCGGGAGCCCGGCCCGTCGGATGCCGATGTGAACAGCATGTGGGGCGTGCTGCGCTATGTGGCTGCCCGTGAGGACGAGGTCGAAGCAGACATCTGAGGGTGGTGTCCGAAGGCGCCTGACGGTGGCGCTTGAGGAAGGCCGACGTCTGAGGAGAGCGCCTGAAGCGAGCGGCTGAGGAACGCGGACGGGCGCTGTCGGGCCGGAAGTCCACCGGCCCGACAGCGCCCGTCCGCGTTGCGTGCGGCGCGTCGGCTACATCGGTCCTGCCAGTGCCGCCACCGGCTTCGCCAGGGGCACTCCGGAGCCGTCGCGGCGCGGGTCGGTCTCCGGCAGGGCGACCGGGGCGCCCTTGGCGTCCGAGGCGCGCACCGGGGCCGGTCCCGCCCATGCCTGCGTCAGGCAGTCCTCGCCCTTCAGGAAGCGCTGGCAGCGCACGCCGCCCGTGGCCCTGCCCTTGCGCGGGTACTGGTCGAACGGGGTGAGCTTGGCAGTCGCCACCGAGTCGTCGAGCGTGCCGTGTGAGCCGGCGACGGTGAACACCATGGCGTCGGAGGCCGGATCGACCGCCGAGAACGAGATCACCTTGGCACCCTCGCCCAGCTTGATACCCGCCATACCGCCGGCCGGACGGCCCTGCGGTCGCACCTGCGACGCCTGATAGCGCAGCAGCTGCGCCTCGTTGGTGATGAAGACCAGGTCCTCCTCACCGGTGCGCAGTTCGGCGGCGCCCACGATGCGGTCGCCCTCCTTGAGGGTGATGACCTCCAACTCCTCCTTGTTGGCGGGGTAGTCGGGCACCACCCGCTTGACGACGCCCTGCTCCGTGCCGAGGGCCAGGCCCGGCGAGGACTCGTCCAGTGTGGTCAGGCAGATCAGCTCCTCGCCGTCCTGCAGCGACAGGAACTCCGAGATCTGGGCGCCACCGGAGAGGTTGGGTGCGGCCGCCGTCTCCGGGAGCTGCGGCAGATCGATCACCGAGAGCCGCAGCAGCCTGCCCAGGGACGTCACCGCGCCCACCTCGCCGCGGGTCGTCGCCGGCACCGCCGAGACGATCAGATCGTGTTTGACCCGCTTGGCCTCGACGTCGAAGGGCACCTCGCCGGTGACCGTGCGCGCCAGAAGGCCCGTGGAGGACAGCAGCACCCGGCACGGGTCGTCGGAGACCTCCAGCGGCACCGCGCCGACCGAGGTGCCCGCCGACTCCAGCAGGACCGTGCGCCGGTCCGTGCCGTACTTCTTGGCGACCGCGGCCAGCTCGTTGGAGACCAGCTTGCGCAGCTCGGCGTCCGATTCGAGGATCCGGGTCAGCTTCTCGATCTCCTCCTGCAGCCGGTCGCGCTCGGACTCCAGCTCGATACGGTCGAACTTGGTCAGCCGGCGCAGCGGGGTGTCGAGGATGTACTGCGTCTGGATGTCGCTCAGCGAGAACCGCTCGATCAGCCGCTCCTTGGCCTGCGCGCTGTTCTCGCTGGAGCGGATCAGGCGGATCACCTCGTCGATGTCCACCAGGGCCGTCAGCAGGCCCTCGACCAGATGGAGGCGGTCGCGCCGCTTGCCGCGCCGGAACTCGCTGCGCCGCCGCACCACCTCGAAGCGGTGATCGACGTAGACCTCCAGCAGCTCCTTCAGGCCCAGCGTCAGCGGCTGGCCGTCCACCAGCGCGACGTTGTTGATGCCGAAGGACTCCTCCATCGGCGTGAGCTTGTAGAGCTGCTCCAGGACGGCCTCGGGGTTGAAGCCGTTCTTGACCTCGATCACCAGCCGCAGGCCGTGCTCACGGTCGGTGAGGTCCTTGACGTCCGCGATGCCCTGCAGCCTCTTCGAGCCGACCAGGTCCTTGATCTTGGAGATGACCTTCTCGGGGCCGACCGTGAAGGGGAGTTCGGTGACGACCAGGCCCTTGCGGCGGGCGGTGACGCTCTCCACCGTCACCGTCGCGCGGATCTTGAATGTGCCGCGGCCCTTCTCGTACGCGTCCCGGACGCCGCCCAGGCCCACGATCCGGCCGCCGGTCGGCAGGTCGGGACCCGGCACGAAGCGCATCAACGTGTCCAGGTCGGCGTTGGGGTGCTTGATCAGGTGGCGGGCCGCGGCGATGACCTCGCCCAGGTTGTGCGGCGGCATGTTCGTGGCCATACCGACCGCGATGCCGGACGAGCCGTTGACGAGGAGGTTCGGGTACGCGGCGGGCAGGGCGACCGGCTCCTGCTCCTGGCCGTCGTAGTTGGGCGCGAAGTCGACGGTGTCCTCGTCGATCGACTCCGTCATCAGGGACGTCGCGGACGCCATCCGGCACTCGGTGTACCGCATGGCCGCGGGCGGGTCGTCGTTGCCCAGCGAGCCGAAGTTGCCGTGGCCGTCCACCAGCGGCACCCGCATCGAGAACGGCTGCGCCATGCGCACCAGGGCGTCGTAGATCGACGCGTCGCCGTGCGGGTGGAGCTTGCCCATGACCTCGCCGACGACCCGGGCGCACTTCACGTACCCGCGGTCGGGGCGCAGGCCCATCTCGTTCATCTGGTAGAGGATGCGGCGGTGCACGGGCTTGAGGCCGTCGCGGGCGTCCGGCAGGGCGCGCGAGTAGATGACCGAATACGCGTACTCGAGGAAGGAACCCTGCATCTCGTCGACGACGTCGATGTCGAGGATCCTCTCCTCGAAGTCGTCCGGCGGCGGGGTCTTCGTGCTGCGGCGGGCCATCGCGGCTGCGGCTCCTTCTGCTGCGTCTACTGCCGTGTCGGGAAGCGACGTCAGGGCGACGTCGGTCAATCAGTCGGGTCAACCAGCTGGGGGATCAACCGTCGAGTATCTGTGAGTCTGACGCGGACCATTGTGGACCGCCCCACTGACAACGCCCACCGCGACTCCCCCTTCGCCACCGGAGGGGGCCGGGCACGACGCTCGATCGGGGCCGGTCGCACGGGAACTTCGCCAGATGCCGACGCGCTTGCATACAGTGACAGAACTTCCTCGCAAGCGGATCGAAGGGACGTACATGCCCATGGGTCACACGGCCACAGAACAAGCCGGCTCCGGCGGCCTGACAGCGACCGAGCACCGGCTGGCCAACGGCCTGCGCGTGGTGCTCTCCGAAGACCACCTGACCCCGGTCGCAGCGGTGTGCCTGTGGTACGACGTCGGCTCCCGCCACGAGGTCAAGGGCCGTACGGGCCTGGCTCACCTCTTCGAGCACCTGATGTTCCAGGGCTCCGCGCAGGTGAAGGGCAACGGCCACTTCGAGCTGGTGCAGGGCGCCGGCGGCTCGCTCAACGGCACCACGAGCTTCGAGCGCACCAACTACTTCGAGACCATGCCCACCCACGAGCTGGAGCTCGCGCTCTGGCTGGAGGCGGACCGGATGGGCTCGCTGCTGACCGCGCTCGACGAAGAGTCCCTGGAGAACCAGCGCGACGTCGTCAAGAACGAGCGCCGCCAGCGCTACGACAACGTCCCCTACGGCACGGCCTTCGAGAAGCTGACGGCCATGGCGTACCCGGAGGGCCACCCGTACCACCACACGCCCATCGGGTCGATGGCCGACCTGGACGCCGCCTCGCTGGAGGACGCCCGGGCGTTCTTCCGTACGTACTACGCGCCCAACAACGCCGTCCTGTCGGTCGTCGGCGACATCGACTCCGCGCAGACGCTGGCCTGGATCGAGAAGTACTTCGGTTCGATCCCCTCGCACGACGGCAAGCAGCCGCCCCGGGACGGCGCGCTGCCCGACGTCATGGGCGGCCAGCTGCGCGAGGTCGTCGAGGAGGACGTGCCCTCCCGCGCCCTGATGGCGGCCTACCGCCTGCCGCACGACGGCACCCGTGAGGCGGACGCCGCCGACCTGGCGCTGACCGTCCTGGGCGGCGGCGAGTCCTCCCGCCTGTACAACCGGCTGGTGCGCCGCGACCGCAGCGCCGTCGCGGCCGGCTTCGGCCTGCTGCGGCTGGCCGGCGCGCCCTCGCTGGGCTGGCTGGACGTGAAGACGTCCGGTGGCGTGGAGGTCCCCGACATCGAGCGCGCCGTCGACGAGGAGCTGGCCCGCTTCGCCGCCGAGGGCCCCACCCCGGAGGAGATGGAGCGCGCGCAGGCCCAGCTGGAGCGCGAATGGCTGGACCGCCTCGCCACGGTCAGCGGCCGCGCCGACGAACTGTGCCGTTTCGCCGTCCTGTTCGGCGACCCGCAGCTCGCGCTGACCGCCGTACAGCGCGTTCTGGACATCACCCCCGAGGAGGTGCAGGCGGTCGCCAAGGCCCGGCTGCGCCCCGACAACCGGGCGGTGCTGGTCTACGAACCCACCGAGCCGACCGACGCCGCCGACACCGAGGAAGGGGAGGCGGACCAGTGAGCGACGCCACCAACCGCGCAGGGTCCCCCATGAGCAGCATGGACTTCCACCCCCAGCCCCGGGGCGGCGCGCCCAAGCCGTGGGCCTTCCCGGCCCCCGACCGCAGCCAACTCCCCAACGGGCTCACGCTGCTGACCAGCCACCGCCCCGGTCAGCAGGTCGTCGCCGTCGAGGTCAACCTCGTCGCGCCGCTGGACGCCGAGCCCGAGGGCCTGGACGGCGTCGCCACGATCATGGCGCGTGCGCTGTCCGAGGGCACCGACAAGTACGACGCCGAGGAGTTCGCCGCCGAGCTGGAGCGCTGCGGCGCCACACTGGACGCGCACGCCGACCACCCCGGCGTACGGGTCTCCCTGGAGGTCCCGGCCTCCCGGCTGCCGCGCGCGCTCGGCCTGCTCGCCGACGCGCTGCGCGCCCCCGCCTTCCCGGACAGCGAGGTCGAGCGGCTGGTGCGCAACCGCCTCGACGAGATCCCGCACGAGCTCGCGAACCCGGCCCGGCGTGCCGCCATGGCGCTGTCCAAGGAACTGTTCCCGGCCACCGCGCGCATGTCGCGGCCCCGCCAGGGCACCGAGGAGACCGTGGCCCGCATCGACGCGGCGGCCGTCCGGGCCTTCTACGACACCCATGTGCGGCCCGCCACGGCCACCGCCGTCGTGGTCGGCGACTTCACCGGTGTCGACCTGGACGCGGCGCTCGCCGAGACCCTCGGCGCCTGGAGCGGCTCGACCGCCGAGCCGCTGAAGGCCGCGCCGATCGTCGCCGACGACACTGGCCGCGTGGTGATCGTGGACCGCCCCGGAGCCGTCCAGACGCAGCTGCTCATCGGCCGGATCGGCGCCGACCGGCACGACCGGGTGTGGCCGGCGCAGGTCCTCGGCACGTACTGCCTGGGCGGCACCCTCACCTCCCGGCTGGACCGTGTGCTGCGGGAGGAGAAGGGCTACACCTACGGGGTGCGCGCCTTCGGCCAGGTGCTGCGCTCCACCGCCCCCGGCTCCCCCGAAGGAGCGACGGGCGCAGCCCTGCTCGCCATCAGCGGCTCGGTGGACACCGCCTCCACCGTCCCGGCACTGCAGGACCTGTGGCAGGTGCTGCGGACCCTCGCTGCGGAGGGGCTGACGGACGAGGAGCGCGATGTCGCCGTCCAGAACCTCGTCGGGGTCGCGCCGCTGAAGTACGAGACCGCGGCGGCCGTCGCGGGCACGCTCGCCGACCAGGTGGAGCAGCAGCTCCCGGACGACTTCCAGGCGCAGTTGTACGCCCGGCTCGCGGAGACCGGCACGGTCGAGGCGACCGCGGCGGCGGTCAGCGCCTTCCCGGTGGACCGGCTGGTGACGGTCCTGGTGGGTGACGCGGCCCAGATCGCCGAGCCCGTCAAGGAGCTGGGGTTGGGCGAGGTGACGGTCGTCGGCGGCTAGGTGTACTCGGCCATGAGGTTGGTAACTCGCGTCGGTAGTTGATCAAGAAGAGACCTCCGGGCGTAGTGGAGATGCCTGTCTTCACCACAACCGGAG
>NZ_JBVHQM010000029.1:0-109105 GCF_055567415.1 Streptomyces sp. NPDC026575
CCGGCCCCGGCTCCCAAGCCGTCATCATCACCCAGGACCGCAACGGCCGCGCCCACGCCTGGAACGCCGTCAACCACAACGGCAAAATCACCTACATCGACGCCCAAACCGGCAACACCAGCAACAAACCCCTCCACGACGGCTCCAACGGCGTCCACGCCATCCCCCTCGACCCCAACCGCCGCCCCACCCAGGACGGCCCGCCCCACGACCGGGACACCCAGGGCGACCGCCGGCCGGCCGCCGCACCGGCGGGCAGCGACGACGGGAAGAAGCGCGAGCGGCCCGACGACATGGACGTCGACGAGGGCGACCGGGGGAAACGTCAGCACCATGACGATTCCGACGACCCCTCGGACGTCGACATGCCCGACGCCGACCAGGACGACGCGGGACAGGACAACGCTGGTCACGACGGCACAGGCCACGACGACTCGGGGAATCCGAACAGGCTCAACCCGGCCGAGGGCGCGAGGGACAACCAGCTCGGGCTGCCTCCGGACTCGGACCAGCAGGACCTGCGCACGAGCAACCCCGTCCACCGGCTCGGGGACGATGCGCTCGGCGACAACTACGGCGACGACGGGCTGTCGCACGTCCACGACAGCCTCAGGCAGTGGGCCCAGGACGGCAGCCTGGCCTCCGTCCTCCAGAGCGCCCAGCAGCGCCTGGAGGCGCAGCGCAACGCCCTGGCCGACGGGGACACCAACCCGCCGCCGACCACCATCTCCCGAAAGGAGTTGGAGAACGCTCTCGGGGACAAGTTCCGCGCCATGAACGACGGCCAGAAGATGGCCGTGGTCGCCTCCCTGGCCCGCATGAGTGCGGTGTATCACGAGAGCCAGGGCGTCGGAAGGAACCCGGAATACGACTCCCGGCCCTACGCCAATGCCGATCCCCGCATGGACGGCACGGACGACCGGGCGAAGAACAAGGACCGGGCGGTCAGTTCCCAGTCCCGCGAGGACGCCAGTGCCAACTTCCCCACGCAGCATCGCAGCGACGACCACAGCAAGCGCGACCTCAAGGAACTCCACGAGCGGGTCTCCGGAAAGAAGGCGCCGGCCAGGGGACCGTCCAAGAAGCAGATGGACGACATCATCAAGGCCACCGGCGGCCATAAACCGGATTTCTCCGGGAAGAACTACGCCGTCATCGAGGTGAAGGACAGCGACGGAAACTCCACCTACGTCGTGGACTCCTCGGTCCCGGCCGAGAATTCGGGTGTGTCGCCCCGCCACTCCGAAAAGCACCTGCTCCAGTGGATCGACCGGCAGAACGAGCGGCCCGGCGGGAACAGGTACACGATCCAGGGTCTCTACACCGAGCGGGAGCCCTGCGGAAAGGGCCAAGGGCACGCCCACTGCTCGAACCGGCTCCGCGAGCACCCTTTGATGACCGGCGTCCCCGTGCACTACGCCACCACGTACCGAACGGACCCGGAGGGACTGGACCTGCGGTCCACGGAGCGCGCGAATCAGAAGGCGAAGTACGCTTCGCAAATCCAGGCGGCGCAGGCGATCACGGACGAGAAGCAGCGGCGAGAAGCCCTGAAGAAAATCAGCCAGAAGATCAACAACGAGGTGGGAAAGCAGGAATCGGAGAAAGAACGGTTGATGCAGCAGGAAATGAATGACCATTTGGACGTGATCGGTGAGGTGTGGTCCTCGACCATGCTTCACCTCATCAAGAGGTAGTTCCGTGAATCAGCCCAGCCCCCCTGGTGACCGCCGTCTCTCCCGCGACGAGGTGATCGCGCGCGTTCTTGAGTGGTGGAACGACGGGAACCGCACCGCGCGCCGCTGCGAGATCGTGGGCGGCCGCGACGCGGACGACCTGCTGCGGGAAGTGCACCGGCGCGCACCTCGCAGCCTGCTGCTCGACGCCACCGGGCGTACGGCCGACGAGGTCGTCACGGAGGTGCTGGACTTCGTCGGCGTCCCGGACACCGCCCGGACCGGCACGCCCTGGCGCCGTCTGCGCACGTACTTCTCGGCCGACACGCTCATCCTGCTCACGAACGTGCACCGCGCCGGCCGGACCCGCCACTCGGCTCGCCCCGCCCAGGTGCGGGGCCGGCTCGCCCAGCGGCTCAGCCACCAGCGCAGGACCGGTGTGGTCGTCACGGCCCCGTCCGAATCCGGCCCGCCGGCACCCGAGTTCGTCCTCCGCCTCGACGAGCCCGACGGCGTCGTCCCCCACCCCGACCCGGAACAGGTGCCGCCCGCCATCCGGGCGCTGGCGCTGTCGCAGCCGCGCCGGGTCCCGCTCCCGGTGTGGCGGGAACTGGCCGCGGCCGGCGGCCTGAACGGGGTGGACGAGGCGGCGCTGGAAGAGCTCGCGGCCCGGTTCCCCGACCTCGTGACGGTGCGTTCCGGGTGCGCCGCGTTCGTCGACGAGGGGCTGGCCGAGGCCCTGCGTGCGGCCGCCGACCCGGAGGCCGCACGCCAGGTCGACCGGCACCTGGTCGAGTGGCTCAGGGGCCTGGCCCCCGACCTCCGTCACGCCGAAGGCTGGGGCGCGTCGGGCGAGTTGGGGCGGTACGCCGCGGACGGGCTGGCCGCCCACGCCGTTCGTGCGGGGCGGTTCGAGGAGTTGCTGAGCGATGGCGGAGCCCTCGCCAACCTGACCCGGGAAGCGCTGCTCGACGCGGCGCACTGCGCCTACGACGGCTCGGTCCCCGGGAACAGTCCCGCGGCGGACGCCGTGCACCTCTGGAGCTACGGAGTGGCCCCGCGCAGCCAGGCCGAGTGGGCCGCGTGGCTGCACCTGATGGCCACCGCACGCGAGGACTCCGCTCTGGCCTCCGGCATCGCCGACTCCGGCCTGCGGCTGCCGTGGACGACGTCCTGGGCCCACTGGCGGCCGCCGGGCGGCTACCACCCCCGGTACCTCAGGCCCGGAGCCGTGGACGACCTGTACGGAGTCCGCTGGCAGGGACGCCCCGCCGTGGTCGTCGAGGCCGCGGACGCCGCACACGTCCATGTGCGCGACGTCGCCACCGGCGAAGTGCTCGGCGGCCCGTGGCACGGCGACGACCTGCCGGAGGCCGCTCGGCGGGCGCTCACCTGGACGGACCCCGACGCGCACGACACCGAAGGCCCGGCCACCGTCGGCGACTTCGAGGACGCCGACCGGGCGGACGACGGCCCCGACGAGGAGCTGCTCCACCTCGCGCTCACCGTGGGCGACCGCGTCGTCGTGGCGGGCGTGGGCGGCCTGTTCGCCGTGGAGCCCGCCGAACCGGCCGCCTTCGAGGGGCTCGCCCCCTCGCACGGCCTCCCCCTTGCCGGGTGCCCGACGGTGGCCGGCCCGGCCCGTCCGCTGCACGCCCCCGACCCCGCTCCGACGGACCTGGCGGCGCTGTTCGACGAGCCGGTGGTCGTCCGGACGCCGCAGGACGCCTTGCCGCCGGGGCTCACCGACGCATCCGCCCGGCGCACGCTGTCCGGTTCCGGGATCCCCGTCATGGACGCACGGGGGATCGCCCTCGAACCGGACCTTCCCGGCTTCCTCTCCGAGGTCTCCTGGGCGGACGACCTGGAATCCCCGCCGACCTCGGGCCCGTACTTCACGATCGGCCGGTGGATGGGCGGCCCGCTGGTCGTCGACGGGCCGACCGGTCAGGTGCTGCGCATGCCCGGCAGCCCCGACGAGGACGGCCTGGAGGGCACCGTGGTGGCCGGCGGCCTGGAGTCCTTCCTCACCAACGCGGCCCAGTGGATCACCGGCCGGGAGATCCTGGACGTCACCGAGAACGAGGTCGAGGCGCATCTGCTGCGCCGGCACATCGAGGACGCCTTGTGGACCGTCGACTGGGACGGCGCCACGGCGGGCGCGTGGATCTACCCGCTCCACAACGACTGAAGCCCCATGTGCCACCGGCCCGCCACGGTCGCTTCCGTGACGGGCCGGGGTGGTCCGATGGGCGTGCCCACCCGGGGGCTACCGGCCCTGCCGGCTCTCCGCGATCTGCCGCGACATGATCGTCGTCAGCTCGTAGGCGGTGTGCGAGGCGGCCACACAGGTGATCTCCGCGTGGTCGTAGGCCGGGGCGACCTCCACCACGTCCGCCGAGACCAGGTTGCAGGAGGACAGTCCGCGGACGATCTCCAGCAGCTCGCGGGAGGTCAGGCCGCCCGCCTCGGGGGTGCCGGTGCCGGGCGCGTGCGCCGGGTCCAGCACGTCGATGTCGATGGAGATGTACAGCGGGCGGTCGCCGATGCGCTGGCGCAGCTGGTCGGCGACCTCGTCCACGCCGCGCCGCATGACGTCCGCGGAGGTGACGATGCCGAAGCCCATCTTCTCGTCGTCGTCGAGGTCCTTCTTGCCGTACAGCGGTCCGCGGGTGCCGACGTGCGAGAGCGCGGAGGTGTCGAGGATGCCCTCCTCGACGGCGCGGCGGAAGGGCGTGCCGTGGGTGTACTCGGCGCCGAAGTAGGTGTCCCAGGTGTCCAGGTGGGCGTCGAAGTGGAGCAGCGCCACCGGGCCGTGCTTCTTGGCGACCGAACGCAGGATCGGCAGGGCGATGGTGTGGTCGCCGCCGAGGGTCATCATGCGGGCGCCGGTGCCGAGCAGGTCGTCGGCCGCGGCCTCGATGGTCTCGACGGCCTCGTTGATGTTGAACGGGTTCGCGGCGATATCGCCGGCGTCGGCGACCTGGGCGAGCGCGAAGGGGGAGGCGTCCTGGGCCGGGTTGTACGGGCGCAGCAGGCGGGATGCCTCACGGATGGCGTTGCCGCCGAAGCGGGCGCCGGGCCGGTAGGAGACACCGGTGTCGAAGGGGACACCGACGACGGCCACGTCGGCGCGGCCGCCGACCTCGTCGAGGCGCGGCAGGCGGGCGAAGGTCGCGGGCCCGGCGTAGCGGGGGACGCGGGAGGAGTCGACGGGGCCGACGGGCTCGGGGGATGCGCTGGCTGCGGTGGTCATGAGGGTGAGATTACGGACGGGCGACGGTCCGGCCCATGGACATTTGAGGTAGTGGGGACGACCACGTTCGACATTTTGGCCAGCGGGTGGAGCGGGTGGCTCGCTGCGCCCCGCCGCCGTCGCCCGTCCGGGTGTCCGGGCCGCGGTGCGCCGCCCGGCGGACGCACCGGGTGTCCGGGGTGTGGAAGTGCCCCGCCCCGCACCACCCGTCCGGGCACAATGGCGCTATGCCGATAGCCTCCGCAGCCGCCGTCCCCTCCCGTGCCGAACTCGTCGACCATCTCGTCCGCACCCGCATCGCCGGTGACGTCGCCACTCCCCGCGAGAACAACCTCTCCCACTACCGCAGACTCGCCAACGGCGACCGCCACTACTGGTTCGGCCTGGAGTTCGGCGACCGGTGGTCGGACGAGCAGGATGTGCTGGCCGTGATGGCGGAGCGCTGCGGGGTGAGCGACGATCCGCACCACCGGCAGGGCCAGGACACCATCGACCCGGAGCTGACGGTGGACGCGCTGGACCGTACGGCGGCGGTGCTGCGCAAGGCGGCGGCCGACCGGCAGAGCGTGCTGTTCGCGACCGGCCACCCGGGCGGGCTGCTCGATGTGCACCGTGCGACGGCCGAGGCGCTGCGGGCGGCCGGCTGCGAGATCGTGGTCATTCCCGAGGGGCTGCAGGCGGACGACGGCCTGGTCTTCCAGTTCGGCGAGGTGGCGATGCTGGAGCGCGGCGCGACGCTGTGGCACACCCACTCCCCCGAGCCGATGGCCGCGATCCTCGACGGGCTGGAGCGCGAGGGCCGGCCGCAGCCGGATCTGGTGATGGCCGACCACGGCTGGGCGGGCTGCGCGGGCCAGCGGGGCCTCGACGCGGTGGGCTTCGCGGACTGCAACGACCCGGCGCTGTTCCTCGCCGAGGCGGAGGGCACGCTGCAGGTGACCATCCCCCTGGACGACCACGTCCGCAGCCCGCGCTACTACGACCCGCTCACCTCCTACCTGCTGGACGCGGCGGGGCTGGGCTGAGGACGCCGGGGGCCGGGGCGCCGGGTCGAGGGGGCCGGTCCTGACGGACCTCGTCGGCCGGTCGGCCGACCGGCCGACGAGAAATCGGCAGCGGAGTGTGTTCCCATCTTGACTGTCCGTGCTTCACCGGCAGAAAGGATGAGCCATGCGCGCGCTTCCCCCCACCGGCCTGCGGGCCGCGGCCGTCGCCCTGGCCGCGGCCGCCTGTGTGCTGGGCACCTCCGCCCCGAGCCCCGCGGTCACCGCGCACAGCGCCCCCGTTCCCCGGGCCGCCGACGAGCCACCGGCCGATGCCGCCCAGATCGCCATGCTCAAGCGCAGCGTGGCGGAGTGGAACACCTGGCGCGGGGCGCATCGCGGCGTCCGACCGGCCCTCGCCGGCGCGTACCTCCACCACGCCGACCTGCGCCGCGCCGATCTGTCCGGCGCCCGCCTGCGCGGCGCCGATCTGGGCGGCGCCGACCTCTCGGGAGCCGATCTCTCGGGCGCCGACCTCGCCGGCGCCGTCCTCGCCGAGGCCGACCTCAGCCACGCCGACCTCACCCGGGCCGATCTCGGCGGCGCCTATCTGGACGGCGCCAAGCTGGGCTGCAAGGGCCACCAGGTCTGCAAGGGCTGACGGCCGGTACGCAAGGGACGACGGCGGCCGGGGCGCGGCACGACGTGCCCCGGCGAACGCCCTTGGGCCCTGTCGTCACGCCCCCTGGCGCGGAACCCTGATCACGCCCTCCTGGATCACCGAGACCGCCAGCCGGCCGTCGGCCGTGAAGATCCGGCCCTTGCCCAGTCCCCGGCCGCCCTGGGCGGTGGGCGACTCCTGGTCGTACAGCAGCCACTCGTCGGCGCTCAGCGGCCGGTGGAACCACATCGCGTGGTCCAGGCTCGCGCCGACCACGTCGCCGACCGCCCAGCCGCCGCGGCCGTGCGCGAGCAGGACGGAGTCCAGCAGGGTCATGTCGGAGACGTAGGTGACCAGGCAGATGTCCAGCAGCGGGCGGGGGATCTCCCCGTCGTCCACCAGCTTGCCGTGGGTGCGGAACCAGACCTGGGAGCGGGGCTCGCGCACCTCGCCGACGGTGCCGAACGGCGGCTCGCCCACGTACCGCAGATCGATCGCGGCCCGCGCCTCCAGCAGCCGGTCGACGACCCCCGGTCCGGCGAACCGGTCGGCGTAGCGGGGCAGCATCTCGGCGGCGGTGGGCAGCTGCAGCGGGTCCGGTGCCGCGGGCATCGGCTCCTGGTGCTCCATGCCCTCCTCGTGCGCCTGGAAGGACGCGGAGAGGTGGAAGATCGGCTGACCGTGCTGGACGGCGACGACCCGGCGGGTGGTGAAGGACCGCCCGTCGCGGATCCGGTCGACGGTGTAGACGATGGGCGCGCCGGGGTCGCCCGGGCGCAGGAAGTACGCGTGCAGGGAGTGCGGCGGGCGGTCGGCGGGCGCCGTGCGCCCGGCCGCGACCAGGGCCTGGGCGGCGACCTGGCCGCCGAAGACCCGGGGGACCACCGACGCCTGGGACTGCCCGCGGAAGATGTCCTGCTCGATCCGCTCCAGTGCGAGCAGACCGAGCAGGGACTGCAGTGCGTCGTTCACGTGCGGGGGACCCTTACAGGCCCATCGACTTGGCGATGATCGACTTCATGATCTCGCTGGTGCCGCCGTAGATGCGGTTGACGCGGTTGTCGGCGTAGAGGCGGGCGATCGGGTACTCGTTCATGAACCCGTAGCCGCCGTGCAGCTGCAGGCAGCGGTCGATGACGCGGTGCGCGACCTCGGTGCAGAACAGCTTGGCGCTGGCGGCCTCGGCCGGGGACAGCTCGCCCGCGTCGAGGGCCTCCAGGGTGCGGTCGGCGACGGCCTGCGCGGCGTCCACCTCGGCCTGGCAGGCGGCCAGCTCGAACTTGGTGTTCTGGAAGGCGGCGACCGGCTTGCCGAAGACGGTGCGCTCCTGCACGTACTGCGTGGCGAAGCGGACGGCCGCGGCGGCCTGCGCGTAGGCGCCGAAGGCTATGCCCCAGCGCTCGGAGGCGAGGTTGAGGCCGAGGTAGGAGAAGCCCTTGTTCTCCTCGCCCAGCAGGTCCTCGACCGGCACCTTCACATCGACGAACGCCAGCTCGGCGGTGTCGGAGACCTTCAGGCCCAGCTTGTCCAGCTTGCGGCCGACGGAGTAGCCCTCGGCCTTGGTGTCGACGGCGAAGAGGGAGATGCCGAAGCGGCGGTCGTCCTCGCGCGGGGCGGCGGTGCGGGCGCAGACGATGACGCGGTCGGCGTGGACGCCGCCGGTGATGAAGGTCTTGGCGCCGTTGAGGACGTAGTGCGTGCCGTCCTCGGAGAGCTTGGCGGTGGTCTTCATGCCCGCGAGGTCGGAGCCGGTGCCCGGCTCGGTCATCGCCAGCGCCCACATCTCCTCACCGGAGACGAACTTCGGCAGGAACCGCTTCTTCTGCTCGTCGGTGGCGAGCATCTTGAGGTACGGCAGGCCGAGCAGCACATGCACGCCGGAGCCGCCGAAGGAGACGCCGGCCCGCGCGGTCTCCTCGTACATCACGGCCTCGAACTTGTACGAGTCGATGCCCGCGCCGCCGTACTCCTCGCCGACGCGGATACCGAAGACGCCGAGCTCGGCGAGCTTGTAGTAGAAGTCGCGCGGCGCCTGGCCCGCGGCGAACCACTCGTCGTAGACGGGGACGACCTCGGCCTCGATGAAGGCCCGCAGGGTCTCCCGGAACGCCTCGTGGTCCTCGTCGAACACCGTACGGCGCATCTGCGTCGCCTCCTCCAGCTCACCGGCCTAGCCCATATCTAAGCGCTTGCTCAGCGAAAGCTACCGGCCGGTCACCAAAACTGTCCAGAGGTCAACCAAAACCTGTGCGGACCGCGGCGCCCCCTACGCGCCCGGCGCCCCCAGCGCCACAGAGCCCCCGGCCTCCGACTCCCCGGCCACCGCCCCGAACGCCCCCAGCGCCAGCCGGTGCAGCAGCTCCGCCATCTCCGTACGGCCGGGCAGGGAGCCGGGGCGGCCCAGGTGGGGGGTGGAGTTCAGCAGACCGAAGACGGCGTGCACCGCGGCGCGGGCCTGGGACTCGGAGGGCCCGGGGTGGACCTGGCGGACGACCTCCACCCACAGCTCGACGTACTGCCGCTGGAGCTGGCGCACCCGCTTGCGGTCGGCCTCCCGCAGCCGGTCCAGCTCGCGGTCGTGCACGGTGATCAGCGGCCGGTCGTCCAGCGCGAAGTCGATATGGCCGTCGATCAGCGCGCACAGCACCGCCTCGGGGCTCTCGCCGCCCTCCGCGACCCGCATCCGGCCGCCGGCGAGCAGCCGCTCGCTGATGCCGACCAGCAGTTCGGCGAGCATCGCGTCCTTGCCGGCGAAGTGCCGGTAGAGGCCGGGGCCGGAGATGCCCACGGCCGCCCCTATCTCGTCGACGCCGACGCCGTGGAAGCCGCGCTCGGCGAAGAGCCGGGCGGCCTCCTTGAGGATCTGCTCGCGGCGGCTGTTCGGGGCGGGGGCCTGCGCATTACTCATGCCGTCGATTGTAGACAGCCGGGTTAGTGCTCGTTAACCTGAGGGAAATGAGGTTAACGGCCATTAACCCGGATGGCCCGGCGGCCGCCGATCGCGGCGCCGGGGCAGCTGATCGAGCAAGGGGGCTCGTACTGATGGAACAGGCACCGGTGCTGGGGAGCGCGGCCGTTCCGGCGTCCGACTCCTGGCGGGCCAACGAGGCCGCGCACCGCGAGCTGGCCGCCGAGCTGCGCGAGAGGCTCGCGGCGGCCCGGCTGGGCGGCGGCGAGAAGGCCAGGGCGCGGCACACCGCACGCGGCAAGCTGCTGCCCAGGGACAGGGTGGACGCCCTCCTGGACCCCGGCTCGCCGTTCCTGGAGGTGGCGCCGCTGGCGGCGGAGGGCATGTACGGCGGCGCGGCGCCCGCCGCCGGGGTGATCGCGGGCATCGGCCGGGTCAGCGGCCGCGAGGCGCTGATCATCGCCAACGACGCCACGGTCAAGGGCGGCACGTACTACCCGATGACGGTCAAGAAGCATCTGCGGGCCCAGGAGATCGCCCTGGAGAACCGCCTGCCCTGCCTGTATCTCGTCGACTCCGGCGGCGCGTTCCTGCCCATGCAGGACGAGGTCTTCCCCGACCGCGAGCACTTCGGGCGGATCTTCTACAACCAGGCGCGGATGTCGGGTGCCGGCATCCCCCAGATCGCCGCCGTCCTGGGCTCCTGCACGGCGGGCGGCGCCTACGTCCCCGCGATGAGCGACGAAGCGGTGATCGTCCGCAACCAGGGCACGATCTTCCTGGGCGGACCGCCGCTGGTGAAGGCCGCGACCGGCGAGGTCGTCACGGCCGAGGAGCTGGGCGGCGGCGAGGTGCACTCCAAGGTTTCCGGCGTCACCGACCACCTCGCCGAGGACGACGCGCATGCGCTGCGGATCGTGCGGACCATCGTCGCCACGCTCGGCGAGCGGCCCCCGCTGCCCTGGACGGTGCGCAAGGCGGACGAGCCCGAGCTCGACCCGGCCGGGCTGTACGGCGCGGTGCCGGTGGACTCCCGCACCCCCTACGACGTCCGCGAGGTGATCGCGCGGATCGTGGACGGCTCGCGCTTCGCGGAGTTCAAGGCCGAGTACGGCACGACGCTGGTCACCGGATTCGCCCACATCCACGGCCATCCGGTCGGCATCGTCGCCAACAACGGCATCCTGTTCTCCGAATCCGCCCAGAAGGGCGCGCACTTCATCGAGCTGTGCGACCAGCGCGGCATCCCCCTGCTGTTCCTCCAGAACATCTCCGGCTTCATGGTGGGCCGCACCTACGAGGCGGGCGGTATCGCCAAGCACGGCGCGAAGATGGTGACGGCGGTGGCCTGCACCCGCGTGCCGAAGCTGACGGTCGTCATCGGCGGCTCGTACGGGGCGGGCAACTACTCGATGTGCGGCCGGGCCTATTCGCCGCGCTTCCTGTGGATGTGGCCGAACGCCAAGATCTCGGTGATGGGCGGCGAGCAGGCCGCCTCCGTCCTCGCGACCGTCAAGCGCGACCAGTTGGAGGCGCGCGGCGAGGAGTGGAGCGCCGAGGAGGAGGCCGCCTTCAAGGCGCCGGTCCGCGAGCAGTACGACACCCAGGGCAACGCCTACTACGCCACCGCGCGGCTGTGGGACGACGGCGTGATCGACCCGCTGGAGACCCGGCAGGTGCTGGGGCTGGCGCTGACCGCCTGCGCCAACGCCCCGCTCCCCCAAAGGGACCCCGCGGCGCCCGGCTACGGCGTCTTCCGGATGTGATCTTCATGAGGGGAATGCCCACACCCATGGCAACGACGATGTTCGACAGCGTCCTGATCGCCAACCGCGGCGAGATCGCGGTCCGGGTGATCCGCACGCTGCGCACCCTCGGCATCCGCTCCATCGCCGTCTACAGCGACGCGGACGCCGACGCCCGGCACGTCCGCGAGGCCGACACGGCCGTACGGATCGGCCCGGCCCCGGCCGCGGAGAGCTATCTGTCGGTGGAGCGGCTGCTCCAGGCGGCGGCGCGCACCGGCGCGCAGGCGGTCCACCCCGGCTACGGCTTCCTCGCCGAGAACGCCGGCTTCGCCCGGGCCTGCGCGGCGGCCGGGCTGGTCTTCATCGGCCCGTCCGCGGAGTCCATCGAGCTGATGGGCGACAAGATCCGCGCCAAGGAGACGGTGCGCACGGCCGGCGTCCCGGTCGTCCCCGGCTCCTCGGGCAGCGGGCTGGACGACGGCCAACTGGCCGCCGCCGCACGGGAGATCGGCCTGCCGGTGCTGCTCAAGCCGTCCGCGGGCGGCGGCGGCAAGGGCATGCGGCTGGTGCGCGAGGAGGCGCTGCTGGCCGACGAGATCGCCGGCGCGCGCCGCGAGGCCCGCTCCTCCTTCGGCGACGACACCCTGCTCGTCGAGCGCTGGGTCGACCGCCCCCGGCACATCGAGATCCAGGTGCTGGCGGACGGCCACGGCAACGTCATCCACCTCGGCGAGCGCGAGTGCTCCCTGCAGCGCCGCCACCAGAAGGTGATCGAGGAGGCCCCGTCGGTCCTGCTCGACGAGGCCACCCGCGCCGCGATGGGCGAGGCGGCCGTCCAGGCGGCCCGCTCCTGCGGCTACCGCGGCGCCGGCACCGTCGAGTTCATCGTCCCCGGCAAGGACCCGGCTTCGTACTTCTTCATGGAGATGAACACCCGGCTCCAGGTGGAGCACCCGGTCACCGAGCTGGTCACGGGGTTGGACCTGGTGGAGTGGCAGCTGCGGATCGCGGCCGGCGAGCGCCTGCCGTACGCCCAGGAGGACATCACCCTCACCGGGCACGCCATCGAGGCCCGGCTGTGCGCCGAGGACCCGGCCCGCGACTTCCTGCCCACCGGCGGCACGGTGCTGGCGCTGCACGAGGTGGCAGGCGACGGACTGCGCACGGACTCCGGCCTGGCGCAGGGCGTGGAGGTCGGCAGCCGCTACGACCCGATGCTGGCCAAGGTCATCGCCCACGGCCCGGACCGGGCGAGCGCGCTGCGCCGGCTGCGGGCCGCGCTGGCGCAGACGGTCACCCTGGGCGTGACCACCAACGCCGGTTTCCTGCGGCGGCTGCTGGCCCACCCGGATGTCGTCTCCGGCGACCTGGACACCGGGCTGGTGGAGCGCGAGGCGGCCGGCCTGGTCGAGGGCGAGGTGCCCGACGAGGTGTACGCGGCGGCCGCGGCGGTGCGGCAGGCCGCCCTGGAGCCGCAGGCGGCCGAGGGCGGCTGGTGCGACCCGTTCGCCGCGCCCAGCGGCTTCCGGCTCGGCGGCGAGCCGGCGCCGGTCCGCCACTGGCTGCGGGTGCCGGGCCGCGACCCGGTGCCCTACGACGTCACGCCCGGCTCCGCGGCCGGCCAGGTCGGGCCGGACCGTGTGCGGATCACCGTCGACGGGGTGCTGCACTCCTTCCACCGCAGCGGCGACTGGCTCGGCAGGGACGGCGACTCCTGGCAGGTGACCGACCACGACCCGGTGGCGGCGGCGCTGCGCGGGGCCGCGGGCGGGGCCGGCGCGGACACCCTGGCGGCCCCGATGCCGGGCACCGTCACCGTCGTCAAGGTCGCCGTCGGCGACGAGGTGGCCGCCGGGCAGGGCCTGCTGGTGGTGGAGGCGATGAAGATGGAGCACGTCATCTCCGCACCGCACGCCGGGACCGTCACCGAACTGGACGTCGGCGTGGGCACGACCGTCGCCATGGACCAGATCCTGGCCGTGATCGCGCCCCATGAGGCGCCCGAGGGCGAGCGGGAGGACGCGTCATGACCGCGGCCGGACTGCCGATGCAGGTCCAGGCGGAGGGGCTGCCCACCCGCGTGACGATCCATGAGGTCGGCGCGCGCGACGGGCTGCAGAACGAGCAGACCGTCGTCCCGACGGAGGTCAAGTCCGAGTTCGTCCACCGGCTCGCCGACGCCGGCCTGCCGACGGTCGAGGCCACCAGCTTCGTGCACCCCAAGTGGGTGCCCCAACTCGCCGATGCGGAGCGGCTGTTCCCGCTGCTGGGCGATCTCGATCCGCACCGGCTGCCGGTGCTGGTGCCCAACGAGCGCGGTCTGGACCGCGCGCTCGCGCTGGGCGCCCGCCGGATCGCGGTGTTCGCCAGCGCCACCGAGTCGTTCGCCAAGGCCAACCTCAACCGCACGGTCGACGAGGCGCTGGCGATGTTCGCCCCGGTCGTCGCGCGCGCCAAGGAAGCCGGGGTCCATGTCCGCGGCTATCTGTCGATGTGCTTCGGCGACCCGTGGGAGGGCCCGGTGCCCCTCGCGCAGACCGTACGGGTCTGCCGGGAGCTGCTGGAGCTGGGCTGCGACGAGCTGAGCCTGGGCGACACCATCGGCGTGGCCACCCCCGGCCACGTCCAGCACCTGCTCGCCGCGCTCAACGAAGCGGGCGTGCCCACCCCCCGGCTGGGCGTGCACTTCCACGACACCTACGGGCAGGCCCTCGCCAACACCCTCGCCGCGCTCCAGCACGGCGTCACCACCGTCGACGCCTCCGCGGGCGGCCTCGGCGGCTGCCCGTACGCCAAGAGCGCCACCGGCAACCTCGCCACCGAAGACCTCGTGTGGATGCTGCACGGCCTCGGTATCGAGACCGGCGTCGACCTGGACCGGTTGGTCGCCACGAGCGTGTGGATGGCGAAGGCCCTGGGTCGGCCGAGCCCCTCGCGCACCCTTCGAGCCCTCTCCCACAAGGAGTGACCCCCATGTCACTGGACCACCGTCTGCCCGCTGAGCTGGAAGAACTCCGGCGCACGGTCGAGGCGTTCGCACATGACGTCATCGCCCCGAAGATCGGCGAGTACTACGAGCAGCATGCGTTCCCGTACGAGATCGTGCAGGAGATGGGCCGGATGGGCCTGTTCGGCCTGCCGTTCCCCGAGGAGTACGGCGGGATGGGCGGCGACTACCTCGCGCTCGGCATCGCCCTGGAGGAGCTGGCCCGGGTCGACTCGTCGGTGGCCATCACCCTGGAGGCCGGCGTCTCCCTGGGCGCCATGCCGGTCTACCGCTTCGGCACCGAGGAGCAGAAGCGCGAGTGGCTGCCCAAGCTGTGCAGCGGGGAGATGCTCGGCGCCTTCGGCCTGACCGAGCCGGACGGCGGCTCGGACGCGGGCGCCACCCGGACGACCGCGGTGCGCGACGGCGGGGACTGGGTGATCAACGGCAGCAAGTGCTTCATCACCAACTCCGGTACGGACATCACGGGCCTGGTGACGGTCACCGCGGTCACCGGCCGCAAGGCTGCGTCCGATTCCTCTGGCGGCGGCCCGCTGATCTCCTCGATCATGGTGCCGTCCGGCACGCCCGGCTTCACGGTCGGCGCCCCGTACTCCAAGGTCGGCTGGAGCGCCTCGGACACCCGCGAGCTGTCGTTCTCCGACGTCCGGGTCCCGGCCGGCAACCTGCTGGGCGAGGAGGGCCGCGGCTACGCCCAGTTCCTGCGCATCCTCGACGAGGGCCGGATCGCCATCGCGGCGCTGGCCACCGGCCTCGCACAGGGCTGTGTGGACGAGTCGGTCGGCTACGCCAAGGAGCGGCGGGCCTTCGGGCGGCCGATCGGCACCAACCAGGCGATCCAGTTCAAGCTCGCCGACATGGAGATGCGCGCCCACACCGCCCGGCTGGCCTGGCGCGACGCCGCCTCCCGGCTGGTGCACGGCGAGCCCTTCAAGAAGGAGGCCGCGCTCGCCAAGCTCTACTCCTCCGAGATCGCGGTGGACAACGCCCGCGAGGCCACCCAGATCCACGGCGGCTACGGCTTCATGAACGAGTACCCGGTCGCCCGGATGTGGCGGGACGCCAAGATCCTGGAGATCGGCGAGGGCACCAGCGAGGTCCAGCGGATGCTGATCGCCCGGGAGCTGGGGCTGTAGGCAGGATCCCGTCCGCGACGCGGCGGGGCCGGGGAAGACCTCCCCGGCCCCGCCGCGTTTTCCGTGCCCGCTTACCGGACAATCCACCGGAAGGGCTGACCGAAAAGTAGCTGTCCAGCGGACCGCGGAATCCACCAGGCTTGATCACGCACATTCGGCCATGCTCAGATAAATAATGCCCGGGGGGGTATTAGCAGGTGCCTAGCAAGGGTGCTGCATACAGCCTGGAAGTCACCAAGCGCCAGCCGGTGACCACGCAGAACTTAGCGGAACTCGGTATCAATGAATCCATTCTCAAACATCCGAAGCTGGTATATACGGACATCCGGGGTGTAAAGCACAGTCCCCTGGGGATCTCCATCAACGAGACCGTGTTCGGGGAATTCCCCGGGACGGCGCTCGAACGTGGCTGGATCACCTACATGAATATCGGTGAGCCGCTGATCGAGGAGCGCAGCAGCCTCGCCCAGCCGCCTCCCGACACGCTCTCCGCGCGGGTGTACGTCAACCGGGACACCACCGCGCCGAGAAAGTTCGAGGACACCGTCGAGTTCTCCATTTCGAACACCTTCAGCTGGTCGGTCCAGGGCACCGTGCAACTCACTCTGGGCGCCAAGGAATCGGCGTCGCTGCAGAAGATGGTCCAGACCCAGCACACCGTGCGCCAGAGCTACAAGGAGTCCGGCACGGACATCGCGTACACGGTGCAGGAGCAGGCGACCGGCCAGGCAGAGCTGTCCGGCGAGCTGATGCTCGCCCTCACCGGTTCCGTCAGCGGCTCCCTGACCACGTCGTGGACCTCGCGGTCGACGGTCTCCGGCGACCTCGCCGCGAACAGCCGCGTGGAGACCCGGGCGACCCAGCGGCGGGTGGCGAAGAACTACTCGTACGAGATCCCGATCGCGTTCGCCGGTCACTTCGCGGTCAACTACCCGGTCGAGGCAACCGTTCTGGCGCCCCCGCAGGACTACACCCCGGCGACGACGAAGGTGGTCGCCCGCAATATCGCCGACATCGAGCTGGTCCGGGACAGCAAGTTCCGCCAGCGGGGGGCGGCGGAGAGCGTGTCCGCGCTCGCCGTGGAGCACACGGTATTCGAACGGGAATTGCTGACCGCCGACGAACAGCAGCTCTACAAGAAGCCGAAGCAGGGGTGAGGAACCATGGTGTTCGACAACATCTTCGCGTTCGCCCGCGAGGGGGCGAAGTCCGGTGAGGCCACCGGCGAAGGTCTCCTGGGGAATATCCCCGGCCAGACGCCCGATTCGAGGATCGTGCGCGAGCACATGCCGGAAGCACAGAGCATTCTGGGCTTCATCGGAAACCTCGCCAAGGTGACCCAGTCGGCCGCCGAAAAGCAGAGCACCTTCGCCGGTGATCCGGCGTCGACGTCCGGTGCGGCATCCGCGACGGCGGCGAAGGCGGCCGAATCCATGCAGCGGGAAGGCGATGTAAAGAAATACCCGGGCCCCGCAAAGTAATTCCGTCGCGGGTCCGGCCCCGGCTGCGGCCCGAGCCGGGCCCCCGGGCCCCTCCGGCCGGGCGTCCGCGGACGCCCGGCCGCTCGCTCACCTCGCCGGCCAGGGCACCTCCGGCGAGCGGTGGTAATTGATGCCCTGCGCGTCCCAGCGCGGGCCCTGGGCCGCCAGCCGGTACTTGTACGCCTCCCAGTCGTGGGTGCTCGCCGGGGACCAGCCCAGCTCCGCGATGCCCGGCAGCCGCGGGAAGGCCATGTACTCCAGGTGCGCCGAGGTCGAGAGGGTCTCGGTCCACATCGGCGCCTCGACGCCCAGGATCGATGCCTCGGGGGCGCCCTTGAGGTAGCCGCCCGGGTCCCAGTCGTAGGAGCGCCTGGCTTCCACGTAACCGGCCCAGGACAGCCCCAGCGGCGTGTTCTTGTCGTACTTCATGTCGAGGTAGGCGCGGTCGGCGGGCGAGAGGATCAGCCGGGTGCCGTTGCGGGCCGCGTCGACCACCTGTGCCTGCTCCTGCGCGCCGGTCTTGTCGTAGCCCCAGTACTGGGCGACGGCGCCCTTCGCCGGGTGCGCTCCGGTCAGCTGGTGCCAGCCGATCACGGTCTTGCCGTACTCGGCGACCACCGGCTGCACCTTGTCCATGAAGGCGACGTAGTCCTCGTGGCTGGTCGAGTGCGCCTCGTCGCCGCCGATGTGGAGGTACGGGCCGGGGGTGAGCGCCGCGATCTCGCGGATCACATCGTCGATGAAGTCGTACGTCACCGCCTTGGGCACGCACAGCGAGCTGAAGCCGACGTTGGTGCCGGTGTAGAGCGGCGGCGCCTGGCCGTTGCAGTTGAGCTCGGCGTAGGAGGCCAGCGCGGCGTTGGTGTGGCCCGGCATGTCGATCTCGGGGACGACGGTCAGGTAGCGGTCGGCGGCGTAGCGGACGATCTCGCGGTAGTCGTCCTTGCTGTAGTGGCCGCCGGGGCCGCCGCCGACCTGGGTGGAGCCGCCGTAGGCCGCCAGCCGCGGCCAGGAGTCGATCGCGATCCGCCAGCCCTGGTCGTCGGACAGATGCAGATGCAGCTTGTTGATCTTGTATGCGGCGAGCTGGTCGATATAGCGCTTGACCTGCTCGACGGTGAAGAAGTGCCGCGAGACGTCGAGCATCGCGCCGCGGTAGTCGTAGCGCGGGGAGTCGGCGATGGTGCCGCCGGCGATCCGCCAGGGCCCGCGCTGGGCCTCTTGCCGCTCGACGCCGGCGGGCAGCAGCTGGCGCAGGGTCTGCACGCCGTGGAAGAGGCCGGCCGGGCGGGCGGCGCTGATGGTGACCGCGCGGCCGCCGGAGGTCAGCCGGTAGCCCTCCGCGCCCAGCTTCCCGGTACCGCGGCCGCCGAGCCGCAGGACGATGCCGTCCGGGCCGCCCTTGGTGGTCACCGGCAGGTCGTAGCCGGTGGCGGGCCGCAGCAGCCCCGCCAGATAGCCGGCGATCCGCTTCGCCTCGCCGGAGCCGCCGGGCACCCGGATCCGGGTGCCCTCGCCGAGGGTGAAGGCGCTCCCGCCGACGCGCACGGAGGCGGGCGCGGGGACCACCTGGTCCAGCGGGGTGGCGGCCGGGGCGGCGCCGCCGCCGGCCGGGCCCTGCGGCACCGCGGCGGTGGTCCCCAGCCCCGCGGCCGCGACCAGCAGCAGCGAGAAGAGCAGTCTGCGTCGTCTCATCGACGGTCCCTTCGGCGAACGTCGTTCATGGCAGCGTGCGTGACAACGTGCATGGCATGGAGCGACCGAGCGGTGACCATGCGTACCGCGAGCCTGGATCAGGGGTCAAGGTGTAGACCACTTTCCCGCACCCAAATCGGGGACCTGCCCGATTCCGGGCAGATTTCTTGCGAATCCTCGCGCGGCCCCGCAGTATCTACGGGTGCTCGAACGCCGTAACCGCAGCGCCGACGCGCCGCACGATGACCTGGTGGACCACCTGGTGCGCAGCACACCGCTGCAGCGCGGTGAGGCCGCCCGGGTGGTGCTCGACGTGCTGGCGTACTTCGACGAGACGACGGAGGAGTTCGTCCGCAGACGCCATCGCGAGCTGCAGTCCCAGGGGCTGCGCAACGAGGCGATCTTCGAACGGATCCGCCAGGAGATGCCGCACCGCGCGGTGGCTCCGCCCGACCTCTCGCCCCGCCAGCTGCGCCGCATGGTCTACGGCTGACGCCCGCGCAGCGGCGCGCCGGGCACGGCGACCGAGGCAACGCCTTTCATCGGCACACCGTCTTCAACCGACGACAACGTCTTTCTCGGAGGGTCACTGTATGTGCGGGATCGTGGGATATATCGGCAAGCGTGATGTCGCTCCGCTGCTCCTGGAGGGCCTTCAGCGCCTGGAGTACCGCGGCTACGACTCGGCCGGTATCGCCATCCACGCGAGCGGCACCGGAAAGGCCGGGGGCCTGAAGACCGCCAAGGCCAAGGGCCGGGTCCGCGAGCTGGAGTCCCGTCTGCCCAAGCGCTTCGCGGGCACCACCGGCATCGCGCACACCCGCTGGGCCACCCACGGCGCACCGACCGACGAGAACGCCCACCCGCACCTGGACGCCACCGGCAAGGTCGCGGTCGTCCACAACGGCATCATCGACAACGCCGCCGAGCTGCGCGCCCGCCTGATCGCCGACGGCGTGGAGTTCGCCTCCGAGACCGACACCGAGGTGCTGGCCCACCTGATCGGCCGCTCCGGGGCCGAGAAGCTGGAGGAGCGGGTCCGCGAGGCGCTGCGGCACATCGAGGGCACCTACGGCATCGCCGTGCTGCACGCCGACTTCACCGACCGCATCGTCGTCGCCCGCAACGGCTCCCCGGTCGTCCTGGGCATCGGCGAGCACGAGATGTTCGTCTCCTCCGACGTGGCCGCGCTGGTCTCGCACACCCGCCAGGTCGTCACCCTCGACGACGGCGAGATGGCCACCCTCAAGGCCGACGACTACCGCACGTACACCACCGAGGGCTCCCGCACGACGGCGACGCCGGAGACCGTCGAGTACGCGGCCGAGTCCTACGACATGGGCGGTCACGACACGTACATGCACAAGGAGATCTCCGAGCAGGCCGACGCGGTGGACCGCGCGCTGCGCGGGCGGATCGACGACCGCTTCTCCACCGTGCACCTCGGCGGCCTGAACCTCGACGCCCGCGAGGCGCGCGGGGTGCGCCGGGTGAAGATCCTGGGCTGCGGCACCTCGTACCACGCGGGCCAGATCGGCGCGCAGATGATCGAGGAGCTGGCCCGGATCCCCTCGGACGCGGAGCCGGCCTCCGAGTTCCGCTACCGCAACCCGGTCGTGGACCCCGACACGCTGTACGTGGCGGTCTCCCAGTCCGGTGAGACCTACGACGTCCTCGCGGCCGTCCAGGAGCTCAAGCGCAAGGGCGCGCGGGTGCTGGGCCTGGTGAACGTGGTCGGCTCGGCGATCGCCCGGGAGACCGACGGCGGCATCTACGTGCACGCCGGCCCCGAGGTCTGCGTGGTCTCCACCAAGTGCTTCACCAACATGGTGGTCTCCTTCGCGCTGCTCGCCCTGCACCTGGGCCGGATCCGCGACCTGTCCGTCGCCGACGGCAAGCGGATCATCGAGGGCCTGCGCAAGCTGCCCGGCCAGATCGACGAGATCCTCAAGGGCGAGGAGGACGTCAAGAAGCTGGCGGCCCACTACGCCGACGCCAAGTCGATGATGTTCATCGGCCGGGTGCGCGGCTACCCGGTGGCCCGCGAGGCCTCGCTGAAGCTCAAGGAGGTCTCCTACATCCACGCCGAGGCATACCCGGCCTCCGAGCTCAAGCACGGCCCGCTGGCGCTCATCGAGCCCGCCATGCCGACCGTCGCCATCGTCCCCGACGACGACCTGCTGGAGAAGAACCGCGCCGCGCTGGAGGAGATCAAGGCCCGCAGCGGCCGCATCCTGGCCGTCGCGCACCAGGAGCAGGAGAAGGCCGACCACACCATCGTCGTCCCGAAGAACGAGCCCGAGCTGGACCCGATCCTGATGGGCATCCCGCTCCAACTGCTCGCCTACCACACGGCGTTGGCGCTCGGCCGGGACATCGACAAGCCCCGTAACCTCGCCAAGTCGGTGACCGTGGAGTAGTCGCGGCCCCGAGGACGCAAAGAGGGGGCGGTGGCCCGCGCGTGCCACCATACGCGCGGAGCACCGCCTCCCCTGCGCCGGCATCGCCCAAACGCCGGCGGGATGCCGCCGCCCCGGGAACCGTCACCTCCCGGCCGGCAGCACGCAGTTGCCGTGCGCGCGGCCGCCCGGGCCCGTGAAGCGGTGCGCCCACGTGACCGTTTTCTACCCCTCACAAGCGCGCAATCCACCTCCACACGGCGGCGGAGATGGCGAGATCGCTGGGCGCGATGCCCATGACGCCCCCTCAACTGCGAGTGGCGCAAGGAGAACTGACCGCCCGGCGGGCCGCGGCGCGGGTCAGGGGATCACGATCACCGGGCGCTGCGCCCGGCGGGCCAGCCGGCCGGCGACCGAGCCGAAGATCCGGCCGACGATGCCGTGCGTGGAGCCGACCACGATCGCGTCGGCCTCGTACTCCCGGCCGACCTCCTCCAGCTCGTGGCAGATGTCGCCGCCGCGCTCGACGAGGATCCAGGGCACCTCGCTGAGGTGGTCGGCGCAGGCGAGCTCCAGGCCGAGCACTTCGGTGCGGTGGTCCGGCACATCGACGAAGACCGGGGGCTCGCAGCCCGCCCAGACCGTCGTCGGCAGCCGGTTGGCCACATGGACGATGATCAATCCGGCGCTGTGGCGCCGTGCGATACCGATTGCATACGCCAACGCTCGCTCGCTCGACATGGATCCGTCGAAGCCGACCACGACGCCGTGCCGGAACACGGGGTCGCAGGAGTGTCGTGGCTCTTCCGCCGCTTCGAGGTCCGCCGTCGGATCGGCGACCTGCTTGCGGTCCGCGGGTTCGGGATATTCGTGACCGGCCATGGATGTCTCGGCGAAGGCGTCCTCTTGCGGAGGGGCGAACGGGGAACGGCGATTGACTTGATCCGGCAGTTGACTGAGCTGGCTCTATCGAGGCGCGAGAGCCTTAGTTCAAAGAGGAACAATACGACTGGGAATCATCTTTCCAAGTCGATACCCCAAGAGTACGGCTCCACTCCCCCGCTGCCCAGAGCCCGCCGCGGGCACCGGGTGCCCGTGCGAGGCCGGGCGGGGGCCCGAACGTTCCCCGGAGCATGCCGGAGCGTGGCGCGGAAGGCAATGCCCCGGCCTGCCCCCGTACGTACCCCTCGGGGTGACCCATGATCGTCGGCGGCGTTGTAGTAGCAGCCCGTCCGAGGGGAGTACGAGATGCCGTCGCGGCCGGACAGATCACCCGACCCAGTGAGCGATGTCGTGCGCTGGGGCGCGTTCGGCTGCGCCCTGGTGCCCCTCGTCCTGATCGTCAGCGGCGCCTCCTGGACCGGGGCGGCCGGCACCGCCGCCGGCCTCGCGGCGCTGACCTGCGCCTGCCGCGCACTGCTGCGGCGATCCGAACGGACCGCGGCCCGGAAGTGCGTCCGCGACACCGGACGTCATCGGGACAAAAGGGGGCGTTCAGGGGTAGCGGCGCGCAGGGGCGGACGCCATTCCGAAGGGCGTACGCCGGTCGATTGAGGCGCTCGCAAGTCCGCGCGCGACCGTTTTCAGCCAACTTCCGGCCGGGCCCCCCACCTTGCCCCCGACCCCCCTCAACCCTTGTGTGAGCAGGGAGGAAAGGACCGGTGGGCATGGTTGTGTCCTACTGCGAACGGGCAGAGCCGAGACGCGTACTTCCCATGCAGGCCCGACGAGTGGAACGCTTCGTGATCGAATGCTTCGCGCCAAGTTGCCATATCGACATACCAGTGGGTGGTGAACTTGGCACTCCATCCTCACGGAACACAGTAGATTCGATCTTGGTAGTTACGGCGGGGGAACTGTGCAGGACCGAGAGGGCGAGACGACCGAGGGGGGCTTAAGTGCCATGAGCCAGGACTCCGCTGCCGTACCAGATGCCGCACGCAAGCTCGCCGCCCGACGACGCCGCGAAATAGTCGCGGTGCTCCTCTTCAGCGGCGGACCTATTTTCGAGAGCTCCATTCCGCTCTCGGTCTTCGGCATCGACCGACAGGACGCCGGCGTTCCGAGGTACCGGCTACTTGTGTGCGCGGGCGAAGATGCACCTTTGCGCACGACCGGGGGGCTGGAACTGTCAGCCCCCTATGGGCTGGAGGCGATCTCCCGTGCCGGGACGGTCGTCGTACCGGCCTGGCGTTCCATCACGCAGGCCCCGCCGCCCGCCGCGCTCGACGCGCTGCGCCGGGCGCATGAAGAGGGGGCCAGAATCGTCGGGCTGTGCACGGGGGCGTTCGTCCTCGCCGCGGCCGGACTCCTAGACGGCCGACCGGCCACGACCCATTGGATGTACGCGCCGACGCTCGCCAAGCGTTATCCGTCCGTCCATGTGGACCCCCGCGAGCTCTTCGTCGACGACGGCGATGTGCTCACCTCCGCGGGGACCGCGGCGGGCATCGACCTGTGCCTGCACATCGTGCGCACCGACCACGGCGCGGACGCCGCGAACGCGCTGGCCCGCCGGCTCGTCGTGCCGCCCCGCCGGACCGCCTCCGACCTGGGGCACCAGCGCTACCTGGACAGGTCATTACCAGAAGAGATCGGCGCCGACCCGCTCGCCGAGGTCGTCGCCTGGGCGCTGGAGCACCTCCACGAGCAGTTCGACGTGGAGACCCTCGCCGCGCGCGCGTATATGAGCCGGCGCACCTTCGACCGGCGCTTCCGCTCCCTGACGGGCAGCGCTCCCCTGCAGTGGCTGATCACTCAGCGGGTGCTGCAGGCCCAGCGGCTGCTGGAGACCTCCGACTATTCGGTGGACGAGGTCGCCGGGCGCTGCGGGTTCCGCTCGCCGGTCGCCCTGCGCGGCCACTTCCGTCGGCAGCTGGGCGCCTCACCGGCCGCCTACCGGGCGGCCTACCGTGCGCGCCGGCCGCAGAACGGGGCGCCCGAGCCCGCGCTCAGACCGGAGCGGGCCGAGCGCGCCGAGCGGCCCGAGCGCGAGCGGGCGGCGCTGGGGGCCGGTGGCGCGGAGCGGTTCTCCGCCGCCGCGCTGGCCGGACACGGCCTGGCGACGGCCGAAGCGGGCGAGATGGGCAAACCCCAGTCGGACGCGTATGCGTCCCGGCTGGCGGAGACCCCGGTCGGCCGCGGAGTGGGACGCCCCGTGCTGCCCGGACAGCGCGAGCGCCCCGTAGGGTGAGATGTATGAACGATCGCATGGTGTGGATCGACTGCGAGATGACCGGACTCTCGCTGGCGAATGACGCGCTCATCGAGGTGGCCGCACTGGTCACCGACTCCGAGCTGAATGTGCTGGGCGACGGGGTGGATGTGGTGATCCGCCCTCCGGCCGAGGCGCTGAGCACCATGCCGGAGGTGGTGCGCCAGATGCACACCGCCTCCGGGCTGCTGGCGGAGCTGGACGGCGGAACGACGCTGGAGGCGGCCGAGGCGCAGGTGCTCGCTTATATCAAGCAGCATGTGCCGGAGCCGGGGAAGGCGCCGCTGTGCGGCAACTCCGTCGGCACCGACCGTGGCTTCCTGCTGCGCGACATGCCGACGCTGGAGAGCTACCTGCACTACCGGATCGTCGATGTGTCGTCCGTGAAGGAGCTGGCCCGGCGCTGGTTCCCGCGGGCCTACTTCAACAGTCCGGACAAGAACGGAAACCACCGGGCGCTGGCGGACATCCGCGAATCCATCGCGGAGCTGCGCTACTACCGGGAGGCGGTCTTCGTGCCGCAACCCGGGCCCGACTCGGACACCGCGAAGGCGATCGCCGCCAAGCACGTCCTGCCGGCCGAACCCCAGCCGGCGCCGCAGTCCGCACCGTCGTCGTAAGGCGATCGGGGCCGTCTTTCGGGTCATGGCCTGACCTGCCGTGACCCGAAAGACACGCCCGCGCCGGGCAGGTGGAAAACCTGGGCGCGAGCACCCCTCCGGACCCTGTACACTTTTTCTCAGCCGGTGGGGAAAAGGAACCACACAGCACCGGTCATGGTGGGTATAGCTCAGCTGGTAGAGCACCTGGTTGTGGTCCAGGATGTCGCGGGTTCAAGTCCCGTTACTCACCCCACGTCAAGGCCCCCGACCTCAGGTCGGGGGCCTTGAACGTTATGCGGGACTGCGGGGCCGCGGGACTGCGGGGCCGCGGGCGGCGCGGATCAGTAGCCGACGGTGAAACGCTCGCCGATGTGCCGCGGGCGCTCGATCTCGTCGAGGACGGCGACGGCGTAGTCCTCGGTGGAGATCCGGCTGCTGCCGCTCCACTGCGTTCCGCCTCCGCTCTTTGAAGAGTCCTCGGAAGCGGAGCCGGCGGCGATGACCAGGTCGTCGGTGGCGGTGCGGTAGCCGCCGGTGCGCTCGCCGGGCGCGATGGTGGCGGCCGGGCTGAGGTTGGTCCAGCGCACGTCGGACACGGTCCGGTAGAAGTCCAGCGCGTCGCCGTGGGCGTGCATGATCTGCAGCAGGAACTCGGGCAGGCCCTCGGCGTCCCAGACCTGCTTGCCGTCCGGGGTGCGCAACGAGCCGGCGCCGCCGACCGCGATCAGCCGGGGCGCGGCGTCGCCGAGGGTGCGCAGACCGGCGACGAGGGACCGGGCGGCGGGCTCGATGGTGGCGATATGGCCCGGCCCGTCGCCGCCGCCGACCGCGCTGACCACCACGTCCTGGTCCTTGGCCGCCGCGGCGACGGACGCCGGGTCGAGGATGTCGCCGGTGGTCACGGTCAGGTTCGGGTGGGTCGTGGTGATCTTCGCGGGGTCGCGGACGACCGCGGTGACCTGGTGACCGCGCTGGAGGGCCTCGTCGAGGATGCGGCTTCCGATGGTGCCGTTGGCTCCGAAGAGGGCGATCGTGGACATGGTGTCTCCCAGCTGTGCTGTGTCCGGTGGTCGGCGTGGCCGATACTGCGGACTTCCGTTTTCGGTCAGCGCTCTCGCTGACGTCTTCTACGCTAGAGCTGGTAGCGGGACATTTCGGGGTGGCGAAGGGACCAGCGATGGTCAAAATGCGACAGCAGAAGCCGGAGCCCGTGACGGAGATCCGGGAGGTGGCGTTCGCCGCGCCGGCCGGGCGGCCCGCCGGCCTGGAGGTGATGACGCTCGCCGAGCTGCGCGAGCGCGCGGACGCCTGCCGGCTGGCCACCCCGCACCGCCCCGGCTTCCACCATCTGCTGCTCCTGGACGGCGGCCGGCTGGTGCACAGCGTCGACTTCCGGGAGCATCCGCTCGCCCCGGGCGATCTGCTGTGGTCGCGCCCCGGGCAGGTCCAGCACTTCGGCGATCTGACCGGGGCGGAGGGGCGGCTGGTGCTCTTCGAGGCCGGCTTCCTGGATCCGGCGACCGCGGCGGCGGCCCGGATCGAGGACTGGTACGGGCCGCCCGTACGGCATCCGCGGGGCGCGGCGGCGCGCCGGGTGGAGGAGGCGATGGGCCAGCTGCACCAGGAGTTCGGGGCGCTGGGCGGGCTGCCGCTGGAGATCCACCTGGAGGTGCTGCGGCATCTGCTGGCCGTACTGGTGCTGCGGGTCTCCCACGCGGGCGGGACGGCGGACGGCGAGGACGCCGGCTGCGAGGCGAGCGAGACCTATCTGCGCTTCCGCGACGCGGTGGAGCGGGGCTTCACCCGCAGCCGCCGGGTGGCCGACTACGCCCGCGCGCTGGGGTACGCGCCCCGCACCCTCTCACGGGCCACCGAGGCCGCCGCGGGGACCGGGGCGAAGGAGTTCATCGACCGCAGGGTGGCGCTGGAGGCCAAGCGGCTGCTGGCGCACGGCGACCAGTCGGCGGCCCGGATAGCGGACCGGCTGGGCTTCGCCGACGCCACCAACTTCAGCAAGTTCTTCCAGCGGCAGACCGGCAGCACCCCGATCGCCTTCCGGGTGGCGGTGCGGGGCGGGGCGCAGCGGGTGGGGGGTGGGCCGCCGCGCCCCGCCTAGGGCGCGTGCGGACACGCCCTGGGGGGACGGTGGTCCGGGACGACGGGCCGGACCTCCGGTGGGGGTGGGACCTTGGATCAGCCGGTGTAGGCGCCGAACGCCTTGGTGAAGTCCAGCGGGCCCTGCTCGATGGAGCTGCAGGTCGGCTGCGCGGAGGGGGACGGGCCGCCCTCGCATGCCTTGTCGCGGGTCGAGGACCACATCGACAGCCGGCCCAGGTGCTTGTCCTTGGCGAACTTCACCAGCTGGGTGGCGTCCTCGACCTTGAAGACCTCCTTCTGGACGTCGTTGACACCGATCATGGGCGTCACCGCGACGGCCTTCCAGGCGGCCGCGTCGCTCAGGCCGAGGGCCTTTTTGATCTGGCCCTGGGTGGCGGTGGCGGCCTTGACGGCGTAGGTGCCCATGTCGCCGTCGTAGGAGGGGCCGTAGTCCATCGCCATGATGTTGACGGCGGAGACCTTCACGCCGTTCTTCTTGGCGTCCGCGACCAGGTTCACGCCGTCCTGGGTCAGGCCCTCGGGCATGACCGGGAGGGTGAAGGAGACGTCCAGGCCGGGGTGCTTCTTCTGGAGCTGGGCGACGGCCTGGGCGCGCCGGGTGTTGGCGGCGGTGTCGGGCAGCGCACCGCCCTCGATGTCGAAGTCGACCTTGGTGAGCTGGAACCGGTCGATGACCTTGCCGTACGCGGCGGCCAGCTCGTCCGCCGAGCCGCAGGCCAGGCCGAGTTCGGAGCCGTTGGCGCCGCCGAAGGAGACCCGCACGTCGCCGCCCGCCTTGCGCAGCTCGGGTATCTGCCGGGCCACCGGGTTGTCGCCCAGCTCGCCCGTGCCGCCCCACTTGGGAGTGCAGCCGCCGCCGGAGGTGACGAAGGCGAGGTGGAAGTTCTTCACCCCGGTCTTCTGAGCGGTGCCGGTCAGGTCGTAGGCGGGGCTGAGGGAGGTGTCGACGTACGGGGCGAAGCCGGCCGCGGCCTTCGCGGCGCCGGGGGTCCGGGGCGCCTTGCCGGCCATGGCGGATCCGGCGATGGCGAAGGCGCCGCCGGCGGCGACGGCCACGGCCGCACCGGTCACGATCAGCTTGGTGGTGCGGTTCTTGCGCCGGCGGTGTGCCGAGGGGGTCATCTGGTGCCTGCCTGTCGTCACATGGGGGGCTGGGGTGCACCGTGGTGCGCCCCGCACGCTAGCGGCAGCGAAACGGACAAATGCCGGTATCCGTACGGTGGTTGGCGGAATTATGGCTGCCTTAAGGAAGCCGAAGGGGGTGGTTAAGACCACCGGCCTATGCCGCGCGCCCACTCGCTCAGGAGCCGACGCGGCCGGCCCGCCGTCCCCGGCCGCCGAGCGTGCGGCGCAGCCGGTGGCCGCGGCGTACGCCGTGCCGGTCGCGGCCGCCGTCCAGCGCCAGCCAGACCCGTACCTCGGTGCCGCCCAGGACCGAGCGCCCCAGGCGCACATCGCCGCCGGTGGATTCGGCCAGCCTGCGCACGATGTCCAGGCCGAGGCCGGTACTGCCGTCCCCGCCGCCGCCGTGGCCGCGGCGCAGCGCCGCGTCGGGGTCGGCGATCCCGGGACCGGCGTCCGAGACCAGCACGATCACGGCCTCCTCGGCGTTGTGCACATCGACCGCGAAGGCGGTGCCCTCGGGGGTGTGCCGGAAGACGTTGCCGAGCATCGCGTCCAGGGCGGCGGCGAGTTCGGGGCGGGCGACCGGGATGCGTACGGGGTGCTCCGCACCGGCGACGCGCACCGTACGGCCCTCGTCCTCGGCGAGCGCCGACCAGAAGTCCATCCGCTCGCGGATCACCTCGGCGGCGTCGCAGCCGGCCGCGGCCGCGGCCTGCCGGGTCTGCGCCTTCTGCTCGCGGGCGGTGCGGATGATCTGGTCGACCTCGCGCTCCAGCTGCTCGACGGCGGCCCGGGTCTGCTCGGCGGCCGGAGTGTCCCCGAGCGAGGCGGTGTTGAGCCGCAGGACGGTCAGCGGGGTGCGCAGCCGGTGCGAGAGGTCGGCGGCCAGTTCGCGCTCGTTGGCGAGCAGCTGGACGACCTGGTCGGCCATGGAATTGAAGGCGCTGGCCGCGGACCGCAGCTCCTTGGGGCCGTCCTCCTGGACGCGTACGCCGAACCTGCCCCTGCCCAGGTCGAGGGCGGCGCCGGCGAGCCGCTCCGCGGGCCGCACCATCCGGGTGCCGAGCCGGTCGGCGACCGCCACCGAGCCGATGATCAGCGCCAGGCCGACGCCGGCCAGCACCACCCAGGAGGTGGTGACGCCGTTGGTGAGCGCGGCGTCGGGGACGAAGACCTCCACGACCGCTATGCCGGAGGCGACCGCGGTGGGCTGCAGGAGCACGGAGCCGCCGGGCACCGGCGAGATGGAGGCCCGGCCGAGCCGGACGGCGGCCGCGACATCGGCGGGTGCGGCCCGCCGGGAGCCGATCTCGGCGGGGGCGCCGTTCCTGCCGGCCGCCGGGACGTGGACGCCGATCCGGCCGCCCGGGCCGGTCTCGGCGCTGGCGACCGCCCGCTCCAGCTGGGCGCGGTCGGTGGTGATGGCCAGCACCGGGCCGATGGTCGCGGCCTGCCGTTCGGCGTTGGAGTAGGCGCGGTCGCGGGCCAGCTCCTTGACGACCAGTCCGAGGGGGACGGCGAAGGCGACCACGACCATGGTGGTGACCGCCAGCGCCACCTTGACCAGAGCCCACCTCACGGTGTCTCGCCCTTCGCTTCTCCGCCCGCGAGGCGCAGAGGCGCGACCCTGACCGTCGACTGCGGCCCGGCGGCCTCGCGCGCGACGCTCACGGTGTCCCATCCTTCGCTTCTCCGCCCGCGAGGCGCAGAGGCGCGGCTCTCACCGTCGACTGCGGCCCGGCGGCCTCGCGCGCGACGCTCACTGGGGCGGCTCCAGCTTCACCCCGACGCCCCGCAGGGTGTGCAGATACCGGGGCCGTGCGGCGGTTTCGCCCAGTTTGCGGCGGAGCCAGGACAGATGGACGTCGATGGTCTGGTCGTCGCCGTAGGACTGCTGCCAGACCTCGGCGAGCAGCTCCTTGCGCGGGACGACGACGCCGGGGCGGCCGGCGAGGAAGGCCAGCAGGTCGAACTCGCGGCGGGTCAGGTCGAGCCCGACGCCGTCGAGTTCGGCCTGCCGGCGCAGCGGGTCGATGGCCAGGCCGCCGACCCGGATCACTCGTGAGGGCGGTTCCGCGCCCGCCGAGCCGGCCCGTGAGCGGCGCAGCACGGCGGCCATCCGGGCCGAGAGGTGCTCGACGGAGAACGGCTTGGTGAGGTAGTCGTCGGCGCCGTCGTTCAGCAGCCGGACGATCTCGGCCTCGTCGTCCCGGGCGGTGGCGATGATCACCGGGACATCGGTGATGCCGCGCAGCATCTTCAGCGCCTCGCCCCCGTCCAGGTCGGGCAGCCCGAGGTCGAGGATGACCACGTCGAAGCCGACCTGCGCCACCTCGCGCAGCGCCTCCAATGCGGTCCCGACGCTGCGCACCGTGTGGGCGGCCTCGGTCAGATGCCGGATGAGGGCCGAGCGGACGAACTGGTCGTCCTCGACCACGAGCACACGTGCCATGGGCGGCACCGTACGCCATTCGGGCCATTCCCTTTACCCGAGGTTGACGCCGGAGCGGCGCCTTCCGCCCCCGCAGACCGGCTGCAACCGGACGGGCCGGTGGTGCAGTATGAGCCAAATGCAACGAGGACTGGTTCACGCGGCGGCCTGGACGCTGGCGACCGGCGCCGCGGTCACCCTGTCGTGGTTCGGCGTGCACACCGTGCTGTCCGGCACGGCGTACGACGCCCCCCGCGCGCTGCCCCTTTCCGACCAGGTGGCCTCCTCGGGGACGGACGGCGAGGCGACGCCGCAAGCCTCCTCGACCCACCGCCCCAAACCGTCCGCCACGGCGCGGCGCAGCCCGTCGCCCGCCGACGGCACACCGTCAAAACCGGCCACGCACTCGACCGGCGGCGCGACCCGGCCGAGCCGGTCGGCCGCCCCTCAGGGCGGCTCCGGGTACCCGTCCCGCGGCGAGATCAAGAGCTACTCCACGGCCGGTGGCCGGGTCGTCTTCAGCGTGTCCGGCTCCTCCGCCGAGCTGGTGTCGGCGACCCCGAACTCGGGCTGGGAGATGCAGGTCTGGAAGCAGCAGCAGTGGATCCGCGTCGACTTCACGGGCTCCGGGGCGCATACGTCGGTGTTCTGCACCTGGAACGGGCATCCGCCGGCGGTGCAGATCAGCAACCAGTCGACCTGAGCCGGGCCGGGCCCCGCGCCGGGCCTGCCGGGCCCCGCGCCGTACGCCGGGTCAGTCGAAGGTCTTCGCCGGCGGGGCCGGGGACGCGACGGCCGTGGCGTCGGTGACCGGTGCCGCGCCGCCGGTGAAGTCCGCCAGCGCGCGGCCGTGTTCGACCCGCGCGGACTGCGGGTCGCTCGCCGCGCGGCGGGTCAGTTCGGCGAGCGGGAGTGCGGTGTCGGAGGCCAGCAGCACGGCGTTGCCGAAGCGCCTGCCGCGCAGTACGGCCGGATCGGCAGTCAGGCAGAGTTCGGCGAACGCGGTACCCACGGTGGCTATCTGGCCGCGCAGAAAGCTCAGCGGCCCCTCACCGCGCGCCGCCCCGGCCCCCCGTGCGCTCCCGGGCCCGTCCGCGAGGTTCGCCGCGTAGAACCCGCCCGGCCGCAGTGCCCGGCGGACCTCCGCCACGAACTCGGTGCTGGTCAGATGCGCGGGCGTGCGCGCCTGGCCGAAGACGTCGGCGATGATCAGGTCGGCCCAGCCGTCGGGGATCTTCGCCAGGACCGCGCGGGCGTCGCCCCCGCGCACCCGGATCCGCCAGCCGCTGTCCAGCGGCAGTTGCCGGCGGACGAACTGCACCAGGGGCGCGTCGATCTCCACCACCTGCTGGGTGGAGCGGGGCCGGGTCGCGGCGACGTAGCGGGCCAGGGTCAGCGCGCCGCCACCGAGGTGGACGACGCGCAGCGGGGCGCCGGGCGGCCCGGCGAGATCGGCGATATGCCCGAGCCGGCGCTGGTAGGGGAAGTCGAGGAAGGCCGGGTCGTCGAGGTCCACATGCGACTGCGGGGCGCCGTCGAGCAGCAGCGTCCAGCCGCGCGGGCGGTCCCGGTCGGGCCGCAGCTCCGCCAGCCCGCCGTCCACCGTCTCGGTGACGGCCTCCGCTCCGCCGCGCCCGCGCCTGCTCTTCGCCATGTACGTCAGTATGACTGCGGCCCGGCCCGGCTCGCCCCCGGGCCCCGAGGCCCCAGAAGGCGTCCCCTCGCTGGTCAGGGCGGTGCGGCCGGCGGATGGGGGCATGGCGGAGCGGCGGACCACCCGCGGCCTCACGGCCGGGGCGATCCGCCGACTGCGCTGCCGGTCCGATGCTGCTGAGGACCGGCCGCCGGGTCACTTGCTGATGTTGGCGCAGCGGTTCCCGAACGCCGGGTTCAGCAGCGCGAAGATGTTGACGGAATTCCCGCACACATTGATCGGGATGTTGATCGGCACCTGGACCACGTTGCCGCTGATGAACCCCGGCGAGCCCACCGCGTAGCCCTTGGCGAAGGCGCCGCTGTGGTGGCCGTGGTGGTGGCGGTGGCGGTGGTGGCCACCGCGACCGAACTGCTGGATGGCGTAGCTGCCGTGGCCGTGACGCGCCTGCTGGGTGCCGGCGCTCTGACCGTAGTAGCTGCCGCCACCGGCAGAGGCGATGCCTGCGCCGCTGACCACCAGGGCGCAGCTGGCCGCAGTCATCGCGGCGGCCTGGACGAACCGCTTCATCCCATTCTCCTTTCAGTTCGCGAATGGGGCACCCGGTCACAACGAGCCGAATGCGGCGGGGATGCGGGCATTACCCCTTACGGGAAATCATTGGTCCTTCTGGCAGTAATCGTTAGCCCTTCTGGCAGCAAGCCGCCCCGCCGAGGAAATCCGCCATTCCGCCGATCGGGATCCCCGCGGGGTATCCGGCGTGCCTGTCGCGGTTTCCAACATGATTTCTGTCAGAGTGCTCTCCTGTTTGACTGATAGAAGTCGGAGAGGAAGACATGCGGAAGTCGATGGACCGCACCGGGCGCGGCGTGTGCGCGCTGGCTTCCTTGGCATTGTCCGCCGCCCCGGCTTCGGCGGCCGCGCCGACTCCCCGGGAATCCGTCCGCATTCCCTTCGCCGAGCGGTTTCACGCGACCCAGCACGGCGGTATCGCCCGCGCCGCCAACTCCGCGGTCACCTGCGGCGGCGCGGACCGCCGGGCGGCGGCGGCCTGCGTGGCGGAACGGCAGGGCGCCGCCGGCGCCGGCGGCCACCACCGGCTGGCGTACGTCGACATCGACGCCGACCGCGGCACCGCCAACTCCAGCGCCGCGGAGCTGCGGCTGCCGGCCGGGTCCAAGGTCAGCTACGCCCGGCTGTACTGGGGCGGCAACCTGCGGGTCGGCGGGCGCAAGGCGGCCGAGGACAACGGCCGGGTGCTGATCGCCGGGCCCGGCGGCCGCTACCAGGAGGTGCGCGCCGACTCGGTGACCGGGCGCCGCACCGCGCTCGCCGCCGCCGACGGCTTCCAGGCGTCCGCGGACGTCACCGAGCTGGTGCGCAGAAGCGGTCCGGGCGGCTACACGGTGGGCCGGATCAATGTCGCGACCGGCCGGTCCACGGCCGGTGCCTGGGGCGGCTGGACGCTGGTGGCCGCGTACCAGAACCCGCGGCTGCCGCTGCGCAGCATCGCGCTGTGGGACGGCTTCGAGCCGCTGGGCGCGGGGCGCCGCACCCTGTCGGTGCGGCCGGCGGGGCTGCGGATCCCGGCGAACGCGAGCGGCCGGCTGGGGGCCGTGGCCTACGGCGCGAAGCGGGGCGTGGGAGGCGACGGGCTCACCGTCCAAAACGGCCGGCGCCGCCCGCACGCGCTGCGGGACACCGCCAATCCGGCGAATGATGTGATGAATTCGACCATCACCGATTTCGGCCGGGAGACCGTCCGGAAACCCGCCTACCGCAATACCTTCGGAATCGATTCCGATGTATTCGACCTGAAGCCCGCACTGCGGTCCGGCGGCGATCGGCTCACTTTCCGTTTCACCACTCGCGATCCCGGATATCTGCTCGGCGCGCTCTTCTTCCAGGCCGACACCGGGCGCTGAGCCACGCGCCCCGGAATTGTCCGCAGAGACCGTCGGGAGACCCGCAGTCCGTAGAGAGTCCGCTGAGAGTTCTGTCCGCTCGGAGTCAGGGGAGCAGTGCGTGCCGGCCCAAGACGTGCCGTGGCAGGAGCGGCCCGCGGTGCTCCATGTGTACCGCGGGTCTCCCGGTGTGCCGTGCCCCCGGCTCGGGGGGCGGATCAGGCGATGACGACCGAGAGCGCCGACGCGCCCCGTTCCGCCCCGGCCCGGCCCCCGTCGGCGGTCCCCCGCCCGCCGGCCGCCGCGGTCGGTCCGCCGCGCGGGCCGGGGCGGGCGACCCTGCCGCCGCCCCGGCCCGGTCGCGGCGTACGGCGGCGCACCGTCGCCCCGCTGATGGCCGCCGACTGCCTGGCCGCCGCGGGCACCGCGCTGCTCGTCCTCGGCCCCGGTACGCCGCCGGCGCTGCCCGCCGCCACGCTGCTGGGACTGCTGCTGCTCCACGTCCGGGCCGGGCTCTACCGCCCGGGGCCCGCGCCGACCGCGCTGGGAGATCTGCCGGCGCTGCTGGGCCGCGGTGCCGTCTGCTGGTGCGCGGCGGCCGCGGTGCTCGCCGCCGTACGCCCCGACCGGGCGCTGTCGCCGGTACTGCTGGCGCTCGCGGTGTCCGCGCACGGTGTGCTGGTGTGCGGCGGCCGGGCCGCGGTCTACCGGGCGCGCCGCGACCTCGCCCGCCGCCGGCCGCGCGCCGCGCTGATCGTCGGCACCGACCCGGCCGCCCGGCAGCTGGCCGCGGTGCTCGCCGCCCGCCCCGAGTACGGGATGCGCCCGGTGGGCGTGGTCGATCCGGCGCCGCGGCCGCCCGGCCCGCCCGCGGCCGCCGCGAGCCGGTCCGCGCTGCCGCGGCTGCGCTCACC
Source organism: Streptomyces sp. NPDC026575 (assembly GCF_055567415.1). NCBI lineage: Bacteria > Bacillati > Actinomycetota > Actinomycetes > Kitasatosporales > Streptomycetaceae > Streptomyces > Streptomyces sp. NPDC026575. The sequence continues at coordinate 34,913 of NZ_JBVHQM010000029.1, forward strand.
CCAGGACATCGCCCGGGCCGTCATCCAGCACACCGTGCGGGACGCGGTGTTCACCCTGCCGCCGTACGCCGATGCGCACACCGCCGCGCTGCTGCGCAGCTTCGTCGACCAGGGGTCGGCGATCTGGCTGGCCGGCGCCGCGGCCGGCCGCGAGGGCCACCCGCCCCACCCGGGGACCGACCATCTGTGGGGCTTCGCCTGCCGGCCGCTGGACACCGCACCGCCCCGGTACGGCAGTTGGGGCAAGCGGGCGCTGGACCTCGCGCTGGCCGGGCCGGCGCTGGCGGCCCTGGCGCCGGTGCTGCTGGGCTGCGCGCTGGCGCTACGGCTCGCCGACGGGCCCGGCGTGCTCCGCCGGCAGGAGTGCGCCGGCCGCGGCGGCGGCACCTTCGTCCGGCTGACGTTCCGCACCGTGCGCCGCGGCGACGGGCCCGGTGCGACGGCGCCGCCGAGCGCGGCGGACCACGCCCCGGCGAGCCGGGTCGGGCACCTGCTGCGGCGCACCTCGCTGGACGCGCTGCCGCAGCTGTGGAACGTGCTGCGCGGCGAGATGAGCCTGGTCGGGCCGAGCCCCGAGCCGCCCTGCCGCGTCCGGCGGTTCACCCGGCACTGCCCGGAGTACGCCGCCCGGCACCGGATGCCGGCGGGCCTGACCGGGCTCGCCCGGGTGCACGGGCTCGGGCCGGACGCCCCGGCCGAGGACCGGGCCCGGTTCGACAACCTCTACATCGACAGCTGGTCGCTGTGGCAGGACATCCGGATCCTGCTGCGCACCGCCGCCTCGCCGCTCCGGCCGGAGGGCGGATGAGCGCGGGCGCGGCGGGCGGCCGGCTCGGGGCGCGGCCCGCCCACCGGCGCGCGGCGCGGCCCACCGACGAGACCACCACCCCGGCCGCTACCCCCACCCCAGGAGGCACCCGGTGAAGGTTCTGCATGTCATCACGGGCCTCGACATGGGCGGCGCCGAGCAGCAGTTGCGGCTGCTGCTGCGCCGGCTGCCCGCCCAGTGCGAGGTCGTCACCCTGACCGGTCCGGGGCCGGTCGCCGACGGCATCGAGGCGGACGGCACCCCCGTCACCCACCTCGGCATGACCGGCGACCGCGATCTGAGCGTGCTCCCCCGCCTGTCCGCACTGATCCGCGCCGGCGGGTACGACCTGGTGCACACCCACCTCTACCGGGCGTGTGTCTACGGCCGGATCGCCGCCCGGATGGCCGGCGTACGAGCCGTGGTCGCAACGGAGCACTCCCTGGGCGACGCGGTCATCGAGGGCCGCCGGCTGACCCGCGGCGTCCGCGCGCTCTACCGGGCCACCGAGCGGCTGGGCGCGGCGACGGTCGCCGTCTCGGACACGGTCGCCGCCCGGCTGCTGCGCTGGGGCGTGCCCGAGCGGCGGATCCACGTGGTGCACAGCGGCATCGAGGCACATCGCTTCGGCTTCGACCCGGCCGCCCGCGCCCTGGTCCGCACCCGGCTGGGGCTGCCGCTGGACGCCTTCGTGGTCGGCGGCGCCGGCCGGCTGGTGCCCGGCAAGCGGTTCGACGTGCTGGTCCGGGCGGTGACCCAACTCCCGGGCGTCCACCTGCTGCTGGCGGGCGAGGGCCCGGAGCGGGAGACCCTGCGGCGGACGGCGGAGCAGTTCGGGTCGGGGGACCGCATTCACCTCCTGGGCGCCGTAGGCGACGCAGAACGCGTCTCAGCGGCGCCAACAGGCGCTGTGGGCGACGCAGAACGCGTCTCGGCGGCGCCGCCGAGCGCCGTACCCGGATGCCGGCCCGACATCCCCGATCTGCTCTCCGCCCTCGACGTCTTCGTCTCGCCGTCCCCGGACGAGGCGTTCGGGCTGGCCGTCCTGGAGGCGCTGGCATCCGGGCTGCACGTGCTCTACGGCAGCTGCCCGGCGGTCGAGGACCTGCCCGCCGACCAGGCTCCCGGCGCCCGGCGCTTCAGCCCCGGCGTCCACGAACTGGGCACCGCCCTGCGGGAGTTGCGGCGCCACGAACCGGGCCGGCTGCCGGTGCCGCCGGTGGTGCGGCGCTATGACATCGCGCGCAGCGCCGAGGCGCTGATGAGCGTGTACGAGCAGGCGGTGGCCACCGCCGCCCCGCCCCGGTGGCGCCGCCCCGTGCCGGCCCGCCCCTCCGCGGTCGTCCCGCTGCCCGACGCGCCCCGGTCGCCCGCCCCGTCCCCGCTCTCGAACCGACAGGCGGCGCCCATGGCGAGCCGTCCGCACCGATGAGTCCGCACCGATGACACAGCGCAGGGAGCATCCATGTACGACCTCGTGGTGGTGGGCGCCGGCCCCTACGGACTCTCGATCGCCGCGCACGCGGCGGCGGCCGGGCTGCGGCTGCGGGTCCTGGGCCGGCCGATGGCCTCGTGGCGCGCGCACATGCCCGACGGCATGCTGCTCAGGTCCGAGCCCTGGTCCTCCAGCCTCTCCGCCCCGTCCGGCCGCCACAACCTGGCCGAGTACTGCGCGGTCCACGACCTGACCGCCGAGCACGGCGTCCCGCTGGCCCTGGACACCTACGTCGCCTACGGCCGGTGGTTCGGAGAGCGGGCGGTGCCGCAGGTCGAGGAGGTCGCCGTCACGGCCGTGCGCCCCGACGGCGACGACGGCTTCCAGGTCGAGACGGACACCGGCGAGCTGATCGCGGCCCGGACCGTCGCGCTCGCCGTCGGCATGGTGCCGTTCGCCCACCGCCCCTGGCCACTGCTCGAACTGCCCCCGGAACTCGCCTCGCACAGCAGCGACCACCGCGAACTGCGCGGCTTCGCCGGCCGGGACGTCGCGGTGATCGGCGCCGGGCAGTCCGCGCTGGAAACCGCGGCCCTGCTGGCCGAACAGGGCGCCCACCCCACGCTGGTGGCCCGCGCGGACCGGCTGAACTGGCGCAGCCCGCCGCAGCCGCTGGACCGCGGCCGGCTGCGCGCGCTGTGCGATCCGCACTCCGGGCTCGGCACCGGCTGGTCCAACTGGGCGTGGTCGCAGCTCCCGTGGGCGGTGCGCCGGCTGCCCGCGGCGACCCGGGTCCGGATCGCCGAGAACGGGCCGACGCCGGCCGGCGCCTGGTGGCTGCGGGGGCGCTTCGAGCCCGCGGTGGCGGCCCGACTCGGCCACCGGGTGCGGGCCGCGGTCCCGCACGGCGACGGGGTGCGGCTCCATCTCACCCATACGGATGGCGGGTCGGAGACCGTCGACGCCCACCATGTGGTGGCGGCGACCGGCTTCACCCCCGACCTGCGGCGGCTGCGGCTGCTGCACCCCCGGGTGCGCACCACCCTGCGGACCGTGGCCGGCAGCCGCGCGCCCGAGTTGAGCCCCGGCTTCGAATCGTCCTGGCCCGGGCTGTTCTTCGCGGGGCTGCTCAGCGCGCCGTCGTTCGGCCCGGCGATGCACGCCGTGCACGGGGCGGGCTTCACCGCGGCGCGGCTGCTGCGCGGCGTACAGCGCCGGCTGAACGACCGGCGGGGCGACCGGCGGGGCGCCACCACCATCCCGCGCCCGGCACGGGACGGCGCTCCGACCGCCGCGAGCGGCCCGGCATCGGAGGCGGCGGCCGGCGAGCCCGCGCACTGACCGGGCCCGCGAGCCGGGCGGAGCGGCCCGCGCGCCACCGGCCCGGCGCTCACTGGCAGCGGTCGACGGCCTCGATCGTCCGCGCCGCCTCGCCGAGCGCCGCGCGCAGTACGGCCGGGTCGGTGGCGGCGGCGCCCGCGCCCTCCGGCGGCACCAGCCAGCCGGTACCGGTCACCGGCGGCTCCGCCGCGCCGCCCTCGCCGGCCGGTGCGCCGGCCCGCCCGTAGGTCTGGGTGCACGCGCTGCCCGGCACGTCCCAGCCGTCGGCCGTGCCCGCGGGCACCAGGAAGCCGAGAGTGTCGCAGGCGCCGTCGTGCAGTACGGGGCCGACGCCGTCGCGCAGCCGGAGGATGTCGACGGCCTCCAGCCCCTGCCGGGCGGGCACCGTGACCAGGTCACAGGGCTGGACCGGTACGGCGGCCGTGCCGCCGGGGACGACCTGCTTGCGACGGCCCTGGGCCTGGCCCGCGGACCCGTTGCCGCCCCTGCTCACGCCGGTCTCCCACACGGAGAACCCCTCCTCCTGCACGCGCCGCACCCTTTACACCGAGTTCAACGGTCGGGCACGTCAACAGCTACGGCGGCGTAACGCTGCAAAGGATGGCAGTTCATGGCAGATCACGCGCGAGATATCCGATTTGTAGCCAAAAGGTGTGTATCGGAGCCGGGGTAGCCGGTACCGTCGTCCCGCCGCACCGCCAGGACGCGGCAATCGCCACAAGATGGCACGGAGAGGGTCCGCCATGGCGTCGCCAGCAGCACGTTCAGCGTCGTCCCGCACCGTACCCGCTCGCCCGAACACCGCATTCCGGCAGCTGCGCGGCCGGCTGTCACCAGGCGAGTTCGCGGCGGCGGTCCGACGGGCCGCCCGTGAGATCGGTGAGCAGGTCTCGTGCGACGCCCGCTATGTGGGCCGCGTCGAGTCCGGGGAGATCCGGTGCCCGAACTACGCCTACGAGCGGGTGTTCCGGCATATGTTCCCCGGGCTGACGCTGCCCGACATGGGCTTCGCGCCGCGCGAGGTGGTACGCGGACGGGGGGCGCGTACGGCGGCGGTCAGCGCCGCGCCCCTGGCAACCGAACCCGACAACCGCGATACCTGTATCCAGATCCACGAGGAGAGCGACGTGCTGCGTCGCGCGTTCATCACCGGCGGCCCGGCGGCGGCCCTGGGCTTCGCCGCCCTGCACCCCATCGAAGCCGTCGCCGCGTCCGCCCATGTGCCGCCGCCGCGCACCCCGGTCGGCGGCCGGGCCGGCGCGGCCGAGGCCACCGCCGTCGAGCAGGCCGTACGCCAGATCCGGCTGCTGGACGACCGGCACGGCGCGGAGGGCATCTACCGCCGCGCCACCCAGCCGCTGCGCGCCGCCTACGAGTTGCTGGACGCCGACGTCCAACACCGCTCGGTGTCCGACCGGCTGCACTCCGGCGCGGGCGAACTCGCCATCACCGTCGGATGGTTGGCGCACGACTCGGGCCGCTTCGACGAAGCCCGCTCGCACTACGCCGAGGCGCTGGCCACCGCCCGGGTCTGCGGCGACGCCGCCCTGGAGGCGCACGCCTTCTGCAACACGGCCTTCCTCGCCCGGGACGCCGGCCGGCCGCGCGAGGCGGTGCGCGCCGCGCAGGCCGCGCAGCAGGCCGCCAAGCGGCTGGCCTCGCCGCGGCTGCTGTCGCTGCTGGCGCTGCGGGAGGCGGGCGGCTGGGCCGGGCTGGCCGACCGGGCCGGCTGCGAGCAGGCGCTGGCCAGGGCGGAGCGGCTGTTCGCGAGCGGGTCGCGGGACGGCGACCCGGAGTGGATGACGTTCTACGGCGAGGCGGAGCTGGCGGGCCTGGAGGCGCAGTGCTGGGCGGCGCTGGGCGACGCGCAGCGCGCCGCGGAGTACGCGCAGCGCGCGGTGGCCCTGCAGGATCCGCACTTCACCCGCAATATCGCCCTGTTCACCGCGGAGCTGGCGGGCGACCTCGCCGACAGCGGTGCGCCCGAGGAGGCCGCCGCGGCCGGTACCCGGGTGCTGGCGCTGCTGGAGCAGGTCCACTCGGCCCGGATCCGCACGATGCTCGACCGCACGGCCCGTACGCTGCGGCCGCACCGGGGGATCGCGCCGGTCGCCGCGTTCCTGGAACGGCACGCGGCCTCGGTCTCCTCGGGCGGCTGACCGGCGGCGGGTGGGCTCAGCCCAGGTGCCCGGTGTCGTTCCAGCGCTCGATCGCCGGCTCCCCGTAGGCCCAGCCGAGCACCGACAGGGACGTCGGCTCCAGCCGGATGCGGGCGGCGAAGGAGATGTCCAGGCCCAGCCAGCGGGCGCCCAGGACGCGCAGGATGTGGCCGTGCGCGAAGACCAGCACATCGCGGTCGGCCGACCGCGCCCAGTCGACGACCTCGTCCGCCCGCGCGGACACCTGGGCGAGCGTCTCGCCCTCGGGCACCCCGTCGCGCCAGATCAGCCAGCCCGGCCGCCCGGCCTTGATCTCGTCGGGGGTCAGGCCCTCGTACGCGCCGTAGTCGAACTCCATCAGCGCGTCCCACTCCTGCGCCCGGTCGCCGAAGCCGGCCAGCTCGCAGGTCTCCTTCGCGCGCACCAGGGGGCTGGTGCGGACCTCGACGCCCGGCAGGCCGTCCCAGGGGGCGTGGTGCAGCCGCTCGCCCAGGAGCTTGGCGCCGCGCCGCCCCTCGTCCAGCAGCGGGATGTCCGTACGGCCGGTGTGCCTGCCGGAAAGGGACCACTCGGTCTGCCCGTGCCTGGCCAGGAATATGCGCGCTGCCATGGTCGTACCTCTCGCCGATCGCTCGGCTGGTCGTTGCTCGGTGCGGGCGGCGTTGACCGCGGGACTCCCATTCTCGCGCACGGGGGCGTTTTGTCCGCGGGCGGGGAGGGGCCGGCCACCGGCGGGGAGGGGCCGGATCGCGGACGGGATCGGTCGGTGTCAGTGCGGGATGCGAGACTTCGGCGGGTGAATACCTTCCGCGACAGCCGACCCGTGTCGGCCGCCCCCGAGGCGGGGCGGCAGGCGCCGGCGCCGGTCCTGCGGCCGGGGACGCCCCCGCCCGGCGTGAGCCGGGCCAGGCTCACCGAACTGCGCGGCCCCGGCGTACGCCCCCGCTCGCTGGACGCCCGCGCGCTCGCCGCGCTGGCCGCCAACCCGGGCTGCCGGCGCCGCGCGCTGCTGGACGGCGCGGGCATCGACAAGGGCGCGCTGGCCCAGGCGCTGGGCTCGCCCGCGTCGTACGGCCAGTCCCAGTTCGCGCTCATCCGGGGCAACGCGTTCGAGGCCCGGGTGAAGGCCGACGGCGGCACGGAACTGCTGCGGCTGCTGCACGAGCGGCTCGCGCCCGGCACCCCGCCGCCCGGCCCCGAGGAGATCGCCGCCCCCGATCTGTCCGCGGCCGGGCCCGAGGGCCGGGCGGCGCGTACGGCGCTGGCGCTGCGCGAGGCGACCGCGGCCGGCGGCTGGGCGCTGCTGGACCACCCGATGCTGGTCCTCGACGTGGCCGGCTCGCCGGCCTATGTGGAGCCGGACGCGGTGGTGGTGCATCCGGACGGCGGCTGGACCGTCGTCGAGATCAAGTCCTTCCCGATGATCGACGGTTCGGCCGACGCCGCCAAGGTGGGGGCGGCGGCCCGCCAGGCGGCGGTCTACGTGCTCGCCCTGGAGCAGGTCGCCGAGCACGCCGCGGCGCACACGGGCCGCGCGGTGCGGGTGCGCGACCGGGTGCTGCTGGTGTGCCCGAAGGACTTCTCCAACCTCCCCGCGGCCGCCGCCGTCGACATCCGCAAGCAGCTGGCCACGACCCGGCGGCAGCTGGCCCGCCTCACCCGGGTCGAGGAGATCGCCGCGGCCCTCCCGGAGGGCACGACGTTCGACCTCCGGCTCGCGGACGACGGCCGGACCCCGACCCGCCCGCCCGAGGAGCTGGCCGAGGCCGTCGAGGCGGTCGGCGCGGCCTACGCCCCCGAGTGCCTGGCCGCCTGCGAGCTGGCCTTCCACTGCCGCAAGCGGTCGCGCCAGGAGGGCGCGGTGGAGGCGCTGGGGCGCGGCGTACGGGGCGAGCTGGGCGGGCTGGGCACCGTCGAGGAGGTGCTGGCCGCGGCCGTCTCGGCGGACCCCGGGCAGGCGGACGACCCGGCGGTGCTGGCCCTGCGCCGGGCTGCCGCGCTGCGCGCCCGGGCGCTGGCCGCCGCGGCATCGCGGGCACCGGAGCCGGTATGTCGATGATCGAGACGCTGGCCCGGATGGAGGCGGTGGCGGCCGGCCGCGCCCAGCCGCGGTGCACGGTCCGCCACCGCCATCTGTCCGAACGTCCGCTGGTCCTCGTCCCGTTGACCACCGCGGGCGAGGCCGGCGCCCCGCTGGGCGCGCTGGTCGGCACGGACCGCGACCAGCCCGCGCTGCTGGTCGTCCCGCAGCCGCGCGACCGCGATCTGCGCTTCGCGTTCCTGGCCGAACTGGCCGGCGCGATGCTGCCCTACGTGGACGGCTTCGCGGACACCGTCGAGTGGGAGGAGCGCAAGGAGACCGACCCGGAGACCGGCAAGAAGGTCCCGGTGCAGGTCGAACTGTGCGCGGACGCACCGCAGTTGCTCGTGCCCAGCGCCGCCGGCATCGACTACGTCCGGCTGCTGGGCCGTTCGATGCGCTTCCGGCGGACGGCCGAGCAGGAGCCGGCGGCGCCGTATCCCGCGCCGCCGCACGTCCCGCTGCTGGGCCGCTGGCTGACGCACTTCGGCGAGCGGGCCAGGGTGCCCGGGTCCGGTCTCCTGCAGTCCATGACCGGTCTGCTGACCCGCCATTGGGTCAGCGGCCAGAGCGCGCTGGAGGACCAGCATCTGGGCGCGCTGCTCGCCTGGATCGACCCGCCCGGCGGACTCTCGGGCCGGGAGGCGGCCGAGCGCGCGGAGGCGGCGCGGGACGCGGACGGGCAGCTGCTGTGCCCGCCGGCCGGGCCGGCCACGGACCCGGCGTTCGACAACCGGCTGCTCGCCCCCGCGATGGCCCGTTACGACGCCGGGCTGCCGGGCGCCGAGGACGCGCTCCGGGCCCTGGTGGCAGGCCAGTTGCAGCCGACCTGGGACGCCGTGTGGCGCGGCGTCGACCTGCTGCGGGCGCTCCCGGAGGGCGCGCATGTCGCCGACCGCTGGAAGCGCGACCGCTGGTCGTACACGGCGCACCGCGATCGGGTGCGCGCCGGGGAGCCGCCGCAGCCCAAGCGGGACGACGCGGTCACCGCCGCGCAGAAGCTGTCCGCACGGGAGACCGCCCAGGCCCAACTGGACGCCCAGGAAGCCCTGGACGACCCGCTGGTGATGGCGGGGCGCCGACTGGCCGGCGAGGCGTTCGAGGGCATGGTCACGGACGTCGAGATGGCGATGTCCGAGGGCCGGCGCCCGATGCCGCGCCCGCTGGTCACACTGGAGACGGCCGACCTCCCGCAGCTGTCCCCGGGCAGCAGGCTGCACCGCGCCCTGGCGGACGGAAGGACCCAGCCCGCCGAGTTCGTCGCGCCCGCGGAGTACGCCGACGGTGAGCCGGGCAGGCTGGTGGTGCGGCTGACGGGCGGGATGGGGCGCGGCAAGACCCCCGAGCCCGGTTCCGTACCCGAGCCGGGCGACGTGCTGTGCTGGACGCTGTTCGAACACGCCCCGCGCGGCGGCCCGGAGCTGCCGGACCCCGAGGACACGCCCTGGACGCACGGCGGCCCGCCGCCCGTCCCCGGGGCCGCGCCGAACGAGACCCCCGACCCCGTGACCGCGGAGGACTTCCTGTAATGCGCGCCCGCTGCTGGACCGGCCCGGGGCACACCGCCGTATGACGGCCGCCCAGGACCCGTCCGCCACCGCCCGATCCGCCTTCGACCCCGGCGCCGCGGCCACCGCGGCCACCGACGCGATCCTGCACGACACGCTGCACGGCACCCGCCGCGGCGTGGTCGTCGACTCCCCTCCCGGTGCCGGGAAGTCCACCCTGGTGGTCCGCGCGGCCCGCGAACTGGCCGCCGCCGGGCGCCCGTTGATGGTCGTGGCGCAGACCAACGCCCAGGTCGACGACCTGGTCCTGCGGCTGGCGGCCAAGGACCCCGAGCTGCCGGTCGGCCGGCTGCACAGCAGCGAGCCCGGCGCGTTCGACCCGGCGCTGGCCGAGCTGCCGTCGGTCCGCACGTCGGCGAAGGCCGCCGATCTGGCCGGGATGGACATCGTCGTCTCGACGGCCGCGAAGTGGGCCTACACCAAGGTCGCCGAGCCCTGGGGGCACGCGATCGTGGACGAGGCATACCAGATGCGGTCGGACGCGCTGCTGAGCGTGGCCGGGCTCTTCGAACGGGCGCTGTTCGTCGGCGACCCCGGGCAGCTGGACCCGTTCAGCGTCGTCGGCGCGGAGCAGTGGGCCGGGCTCTCCTACGACCCCTCGTCGAGCGCGGTCGCCACCCTCCTGGCCCACAACCCCGGCCTGCCGCAGCACCGCCTGCCGGTCTCCTGGCGCCTGCCCGCCTCGGCGGCGCCGCTGGTCTCCGCCGCGTTCTACCCCTACACCCCGTTCCGCAGCGGCACCGGCCACGGCGACCGCCGGCTGGCGTTCGGCGTGCCCGGCGACGGCTCGGGCGTGGACCGCGTCCTGGACGAGGCCGCCGAGTCCGGCTGGGGCCTGCTGGAGCTCCCCGCCCGCCGCACACCGCGCACGGACCCGGAGGCGGTGCACGCGGTGGCCCTGGTGGTGCGACGGCTGCTGGACCGCGGCGGCGCGGCGACCAGCGAGCTCTCGCCCGATCCGGCGCCGCTCACGGCGGACCGGATCGCGGTCGGCACCGCCCACCGCGACCAGGCCGCGGCGGTCCGCGCCGCGCTCGCCGGCCTGGGCGCCGCCGAGGTGGCGGTGGACACCGCCAACCGCCTCCAGGGCCGCGAATTCGACGTCACGGTCGTCCTGCACCCGCTCTCCGGCCGCCCCGACGCCACCGCCTTCCATCTGGAGACCGGCCGGCTGTGCGTGCTCGCCTCCCGCCACCGCCACGCCTGCATCGTCGTCTGCCGCGCCGGCGTCACCGACCTCCTGGACGAGCACCCCTCGACCGAGCCGGTCAGCCTGGGCGTCACGGTCAAGTTCCCGGACGGCTGGGAGGCCCACCACTCCGTCCTGGCGCATCTGAACGAACATCGTGTCGCCTGGCGCCCGTAGGGCCCGTCCCCCGCGGGCGCACGGTTTTCGGCCCCCTTGCGCGGGGCGGGACAATGGAATGCGGCACACGATCTGGAGGTAGGTACATGTCCGAGCCGCGACCGGCTCCCGACCCACGTGGTACGGCGCCGGGGCCCCGGCGCATGAGGCCCGCGCAACTGCTCTTCGAGCCCCCCGAGGCCGTCGCCGACCCCGAGCACTTCTTCGATCTGGAGTCGATGGAGGACCCGCGCGAGCTGCTGAGCCGCGCCACGGAGCTGACCCTGGCCTTCCGCGCCGCGGCAGACCGCGCCACGGAGTTCCAGGCGCTGGCCGCAGCCCAGCTGTCCGACCCCAGCAGGTTCGACCGGCTGCCGCTGGCCGTGCTGGCCGAGCAGGCGGAGTGGACCGAGGACTACGCCCGGAAGATGGTCGAGTTCGGCCGCAGCCTGATGCGCAGCGGCAGCACCCTGCCGGGCGACATGGACTGAAGCGACCCGGTCGCGCCTGACGGCGCGGACGCCCTCCCACCCCTCTTGTGCGGCTCATGGTCCGTGACCATGAGCCGCTGGCATATGCGAGGGAGGGAAGATACCCGGTCCCGCACCGCCCTGTCCCGGTTTCCGCCAATCAGCCAAGACCGTACGCGCCGTATCGGTAGACCTGTCCCCATGAGCGAGCGCAGGGAGCGAATCATGAAAAGGTGCGTGCGTCGCGCATGCGAGGCCGAGCGCAGCGAGGTTTCGGCATGAGCGACTGGCTGCCCGAGACTCCCCGCACCCTGGACTTCCCGACCACCTCCTACGTCACGCTCGCGGGCGCCGAATGGCTCGCCTCCGCCAGCCCTCGTCCGGACGAGATGCACGCACTGTGGGCGCTGCATCCGACCGCGCCCAGCGCCCTGCCGTGCGGCACCGCCTTCGACGTGATCAACGCCCCGGCGCTCTTCGGCCGGCGCATGGTGGACCGCTTATGGTCCGACGGCCCCGGCTCGGGGCCGGTCGCCGTGCACCGCGGCCGGATCCTGCTCTTCGCCGCGCCCGGCACGGCCCAGCGGCTGCCCGCCCTGCTCGTCTGGGAGGAGTGGTCCGCCGCCGTCCCGCCGCTGCTGTGCCACGGCAGCGGCGACGCGGTGACCGTCCCGCCGCTGCACCCCCGCTCCGGCCCGGCCGACGTCCTGGAGGACCCCGTCGGCCCCGCGGCCTCCCGCTGGCTGGTCGCCCCCGGCACCCGCACTCCCTGGCTCCCCGGGCCCGACGTCCTGCTGTGGGCCTGTGTCCGCGCGGCGCGCGGGGCGGCCGGGGTGGAGCGGGAAGCCGCAGCTCAGCACCCTGTTTCGGCGCTGATGCCGGGCTGAGGGAAACCGATTTTCGTCCTCCCCGACCAGGATGCTAATGTTTTCCCCGTCAGCAGGCGCCGCTAGCTCAGTTGGTTAGAGCAGCTGACTCTTAATCAGCGGGTCCGGGGTTCGAGTCCCTGGCGGCGCACAGACAGTCGAAGGCCCTCACTCCGGTGGGGGCCTTCGTCGTGTGCGCCCGCACCCGTCCTGCGCGCGCCGCCCGTGCGCCGCCGCGCGGGCCTCAGCCGCGCCCGATCTTGACCGCCCAGTCCCCGTCGCTCGACCGCCCGGCGACCTGGATGCGTACGCCGTCCTCGGCGACGTCCATGCTCTCCCCCACGCCCAGCGGTGCGTCCGCGAGCGGCGGGTAGACGGACGTTCCCCAGCAGGCGGAGGTGCCGGGGTGCCCGTCGAGGACCTGTACGGGCCCCGCCCCGGAGGGGGTCTGGCTGTGTACGCGGTAGACCAGGACGCCCTCGGTGCACAGACCGCGGTCGTTGCCCACGGCACCGCGTGCCTCGACGACCAGCGCGCTGTCCTCCCCCGTACGGACCACCAGCAGCCTCGGCCGGCGCTGGCTGCGGGGCTCCCTGGGGGCGGACAGGGTCCGCAGCGAGTGCATGGCGGGGCCGGTCAGATCGGCGCAGTCGACCTGGTTGTCGGCGATCCAGCCGAGCTTCCACTTGTGCCAGGCGAAGGGGTCGGGAGCCAGCCCGAACTGGCTGCCCATGAGGTCCCAGTCACCCACATAGGTGTCCCAGTCACCCTTGCCGTCCCGCGGACGGTGGTAAAGGTCCGGCAGGTCGAAGACGTGACCGGTCTCGTGGGCGAGGACATTGCGGTCCGGGGGGCTCTGCTCGAAGACGGTGACGAATCGGTGCAGGTCACGGTCGTCGGCATGCATCGGCTGGTCGAGATTGACGACCTTGGTGGCGTCCGAATCGACGCCGGGAGCGTCCGGATCGGCGACGAAATAGACCATGTCGTAACGGCTGAAGTCCACCGACGGATCCGCGGCGGCGACCGCGTCGCGCAGATAGGACGCGCGCCGGGCGGCGTCCCAGTCGCGCCGTATCCCGTACGCGACCGACGAGCGCGGCATCTTCACCCAGGCGGGGTGCACCTCCGCGCGCAGCCGGAACTTCCCGTAGGAGGCGCGCGCGAAGAAGGTCGAGGTGGCGGGGAAGTAGTCGCGCGAGAGCGCCCGGGGGGCGGCGGCGGGCCGGGAGTCCGGGAAGGAGAGGTAGATCATCACGGCGCTGAGCGGGCGGTCCGGGCGCGTATAGGAGCCGTTCCAGCTGTCCACGCCCTCGGAGTGGTGCGCGTCGGTGCGCCCCAGCGCGCAGGACAGGGCGGCCTCGGAAGCGGTGGCGGGCCCGGCGACGACGGAGGTGGCGATCAGCGCGCTCAAGGACGTGACGACGGCCGCGACGCGCCGCAGGCGGTGGTCCGCCCCGTCGGGCGTCAGAGCGCGCGGCACATATACCTCCAGGGACGGATTAGGAGACCTCATCTACCCTGTCGGGATTTAAGGCTATTCGTCCTGTTTCGGAGGCCCAGACGAGTGACCGGCGCGTCACCGTCGCCCCGTAACGGAAAGTCACAAACGACCAAGGGGGCAATCGGTACGAACAGAGCCGGGCAGAAATGGCTGAAGTTCCGTCATGGGTACCGACGATCACGGCTGCGTCGCTGGATCGGCCGCTGCGCCAGCCTCTATGATCGCCACACTTTCCAGCGCGAGAAGCACCCTCCATACGAGACAAGCGCCATGCGGGAGCGAGCAGTGAGCGGACACCCCGACGGCCCGGGTCGCACGCCCGGAGCGACACTGCCCTCAGTGACGGAACGTAACGGCACGACCAAAGAATCCGCCGACGCCCGGCACACCCCCACCGGCCGCTGCGACGACTCCGCGGCCTCACTGGGCGACTATCGCGCCGCCTTCCACGCCGGACGGCTGGCGATGGCCGTCCTCAACCGCGACGGGCTGGTCCTCGCGGCCAACCCCGCCTTCGGCGAGCTGGTCGGCACCGACCCGGACCAGCTGGTCGCCGCCACCGCGGCGGACCTCACCGACCTCGGCGCCGACCCCCGGGTGTGGACCGCCTACCGCGAGGTGCTGTGCGGCCGCAGCAAACGGCTGCGCTGCACCCGCCGCCTCACACACCCCGAGGGGCACTCGGTCTGGGTGGAGGTGACCGTCGAGCCGCTCACCCCGGAGCCGCTCAGCGGCGAGGAGCGGATGCTGCTGTCGGTGGCGGACATCAGCGACCGGCACGATCTGCTGGCCCGCCTGCGGCATCTGCAGATGCACGACCCGGTGACCCGCCTGCCCAATCGCGCGCTGTTCTTCGAGCGGCTCGCCACGGCGCTGGAGACGGCGTCCTTCGAGCCGACCGGGACCGGCCGGATCGGGCTGTGCTACCTCGACCTGGACGGCTTCAAGGCCGTCAACGACACCCTGGGGCACCGCGTCGGCGACCGGCTGCTGAGCGCGGTGGCACAGCGGCTGACGCGCTGCGCGCAGAGCGCGGTGGAGCGCGCGACGGGGCGCGGCGAGCATCTGGTGGCGCGGCTCGGCGGTGACGAGTTCGCTCTTTTGGTGGAGGACTCCACCGGCACCGACCAGCTGGCCGAGCTGGCCCAGTGCGTGCTCGACGCGCTGGAGCGCCCGTTCGATCTGGCCGGGCAGCGGCTGTCGGTGTCGGCGAGCATCGGCGTCGTGGAGCGGGCCGCCACCGGCACCACCGCCACCGGTCTGATGCAGGCCGCGGACACCACGCTGTACTGGGCCAAGGAGGACGGCAAGGCCCGCTGGACGCTCTTCGACCCGGAGCGCAACGCGCACCGGATGACCCGCCAGGCGCTCTCCAGCACGCTCCGCCCGGCCGTCGACCGCGGCGAGTTCACCCTGGAGTACCAACCGCTCGTCGGCCTCGGCGACGGCCGGGCGCAGGGCGTGGAGGCCCTGGTGCGCTGGCGGCATCCGCAGTTCGGGACGCTGTCGCCGAATCGGTTCATCGCCCTGGCGGAGGAGAACGGCGCGATCGTCGAGCTGGGCCGGTGGGTCCTGGAGCGGGCCTGCCATCAGGCGCGCGCCTGGCAGCTGGCGCACCCCGGCGGCCAGCCGCTGTTCGTCAGCGTCAATGTGGCCGTACGTCAGGTGTGGGACTCCGACCTGGTCGCTGACGTGGCCGGGATCCTCGCCGAGACCGGGCTGCCGCCGGAGCTGCTGCAGCTGGAGCTGACCGAGTCGGCGGTCATGGGCTCGGCCGGCCGGCCGCTCCAGGCCCTGCAGGCCCTGAGCGACATGGGCGTGCGCATCGCCATCGACGACTTCGGCACCGGCTACTCCAACCTCGCCTACCTCAGCCGCCTCCCGGTGTCCGTACTGAAGCTGGACGGCTCCTTCGTCCACGGCTTCCGCTCCCAGGAGCACCCCAATCCGGCGGACGAGATGATCGTCGAGGCGCTGGTGGCGCTGGCGCACCGGCTGGGCCTGACCGTCACCGCCGAGTGCGTGGAGAGCGCCGAGCAGGCCGAGCGGCTCCGGCGGATCGGCTGCGACACCGGCCAGGGCTGGCTGTACTCCCGGCCGGTGGCCCCGGAACGGGTCGCGGCGCTCTTCATCTAGGGCGGTACGCCAAGGAGGCTCCCCCCTCCGAGGGGCGCCTCCCCGGGCCGTACGGCGTGGTGGCGGCCGGTGCGACGACCGGCGTCCGCCACCAGGCCATGGGCGAGGCCGGGACAGCCCTTAGATGCCGTAGGCGTCCGCGATCAGCTCGTACGAGCGCAGCCGGGCCGCGCCGCTGTGGACGTTGGCCGTGATCATCAACTCGTCGGCGCCGGTGCGCTTGGCGAGGTCGTCCAGGCCCTGGCGGACCGCGTCGGGGGTGCCGTGGACGACGTTGCCGAGCCAGCCGTCGACGAAGCCGCGCTCCAACTCGTTGAAGCGGTGGGCCTCGGCCTCCTCGGGGCTGGGGACCAGGCCGGGGCGGCCGGTGCGCAGCCGGACCATGGCCAGGGCGCCGGTCATCACCTGCCGGCGGGCCTCGCGCTCCTCCTCGGCGGCCAGCGCCCCGACCCCGATCAGGGCGTACGGCTCGGCGAGCACCTCGGAGGGGCGGAAGGAGGCGCGGTAGAGGTCGAGCGCGGGGACGGTGTTGGCTGCGGAGAAGTGGTGCGCGAAGGCGAACGGCAGTCCGAGGGTGCCGGCGAGCCGGGCGCTGAAGCCGGAGGAGCCCAGCAGCCACACCGGCGGCCGGTGGGGCGACTGGACCCCGCCGGGCGAGGTGGCCTGGACCGGGCCGGGGACCGCGTGGATCCTGGCGTACGGGTGCCCGTCGGGGAAGGAGCCGTCCAGGAAGCGGGTCAACTCGACCAGCTGCTGCGGGAACTCGTCGGCTCCTTCGTGCAGTTGCTCGCTCCGGCGGAGCGCGGCGGCGGTGGCGCCGTCGGTGCCCGGAGCGCGGCCCAGGCCCAGGTCGATCCGGCCGGGGGCCATCGCCTCCAGGGTGCCGAACTGCTCGGCGATGACCAGGGGGGCGTGGTTGGGCAGCATCACGCCGCCGGAGCCGAGCCGGATCCGGCGGGTGTGCGCGGCGAGGTGGGCGAGCAGCACGGCGGGCGAGGAGGAGGCGACGCCGGGCATGGAGTGGTGCTCGGCGACCCAGTAGCGGTGGAAGCCGCGGCGTTCGGCCGTACGGGCGAGGTCGACGGCGGTGCGCACCGCGCCGGACGCGGTGCTGCCCGCGCCCACCGTCACCAGGTCGAGCACCGACAGCGGGACCGGGGCGCTGCCCCGGGCAGTGCCCCGTATCCCGTCGCCGGCGTCGTGGCCCGCCTCGCGGCCGGCCCGGGTCTCGTCGTCTTCGCCGCTCACAGTGCGGGTCCTCCTCGCTTGGCGCTGGGTCTGCGAGGTCGACAACCGGAGAGTTTCTCCGCTTATTCCCGGGTCGGCGTACCGTGTCCCGCTACTCCTGCGCGGCCGGCGAGAACAGCGCCCCCAGTCGCGGGCAGGCCGGCGTCCGGTCCAGCAGCCGCAGCCCCTCCCACGCCGTCACCTGATTGGCGGTGAGCACCGGCTTGCCCAGTGCCGCTTCGAGGGCGGGCAGATGCGCGGCGGTGTGCAGGGCGGTGTCCGGCAGCAGGACGGCCTCGGCGTCCGGATGGTCGCCGCCGCGGGCGAGCGCGAGCACCTCCGCACGGCCCCAGGTGCCGACCTCGGCGGCGGTGATGATGC
The DNA here is from genome assembly GCF_055567415.1 of Streptomyces sp. NPDC026575. NCBI lineage: Bacteria > Bacillati > Actinomycetota > Actinomycetes > Kitasatosporales > Streptomycetaceae > Streptomyces > Streptomyces sp. NPDC026575. Next base: position 52,233 of record NZ_JBVHQM010000029.1, read on the forward strand.
CGCTGCCGCGGGTGGCGACGACCTCCGCACCGGCGGACTTCAAAAACGAGCGGAAGTGCTCGGCCACGTCCTCCGGGTACGTCGCGGCGATCGCGACCCGATGGACGCCGAGCGCCCGGACCGCGTGCGCGAAGGCGAAGGACGTACTGGAGGCGGGCAGGCCGGCGGTGGCGGACAGCTCCCTGACCTGTTCATGGGCGCCCTCCCAGCCGAAGACGAAGCTGGCGCTCGTACAGGCCCACACCACGGCCTGGGCGCCGCGCTCCTTGAGTTCCGCGACGCCGGCCGCCAGCCGGGCGGCGGAGCCCATCTCCAGCAGCGCGTCGACCCGGTGGGCGTCCTCGCCGATGTCGGTGTGCACGAGCGGCAGGCGGACCGCGCCGCCCAGGATCTCCTCCAGCCGGGGGTAGTCGTCCTCGGCGGAGTGGCCGGGGTAGAGGAAGCCGACCGATGCCATGCAGGTCTCCCTTGCGTGTACGGCTGCGGGTGCCGGGGTGTTCATGGTGCGGATGCGCTCTTCGGTGGTGCGGTGAGCTGTCGGCGGGAGCGCTGCCGGCGGCGCGGGCGGCGCCGGCAGCGTCCGGGACCTGGGGCCGTCAAACCGGGGGCAGCGGGCCGGGATCCTCGGGTGGGTAGGGCTTGGGATCGGCGCCGTCCACCGGATCCCCCTCCGGCGGCGCGGGCGGTCCGGCGAAGGCCGCCTCGGGCGTCGCCCGCGGTGCGCCTTCTCCCGGTCCTCCCGGCCCCGTCGGCTCCGACCCGGTCATCGCGGCCGGGCCGCGGCGCGCCACCGGATCGAGCAGGGCCTGGTACGGGCCCACCGCCGGTACGCCGATGGCGCGCAGAGCGGCCCACATCGTCACCTGGTTGGCGGACAGCACCGGCATCCGCAGCTCGGCCTCCAGCTGCGGGATGACGTCGTAGGTCGGCAGGTTCGTACAGCTGATGAAGAGGGCGTCGGCGGCGCCGATCACGGCCGCACGGGCCATGTCGACGACGTCTCGGTAGGGCACCTTCCAGATGTGCCGGGTCAGGCCGAGGTAGGCGCGGCCGGTGACCGTGATGCCCGCCTCGCCGAGATAGTCCTCCAGGGAGTCGGTGACCGACTTGGTGTAGGGCGTGACCACCGCGATGCGCCGCGCGCCGATCTCGCGCAGCGCCTCGATCAGCGCGCCCGAGGTGGTGAGGGAGGGAACCTCTCCCGCCTGGGCCATGGCCGCGCACATGGCCCGCTCGCCCGCGACCCCGCCGACGAAGCTGCCGGAGGTACAGGCATAGCAGATGACCTGCGGTGATACCGCACACAGCGCCTGGACGGCGGCGTCCAGTGTCTCGTGCTCGCTGACCAGACGGGCCAGGTCGAGGCTGACCTCGACGGGCACGAACGGAGTTCGGGTGAGGTGGAGGGACACGTCGTCGGGAACCCAGCGCCACAGCTCGCGGTCGAGCGCGAAGTCAAAAGGGGCGACAACGCCCACACCGAGCTGAGGCTGGGGACCACCCAGAAAGGAGACGTCCATTGAAGGCCCCTAGAAACGAAGGGCTGACGGCCAGGCCAGTGGCCGAGGGAAGGAGGTGCAGCCGGATCAAGCCGGGACGTCGGGACAGATGCCGTTGTTGACACGGTAGATACGACTTCTTAGCGTGGTCAATCCTCGCATCTCAGGCATCTGTCGGCGCCCCTTTCCAGTGAAACGGGCTCACGTTTCAGAACGGTTTCTGGCCTATGTCCGAAAGCACCGGAAGCACCGTCCTCATCCTGGGTTCCGACCCGCCGCCCAAGCTCGACCGGCTGGCCGGCCGGGCCCGGCTGATCTTCGCCGACGAGTCCTCGCTGGCCGGGCTACTGCCCACCGCCGACGTGCTGTTGGCCTGGGACTTCACCTCCGACGCGATCCGCGCGGCCTGGCCCCGCGAGGGCCCCAGGCCGCGATGGGTGCACACGGCGAGCGCGGGCGTGGACCGGCTGCTGTGCCCCGCCCTGATCGCCGACGACACGATCGTCACCAACGCCCGCGGGGTCTTCGAGCAGCCGATCGCCGAGTACGTCGCCGGTCTGGTGATCGCCATGGCCAAGGACTTCTACGGAAGTTGGGAGCTGCAGCGGCAGCGGCGCTGGCAGCACCGCGAGACGCTGCGGCTGGCCGGCACCCGCGCGGTCGTGGTGGGCTCCGGGCCGATCGGCCGGGCCATCGGCGCCACCCTCCTGGCACTGGGTGTCAAGGTCGATCTGGTCGGCCGGCGGGAGCGGGCCGGCGATCCGCAATTCGGCCTCGTACACCCGAGTGACGCGCTGAACGACTTGCTGCCCCAGGCGGATTGGGTGGTCTGCGCGGCGCCCCTGACCGACGCCACCCGCGGCCTGTTCGACCGGGCGGCGTTCGCGCGGATGCCGCCGCGGGCGCGGTTCGTCAACGTCGGGCGCGGCCCGCTGGTCGTCGAGGACGACCTGGTCGAGGCGCTGCGCGGATGGCGGATCGCGGCGGCGGCGCTGGACGTCTTCGAGCGCGAGCCGCTGGCGGCGGACAGCCCGCTGTGGGACGTGCCGCATCTGATCATCTCGCCCCACATGAGCGGCGACACGCTGGGCTGGCGCGACGCGCTGGCCGAGCAGTTCCAGGACAACTTCGACCAGTGGTCGGCCGGCAAGCCGCTGCACAACGTCGTCGACAAGCAGCTCGGGTACGTACCGGTGCAGTGACGGCGCGGACCGCCGGGCCGCGGCGCGGCGCCCCGCCCCCACCCACCGCCCCGCCCCGGGGCGGCCAACGCGCGGAGGACGCATGACCACCGAACCGACCGACCTCGCCGACCTGACCGCCGCCCGGCTCGCGGCCGGGTACGCCGCCGGCGAGTTCTCCCCCGTCGAGGCCGCCCGCGCGGTCCTGGAGCGCGCCGAGGCCGCGCAGGCCGCCACGAACTGCTTCACCCGGATCGACGCGGACGAGGCGCTGGCGGGCGCCAAGGAGTCGGCGGAGCGCTGGCGGGCCGGTGCGCCGGCCGGTCCGGTGGACGGGGTGCCGGTCACCGTCAAGGACATCCTGCTGACGCGGGGCGCGCCGACGCTGCGCGGTTCGCGGACGGTGCGGGCCGAGGGGCCGTGGGAGGAGGACGCGCCGGCGGTGGCCCGGCTGCGGGAGTCCGGTGCGGTGTTCGTCGGCAAGACCACCACCCCGGAGTTCGGCTGGAAGGGGGTCACCGACAGCCCGCGGCACGGGGTGACCGGCAATCCGTACGACCCGCGGCGCACCGCGGGCGGATCCAGCGGCGGCAGCGCGGCGGCGGTGGCGCTGGGCGCCGGGCCGCTGAGCCTGGGCACGGACGGCGGCGGCTCGGTGCGCATTCCGGCGTCCTTCTGCGGGATCTTCGCGCTGAAGGCGACCTACGGGCGGGTGCCGCTGTATCCGGCGAGCCCGTTCGGGACGCTGGCGCACGTCGGCCCGATGACCCGCGACGCGGCGGACGCGGCGCTGCTGATGGATGTGATCACCGGCGCGGACTGGCGGGACTGGTCGCAGCTCGGCCCGGCCGCCGGCTCGTTCCGGGACGCGCTGGCCGGTCCGGTCTCCGGGCTGCGGGTGGCCTACAGCCCCTCGCTCGGCTGGGACGTGGCCGTCGCGCCGGAGGTCGCCGCGGCGGTGCGGGGCGCCGTCGAGACGCTCGCCGGGCTCGGCGCGTGCGTCGAGGAGATCGACCCGGGCATCGCGGACCCGGTGGAGGCGTTCCACACGCTGTGGTTCAGCGGTGCGGCCCGGGTGGTGCAGCACCTGGACGACGCGGACCGCGCGCTGCTCGATCCGGGGCTGCGGGAGATCTGCGAGCAGGGCGCCCGCTACAGCGCGCTGGACTATCTGGCCGCGGTCGACACGCGGATGGCGCTCGGCCAGGCGATGGGGCGCTTCCACAGCGCCTACGACCTGCTGGTGACCCCGACCGAGCCGATCACCGCCTTCGAGGCCGGCGTGGAAGTGCCGTCCGGATCCGGCCACACCCGCTGGACGGGCTGGACGCCGTTCACCTACCCCTTCAACCTCACCCAGCAGCCGGCCGCGTCGGTGCCCTGCGGGGTGGACGGCGACGGGCTGCCGATCGGCGTCCAGCTGGTCGGTGCGCGGCACGCGGACGCGCTGGTGCTGCGCGCCGCGCACGCCCTCTACGAGGCGGGGGCCGCCCGGATCCCCGCGCCACCGGCCCCCTGAGGCCGGTCCGGTGACGCGGGGTCGGACAGGCCCTAGACCCGCCGGAAGTTGAGGGTCTCGCCCAGGGCGCCGGCCCGCCACAGGTCCTGGCAGGCGTCGGCCATCCGGTCCAGGCCGTCGACGACGCTGCCCCACACGATGCCGGGCACCCAGCCCGCGTCACCGTTGATCAGCAGGTTGTTGCGCTCGTAGAAGAGCGCGAGATCGACGACGGTGGCGCGGCCGCGGTGCTCGGCCTGGCTCTCGTAGCCGTAGGACGCGGTGCCCAGTTGGGTGTCGCTGAAGGTGAAGTAGCACAGGTCGCCGGGGATCGGGGTGATCGTGGGGTTCTCCAGCGGCGGCTCCTCGGGCGCGAACGGCGCGAGCAGGGCGTAGATCTCGTTGCGGGCGTACTTCGCGTGGTAGACGTCGCCGCCGAGCGGGAGGGCGTCCCATACGGCGTTGCAGGTGATCGGCGCGCGGTCGTCGAGCAACTTCGCCGTGCAGCGCACGCCGCGCTTGTCCAGCGAGACTTCGATGAAGCGATCGGTCATGCTCGGATCGTAGGGGGCAATCCCGGCGTACGGAACGGCATGGAACAGTACGGCACAACTCCCGACCGCTTGCATCAAGGGCCGGAAACGATCGGCATACTCGCCAGGCGTTCGGGTAGCCGCGCGCCCATGGCTCCACCACCATGGAACACCACAGAGATCACAGGCCAATTGACACGCGGCATCCGCCGCCGGTCGCTGCTCGCGGGGGTAGCGGCGCTCGGCGCAGCGGGTGCGGTCGGGGCGGCCGCCGGCTGCTCCCGGGTCGACGTCACCGGCGCGACGGGCGGCGGCCATCTCCTGGAGGATCTGCGCAGCAAGGGCACCGTCCGCATGGGCATCGCCAGCGAACCGCCGTACGCCTCCATCAACAGCAAGGGCGAGCTCACCGGCGAGGCGCCGGCGGTGGCCAAGACGATCTTCCAGCGGCTGGGGATCAAGAACTTCGAGCCGGTGCCGGTCGAGTTCGGCGCGCTCGTGCCGGGCCTGCACTCCTTCCAGTACGACGTGATCGTCGCGGGCATGTTCATCAACAAGGCGCGCTGCCAGGCGGTGCTCTTCTCCGACCCGGACTACGAGTCCAAGGACGCCTTCCTCGTCCCCAAGGGGAACCCCAAGAAGATCAAGGACTATCCGGACATCGCCGAGCAGGGCCTGCGCATGGGCACCGGTATCGGCTACGCCGAGATCGACTACGCGGTCGGCAACGGCGTCAAGCGGGGCGCGATCCAGACCTACGGCGACCAGATCGCCGGCATGGAGGCGCTGGAGGCGGGCCGGATCGACGCCTTCGCCGGTACCGCCCTGACCATGATCGAGGCCCTCAAGACCGGTCAGCACCCCAAGGTGGGGATGACCGAGCCGTTCACCCCGAAGGTCGACGGCAAGCTCCAGCGCGACGGCGGCGGCTACGGCTTCCGGATCGGCGAGACCGAGCTGCGGGACGCCTTCAACCGCGAGCTGCACAAGATGAAGAAGAGCGGCGAGCTGCTGCGGATCGCCAAGCCGTACGGCTTCACCGAGGAGTTCATGACCGACCTCACCGCGAAGGAGCTCTGTAACAAGTGACCTCTGCGCTGTGGGAACTCTTCTTCAAGGGGCTGTGGATCACCGTCCAGCTGATGGTCTACAGCGCCGCCCTGGCCGCCGCCGTCGCCTTCGGCATCGGCCTGGCGCGCACCTCGCGCTTCTGGATCGTCCGCTTCCTGTCCGGTGTGTACGTGGAGTTCTTCCGCGGCACCTCGGCACTGGTGCTGATGTTCTGGCTGTTCTTCGCGCTGCCCCTGCTGGGCTGGCAGCTCGCCGGCATCTGGGCGGGCACGCTGGCGCTGGGCCTGTCGTACGGCGCGTACGGCTCCGAGATCGTGCGCGGCGCCCTCCAGGCGGTGCCGGCCGCGCAGCGGGAGGCGGCCATCGCGCTGAGCTTCTCGCCCTGGCAGCGGCTGCGGAAGGTGCTGCTGCCGCAGGCCGTTCCGGAGATGATGCCGCCGTTCAACAACCTGCTGATCGAGCTGCTCAAGGGCACCGCGCTGGCGTCGCTGCTGTCCATCGGAGAGCTCACCTTCCAGGCCAAGCTGGCCCGGCTGTCGACGGGCCAGAGCGCCCAGGTCTACGGAATCATCCTCGTGCTGTACTTCGTGGTCGCGTTCCTGGTGACCCGGGTCATGCGGGTGCTGGAGCGCCGCGCCAAGGCCCAGGTCGGCCGGGCGGTGCCCAAGGGCGAGGGCTGGTTCTCCCGCAAGCTGCCCGTCGAGAAGCAGGGTCCCGAGGCGCTGGCCACCGGAGGTAAGCCGTGAACAACTGGTCGTGGAGCTACGTCGGCGACATCATGCCCGACCTCCTCAAGGGGCTGTGGATCACCGTCCAGGCGACGATCTACGGTTCGCTGGTGGCCTTCGCGCTCGGGCTGGTGTGGGCGCTGGCCCTGCGCTCGCCCAGCCGCTGGGTGACCTGGCCGGTCAGCGCCGTCGTCGAGTTCGTCCGCAACACCCCGCTGCTGGTGCAGCTGTTCTTCCTGTTCTTCGTGCTGCCGAGCTGGGGGCTGACCTTCGCGCCGCTGACCACGGGCGTGATCGGTCTGGGCCTGCACTACTCGACGTACACCGCCGAGGTCTACCGCGCCGGCATCGACGGCGTACCGCCCGGCCAGTGGGAGGCCGCCACGGCGCTGAGCCTGCCGCGCCGGCGCACCTGGATCGCGGTGATCCTGCCGCAGGCGTTCCGCCGGGTGGTGCCCGCGCTCGGCAACTACGTCATCGCGATGTTCAAGGACACGCCGATGCTGGCCGGCATCACCGTCGCCGACATGCTCTTCCAGGCGAACAGCATCAGCGCCACCACCTTCGACTACCTGGAGCCGATCACCGTCGTCGGCATCCTCTTCGTCGTCATCTCCTACCCCACCTCCCTGCTTCTGCGAGCCCTGGAGCGTCGTCTTGTCCGCTGACAGCAATCCCCCCAAGGACCACTCCGAGGAAGCGGCCGCCCCCGCAGGGGAGGGCACCGAGCTGATCCGCTTCGACAACGTCACCAAGCGCTTCGGGGCCAACACCGTCCTGGACGCGCTGGACTTCACCGTCTCCCCGGGCAAGCACGTCACCCTCATCGGCCCGTCCGGCTCCGGCAAGACCACGATCCTGCGGCTGCTGATGACGCTGCTGAAGCCGGACGAGGGCACCATCAAGGTCGGCGGCGAGTACCTGACGCACGAGGAGAAGGGCGGCAGGCTCGTACCGGCCGGGGAGAAGCACACCCGGGAGGTCCGCAAGAACATCGGCATGGTGTTCCAGCAGTTCAACCTCTTCCCCAACATGAAGGTGCTGCGCAACATCACCGAGGCGCCGGTGCACGTCCTGGGCATGAGCAAGGACGCCGCCGAGGAGCGGGCCCGCGAGCTGCTGGACCTGGTGGGGCTGACCGAGCACCTCGACAAGTACCCCACCCAGCTCTCCGGCGGCCAGCAGCAGCGGGTCGCCATCGCCCGCGCGCTGGCGATGCGCCCGCAGGTGCTGCTGCTGGACGAGGTGACCTCGGCGCTCGACCCGGAGCTGGTGGCCGGGGTGCTGGACGTGCTGCGGGACATCGCGCACACCACGGACATCACGATGCTGTGCGTCACCCACGAGATGAACTTCGCCCGGGACATCTCCGACGACGTCCTGATGTTCGACGCCGGCCGGGTCATCGAGTCCGGCTCCCCGGAGAAGATCTTCACCGAGCCGGAGCACGAGCGCACCCGGGAGTTCCTGAGCGCGGTGCTGTGAACCGCGCGCCATCGGCGCGGTGAGAGGTGGTGCGTCCCGGCCGGGGCGCACCACCTCTCGCGTCCCGCGCATGGCGAGAAGGCGATGACGACGTCCTGAGCCGGCGCTCGCGTCATCTGACGGAACCAGCCGCGAGAATGGCCGATTCCGCACCCTCGCAGGGGCCGTCTGCCGGTTCCGCCCCGGCGCGACCGGGTGCCACCGGTGTGTGCAGTGACCCCGCACCTGCCTTCGTGACCTTGGCATATGCCAGAGTCTCAAGCCCCAGTACAGAAATCCGAGACGCACTGCTTTTCAGTCAAGACCCCCTCCATCGAGGGCCGTTGACCGCTATCGTGATAGCAGCCTCGTTGTCCGGGCGCGGTCGCGCATGTGCCGACCGTGCCGCTCAGCGCGGTCACGACGCAAGCGGTAACAACCTGCTAGGGGGACACCGTGGCGCTGAAGCCCGAGCCGACCGCGCCGTTCCATTCGGTGCAGTACGCCCTTCGCGTGCTCGAAACGATCTCCCGGCACGCCGGTGGCGTGACGGATGCGCAGATCGCCCGGGAGACCGGCCTGCCCCCGGGCCAGCTCGCCCACATGCTGTCGATGCTGCGGCGCGAGGGCTATGCCGAGCAGCTCACCGACGGCGCCTATATCGTCGGTGAATCGCTCCTGCTCCTGGGGTCGGGAGGCGACCGCGACCGGGCCTTGCGCGACAAGCTGCAGGCGACCCTCGACCAGCTGCGCGACTCGGTCGGCGCGGCGGTCTACATCAGCCGGTACATCGACGGCGAGGTCAAGATCCTCCACTACGCCGACGGACCGCTGGCCCCCAAGGTCAACGAGTGGGCCGAGTTCCACCGCACGGCGCACGCCAGCGCGGTCGGCAAGTGCCTGCTCGCCCAGCTCGACCACGACGGGCGCAAGGACCACCTCTCACGGCACAAGACCGCCCGGCTCACGTCCCGGACGATCACCAACGAGAAGGTCCTCTTCCACAAGCTCGACAGCCAGCCGCCGACGGTCCCCGTCCTGGATCTTCAGGAGTACGCCGTCGGCACGGTCTGCGCGGCCGTACCGATCACAGCCGGCGCGACGGTCGGCTGCCTCGCGCTGTCCATGCCGCTGGAGCACGCCCACCGCCTGCGCCAGGCGGCCGACACCCTCAACCGCAAGGCCGCGCCGGTACTGCTGTCGCTGGCGATCTGAGCGCTGCGCGGGCGTCCCGGCGGGCGGTGGTCATGAGCACCCCTCTCGACCAGGTAGTATTTCTTTCGTCAGCGCGCGCCGCTAGCTCAGTTGGTTAGAGCAGCTGACTCTTAATCAGCGGGTCCGGGGTTCGAGTCCCTGGCGGCGCACGTAGGAAGTGGGCGTTTCCGGTTCTCCGGGAACGCCCACTTCGCTCTGTCCGGGGTCCTTCCCGGGGGGGAGGCGGGGAGGCCCGCCGGGGGTCAGGAGAGGTCGACGTCCGAGCAGGCGTAGAAGGCGTTGCCGGTGTCGGCGATGTTCCAGACGCCCAGGATCAGGTGCCGGCCGGACTTCTGGGTGGGGACGGTGCCCTGGTGCTGGACGGTCTCGCCCGGCCGCGCGCCGCCCATGGGGACCGTCATGAACGGCTCGGGTTCGAGGTCGGCGCGGGTGAGCGGCTTGCTCGGGTCGTAGCCGTCCTTGGTGATGAAGTACGCAAAGTCGGTGGTGGCGTGGCGCGCCGTCAGCCGCCAGGTGAAGGTGTAGCCCTGACCCGGGGAGAGCTTGGTGCCGGGCCACTTGCCGCCGCGCGGATCGTCCAGTTCGGCGAAGTTCTCATGGCCGCCGGAACAGATCTTGCCGTCGGCGGGGCCGGCCGCCGGGAAGCCCTTGGGGGCCTCGACGCTCTGCGGCTCGTACTGGATCGCGCCGCAGTCCTTGACGGCGCCCTGGGCGCAGAGCGCCTGCCGGCTGGGGGGTGCGTCGCTGTAGCCGTGACTGGCGGCGCTGCCCGTGGAGAGCAGGGAGACACCGAGGACGCCGAGGCCGATCACGGCGGCGCCGATCTTTTTGCGCATGCTTCGCTCCTGAAGGACGTGGGGGAGGTTCCGTGAGCCGAGGAGGGAGGTGCGGGAAGCGCGGTCTAGACCAAACGGCACACTAGACACTGCCACTGGTCATGTCCAGACCAATGACAGTGTCCGGTGTGCCGATGTGCGCCCGCACCGCGCGCGAGCGGCGGGCGGGGCTGGCGGGGCTGGCGGGCAGGGGCGTCAGGCGGCCGCCGGGAACGGGTCCGTCGCGGGGCGGGCGGCGGCCTGGACCAGCGCCGTGTAGGTGCGGCGCAGGGCGATCAGCGACTCCTGGGCCTCGCGGTAGACGGCCGCGTCGGGACCGCCGCGGTGGGCGAGGGTGCGGACGGGGGCGCAGTGCCGGTCCATCGCGCTGAGCCAGGCGCGGTGCTGCGCCGGCAGGTGGCGGCGCAGCAGCTGGCGCCGGCCCTCGCCCATGCGGCGGCCGCCGATGCCCAGCACCGCGTCGGCGGCCTGCAGCACCGGGGGTTCCAGGGCGCCCTGCTCGGCGAGCGCGCCGAGCACGGCCCGCTGCTGCGGCGTCGCGGGCGCGGCCGCCAGCTCGGCCGCCTCGGCGTGGAGCTGGGCGCGCAGGGCGTGCTGGACGCGGACCAGGCGGCGCAGCGCCGTGGGGGTGGAGCAGTCGTCGGGCGAGCGGCCGGCGAGGGTCTCGGCCAGCCGGAAGAGCCAGATGCCGTGCGCCTCCAGCCGGGTCGCGGCCAGCATCAGCCGGTCGAGCCGGCTGAGCGGCTGGCCCTCCGGGGCCCAGCGCACGATCGGTACGAGGGCTTCGGTGCGGGCCAGCTGGTCGATGGGGATATGGCGGCGCGGTTTGCGTTCGGGGGCCCAGTTGTGGAGGGCGAGGGTGGGCAGCGCGACGAACTGGTCGTGGTCGATGCGGTGTGCGATCGCCGCCCACAGGTCGAGGAACGCCTCCTCGGCGACCTGGCGGGCGGCCGGGGCCTGCGGGTCGAGCCCGCACCATCCGCACGAGACCGCGATCACCGCGATCCGCATGGCGGCCGCCTCGGCGTTGCGCAGGGAGAGGCGGGAGACCCGCTGCCGCAGGGCGGCCAACTCCTCGTCCCGGCGGGCGCGTTCGACCAGCGCGATCGCGGCCTGCCGGTCGGGCGCGACGGCGGCCGCCCGGGCCATGGCGTCCAGCCTGGTCCAGGTGCCGATCATGGAGCGGACCGGCGGCCGCTCGGGCAGGAAGCCGTGTGCGCAGGGGTCGTGCGGCGCGGGTGCGGCGGAGTCCGCGGGGGCGGCGGGCGGTATGCCGGAGCCGGGGGCCGGTATGGGCACGCCGGACCGGGCGCCGGCTTCCGGGCCGGCAGCGGTCACCGCCCGCGGCCCGGCCTCCCTCGCCCGCGCGGCCTCGGCCGCCACCTCGTCCATGGCCGTCGTCATCATCGCCGTGCCCCCCATCAGCACTTCCCCGCCAGCAGTCGGGCCAGGTGGGTGTCCAGGTCGAGGAAGCGGTCCTCGCGGCCGGGCGGCACGATCGCCGCCGTCTGCTCCAGCCAGGCGGTCAGCTCCGTCGCGCGCACGGACAGCTCGCACACCGAGCCGCCGGTGCACAGCTCCATGTGGACGCGGCGGACATCGCCCGGCCGGCGGAAGGCCCACACCCGTACGTCCCCCTCGCCCACCTCGCCGGACAGCCCCTCCAGCAGCAGGTCGCGGGCGAACCGCCAGGTCGAGACCGTGCGGCCGCGACTGAGGAAGGCCACCTCGACCTCGTACGGGCGGTCGCTGCGGTAGCCGAACCGGCCGGCCACCGGAACGGCGTCGTGCGGCCCGAGGAGGAGCTGCATCTCAAGGGTGCGCTTGGCTGTCGACACCATGACGATCAACCTTTCCGACGGAGGGGCGAGTCCCGGTGACCCGGTCCGGGGCGCGCGTCCTGGCAGACGTTGCTGTGGTGGGTGGGGTTGCGGGAGGTGCGGGAGGAGTGACGGACGCCATGGCCGGCCCCCTCCTCGCTCGTGTGCGTTCCTTCGCCCCGGCGCTGGCCTCAGCCTCTCAACCGGCGGGAGATATCGCATGTTGACGGGGCAACCGATGCCCTACGAGCACACACGCGCCGAACTCGATCCTCACAGAGCAATTCGGGCGGTCCGGCGGCCGAAGGTCCCAAGATCACGGGACTTACGGCCCGCATGGGGAGGGGGCCCGGTGCGGTATGACACCCGGACGAAAAGGGCGCGAGTGGCGGGGATCACATGAACCGAGCGCGTGGGCGGCCGGGTGCTGGGTACGGAGCACCCTCCGAGTTCGTGTAAAGTTCTTCAGGTCAGCGCGCGCCGCTAGCTCAGTTGGTTAGAGCAGCTGACTCTTAATCAGCGGGTCCGGGGTTCGAGTCCCTGGCGGCGCACGTAGGAAGTGGGCGTTTCCGGTTCTCCGGGAACGCCCACTTCGCTATGCCCCGGCGACGGCCGACGGCTCCTTGGCCACCTCGCGGGCGCGGGCGATCCGCGAGGTGGCCGGCACAGCGGGAGCCGCGCGGAGGCGGGCGGGGCGGCGACGCGCATATCGCACGGCAGGGCGACGGCCATGCGTTCGGCCGATTTCCGGACAGGCGGAGGCCACCCCTCCGGAGGCGGCGAACGAGTCGAACCCGTCATGACATGACGAACCGGACTCCACCGCGGCGTCGAGCGGGACCTCTCGGCCATCGAGTCAAGGCCCGCCGGAAAGCGGACAGTTGCAGTCACCGCCGGACTCAAGTCTTGCGCGCTGCGCCATACATCGTCCCGCCTTGCACACTCTTGTCCGTATACCCTTCGGCCCGTCTTGCGATCATGGGGCCGGTTCGGGACCCTGACCTGGGAACTCGGCTGAAAAGTGGCAGGGTTCCGGCGAGTTGGGACAGGAAACGCCGGTTGGCGTGATGTGGACGCGGGGAGCCCGCCGCTTGGCAGGATCGACGGGGCGTTCATCATGCAACCGGAAGACGGCCGTCACCGTCCCACGGTGTGGGCGGCCGACACCAGTGAGCCCGAGTCGGTCGAGGGGGACCGAGACTCGGGCCGTCAGCAATCGGCACGCAGCCCCCGCTGCGTGCGGGGGGATGGACTCATGACGTCGCCGCATGACGGCGCCCGGCCGCAGCCACCGTACGACCCGTCCGCCACGGCGCGCCTGCGCGTGCCGCGCCAGCACTGGCAGCGGCGGACCCAGCGCAAGCCGCTGCCGCGCTACGACTACGAGCACTACAGCCGGCTGGCCGGGCCGCTCACCCAGCCCGACCCGGACAAGCCCTACACGGTCCGCTACCGCTCGCTGCTCGCCGGCGAGCCGCACCGCATCCGGGCGGCGCTGCTGCTCGGCGCGGCCCCGCTGCTCTCGCTGGGCCTGCTCGCCTGGCTGCTCCAGCCCGATCACTGGACCCAACGCGACTACCCCGCGTATGAGTTCCTGCCGGTGCTGGACACCGTCATGCTGGTCTCGATCGCGCTGATCGAGTTCTTCCGGTGCATGAACGTGCTCTCCAACGCGCACGCCACGCTCGTCGCCCGCGACCCCGTGCCGGTCATACCCGAGAGCGGCACCCGCGTCGCCTTCCTGACCTCCTTCGTGCCCGGCAAGGAGCCGTTGGCGATGGTCACCAAGACCCTGGAGGCGGCGGTCCGGGTGCGCCACCGCGGTCTGCTGCACGTCTGGCTGCTGGACGAGGGCGACGACCCCGAGGTCAAGGAGGTCTGCCAACGCCTGGGAGTGCACCACTTCACCCGCAAGGGCGTGCCGGAGTGGAACCAGGCCAAGGGCCCGCACCGCGCCAAGACCAAGCACGGCAACTACAACGCCTGGCTGGCCGCGCACGGCGACGACTACGACTACTTCGCCTCGGTCGACACCGACCACGTCCCGCTGCCCAACTACCTGGAGCGGATGCTCGGCTTCTTCCGCGACCCGGACGTCGGCTTCGTCATCGGCCCGCAGGTCTACGGCAACTACGACACCTTCGTCACCAAGGCGGCGGAGTCCCAGCAGTTCCTCTTCCACGCGCTGATCCAGCGGGCCGGCAACCGCTACGGCGCGCCGATGTTCGTCGGCACCTCCAACGCCGTACGCATCAGCGCCCTCAAGCAGATCGGCGGGCTGTACGACTCGATCACCGAGGACATGGCGACCGGCTTCGAGATGCACCGGCACCGCAACCCGGCGACCGGCAGGAAGTGGCGCTCGGTGTACACACCGGACGTGCTGGCGGTCGGCGAGGGGCCGACGGCCTGGACGGACTTCTTCACCCAGCAGCTGCGCTGGTCGCGCGGGACCTACGAGACGATCCTCAAGCAGTTCTGGAAGGCGCCGTTCACGCTGCCGCCGGGCCGGCTCTTCAACTACACCATGATGGTGATCTTCTACCCGATGTCGGCGCTGAACTGGATCCTGGCGGCGCTGAGTTGCGCGCTGTTCCTGGGCCTGGGGGCCTCCGGCGTCCAGATCGACCCGTCGGTGTGGATGATGCTCTACGGCAACGCCTCGGCGCTGCAGATCGGGCTGTACGTCTGGAACCGCCGGCACAACGTCTCGCCGCACGAGCCGGAGGGGTCCGGCGGCGTCGCCGGCATGGTGATGTCCGCGCTGTCGGCGCCGATCTACGCCCGGTCGCTGTTCGACGCCGTACTGCGCCGCAAGAGCAAGTTCGTGGTCACGCCGAAGGGCGACTCCTCCAGTCCGGACACGCTCTTCGGCACCTTCCGGGTGCACCTGTTCTTCCTGCTCGTCTTCGGGGGCTCGCTGGGTGCCTCCTTCGTCCTGGGGCACAGCCATCCGGCGATGATCACGTGGGCGTCGCTGGCGCTGCTGATCACGGCGGCGCCGATCGCGGCCTGGCGGCTGGGCGTACGGCAGGCACGGCGGAAGGCGGCCGCCGGTGACGCCGGCGCCTCGGCCGCGGAGGACGGTACGAGCCCCGCCGACCCGGCCGCCGACCAGCCCGCCGCCACCGACCAGACCATGCAGATCGCCCTTGGGGGACGTCACACATGAAGTACCGTCCGAGCCGTCGCACCCGCAGAGTGGCGATAGCGACCGCGGTGGTGCTCGCGCTGGCCGGGATGAACGGGCCGGCCCTCTACGGCTTCGCCTCCGAGCAGTACCACGAGTACAAGATCAACAAGCCCGAGTACAAGGCGGCGAACGGCCACTGGGACGTCGTCGACGTCCCCGACAAGTACCGCATCAACACCATCCACGCGGCCCTGCTGCACACCGGCAAGGTGCTGCTGGTCGCCGGCTCCGGCAACAACGCCGCGAACTTCAAGGCCAAGTCCTTCCGCACGGTGCTGTGGGACCCGGAGAAGAACACCTTCAAGAACATCCCCACGCCCAAGGACCTCTTCTGCGCCGGGCACACCCAGCTCCCGGACGGCAAGCTGCTGGTCGCCGGCGGTACGCAGCGCTACGAGAAGCTGCAGGGCGATGTGAAGAAGGCCGGCGGCCTCATGATCATCTACAACGAGAACCCGGACGGCCCGAGAACCTTCCCGGCCGGCACGCTCTTCACCGGCAAGCAGAACGGCAAGACCTTCACCTCCAAGGACCCGGTCGTGGTGCCGCGGGCGAAGAAGACCAAGGACCCGGCGACCGGCAGGGTGACCGTCACCCACAGCGAGGCCCGGGTCTATGTCGAGGCGCTCAAGGACGGCCCCGCGCACTCCACGGGCGCCCAGGACAACTACCGCATCCACGGCCTGACCGGCGCCGACGCCCACAACTTCTACGGCATCGCGCAGAAGCTCTCCTTCGACAAGAAGGACTTCCAGGGCATCAAGGACTCCTTCGAGTTCGACCCGGTGGCCGAGCGCTATGTCCCCGTCGACCCGATGAACGAGGCCCGCTGGTACCCGACGCTGACGACCCTGCAGGACGGCAAGGTCCTCTCCGTCTCCGGGCTGGACGAGATCGGGCAGGTCGTCCCCGGCAAGCAGGAGATCTACGACCCGGCGACGAAGAAGTGGAGCTACCTCCCCCGGCAGCGCTTCTTCCCGACCTACCCCGCGCTCTTCCTCACCGACCGGGGCCGGATCTTCTACACCGGCTCCAACGCCGGCTACGGCCCGGACAACATCGGCCGCACGCCCGGCATCTGGGACCTGAAGTCCAACACCTTCCAGGTCGTGCCCGGGATGAGCGATCCGAAGATCCTGGAGACGTCGATGTCGGTGCTGCTGCCGCCCGCCCAGAACCAGCGGTACATGGTGCTGGGCGGCGGCGGGGTCGGCGAGGACCCCCGCTCGACGGACAAGACCCGGATCGTGGATCTGCACGCCCCCGCACCGCGCTTCCAGGACGGGCCGCCGCTGTACGCCAAGGCCCGCTACCCGAGCAGCGTGATCATGCCGGACGACTCGGTGCTGACCACGAACGGCTCCGGCGACTACCGCGGGCGCAGCGACTCCAACGTCCTCAAGGCGGAGATCTACGATCCGGGGTCCAACACCGCCCGGCAGGTGGCCGACCCGCTGGTGGGCCGCAACTACCACTCCGGCGCGCTGCTGCTGCCGGACGGCCGGGTGATGACCTTCGGCTCCGACTCCCTCTACGCCGACAAGGACAACACCAAGCCGGGCGTCTTCCAGCAGCAGATAGACCTCTACACACCGCCCTACCTCTTCCGGAAGTCGCGCCCCGAGCTGACGTCCTCGGGCGGGGCCGCCAGGACCGTCCCGCTCGGCGGCACCGCGACGTTCGGCGCCCCGCACGCCGACGCCATCAAGAAGATGCGGCTGATCCGGCCCGGCTCCTTCACCCATGTCACCAACATCGAACAGCGGTCGATCGCGCTGGACTTCACCGTGACGAAGGGCAAGGACGGTGTGACGGTCACCCTGCCCAAGGACCCCTCGCTGGTGCCGCCCGGGTGGTACATGCTCAACGCGGTCGACGGGTCGGGCACACCGTCGAAGGCGGTGTGGCTCCGGGTTCCCGTGGCGGGGCAGGGGCAGAGCTAGGGCCTGTCCGATGGGTCGGGGTCGGAAAGGCCGCGGCGTCTGGTGCGGTGCATCGCAAGGCGCCGGAGCGTCTCGATAGCGGAGCTATCGGGATGATTCGGCAACGCCGCGAGGTGCCGTGCCAGGCGTCGCGGGCCCGGCCAGGACCCATCGGACAGGCCCTAGCCGGCCTCCGTCGTGGCCGGGCGCGGTGGGCCGCCGCGCCCGGCACCCGGACGGCTACTTCGCCCGACGGGCCAGCTCCAGGGCGTACTTCGGCCACCACTCCCCCGCCTTCGGGCCGCCCTTGCAGGTGCCGTCGGACTCTCCGGGGCGCTTGATCCAGAGGAAGGCGGCTATCCGGGGATCGCCGGTCCTGGTGGTGGGCGGGGTGCCCAGGGCGCGGCCGGGTGGGTTGCACCAGTTCTCCCGGTCGTCGCCGCCGGGGGCCGGGCCGTTGCCGTTGCGGCTGGTGTCGATGACGAAGGGCTTGCCGCCGACGAGGTCGGAGAGCCGCCTGCCGTACTTCGCGTTCTCCTTCGTGGTCTGGTAGTTGGAGATGTTCAGCGCGAAGCCGTCGGCGCGGTCGATGCCGGCCCGCTTGAGCGGTTCGACCATCGCGCCCGGGTCCTTGATCCAGTGGGGGTTGCCGGCGTCCAGATAGACCTTGGTGTGCGGGAGCGCCTTGAGTTTGCCGACGGCCTCCGTCAGCAGGGCGTAGCGCTCCTCGTGGAACTGCTGCGGGGTGCACTTGTCCGCGATGTGCGGCAGCGCGTCGGGCTCCAGGACGACGGTGGTGGCGCGGTCGCCGATGCCCTTGAGGACACCGTCCAGCCAGGCGCGGTAGGCGTTGCCGTCGGCGGCACCGCCCTGGGAGTAGCTGCCGCAGTCGCGGTGCGGGATGTTGTAGAGGACCAGCAGCGCCTCACGGTCGGCCTTGGCGGCCGCCTGGGTGAAGCCGCGGGCCTCGCCCTGCGGGTCGTCGACGCCGATCCACTCGGCGACCGGCTGCGCGGCGATCCGGTCGACGAGCCGGGCGTCGGCGGCCTTGCCGTCCTTGCCGTACGCGGAGACCTGGCGGGCCGCCCTGCTGTCGGGGTTGACCCAGTACGGGGCGACGGACTTGGGGCGCTGCCCCGGTCTGCCGGGGACCCGGTCGTCGCCGTCGTCGCCCGACGAGGAGCAGCCGGCGAGCAGCAGTGCGGCCAGCGCCCCCACCACCGCCGTGCGCGCCAGCGCGCCGCGGCGCGCCGTACGCCACCGGTCGCGGCCCGGGACCGGTGGTCCGCTCCCGGCAGCCCTTCGAAGATCGCCGTACATCCACTCCCCCCTCGGAGCACTGATCCGGCCGGCGCGAGACCACCGGCCAGAAACCATCGTGGCACACGGCCACCCGCCGGAGCCGGGCTGTGGACAACCCGTCCACAGGCGGCTACCGCGCTTGACGAATGCCGGTCGTAGGAGGTCGTGGCGGCCGGTCGCAGGGAGCCCGCACGGCTCAGCCGCGGGTCGGCTCCGGCGCCCGGGGGCGATCCTGATGACGCGTCAGGCAGGCGGACAGCAGGACCAGGTCCGGATCGTCCGCCCGTTCACCGCGGACGCCGTCGCCGCCCTCGCCCCCGATGCCGCCGACGCTGAACAACCGGAGTGCGGAGGGGCCGCGTCGGCGGTCCGCGCAGGCCGTGTGGGGGTCGAGGCGGCGTACGGCGCTCCGGTAGGGCGAGGGGCGCCCCACGGCGGCCACATCGCCGGTCGTGGCGTGCCGCGCGGCCGGCCCGTCCGGCATGCCGCGCCCCCACAGCCACCCTGTCAGCAGCAGCACCGCCCAGGCCGCACCGGCCAGCAGCCTCCCGGCGCCGCGGCGCACGTCCTCCTCAGCGCTCATCGGCCTCGCCGCCCTGCCGTTCGCGGCGCAGTCGCAGCCGCAGCCGCAGCAGCTGCCCCGCGACGACGAGGACGGCGCCGCCGGCCAGCACCAGGCCGACGGCCGAGGTGCTGCTCAGTTCGCCGCGCTGGGTGACCCTGGCGGCCGGACCGGTACGCGTCCGGTCGCCGTCGGCCGGCCCCGCGGAGCCGTCCTCGGCGAGCGGTGCGACCTCGCGCCCCGGGGCGGGGGCGGCCGGGGCCGGGGCCGGGGCGACGTGGACCGCTTTGGTCCCGGCTCCGCGTGCGTCCTCGCCGTACGCGGGCGCCGTCGTCACCGCGCAGGCCGCGACCGCGGCACAGAGAGCAAATTGCGGTGCGCGCATGGTGAACCTCCGATAATTCCGAAGGTCCGCCCGCGCGCGCGCCACCGCATCCCGGTGCGGCCCGGGGCTGCGCCGTTCGGGTGGCGCCCGGCGCGCCAGGGGTGTCTTCCCCCAGGCGCAGCGCCGGGCCCCGTACGGCCGCCGGCCCGCGTCAGACCAGGTCGACCGGATCCGCGATCGAGTCCACGACCCGGGACGGCCGGAAGGGCCGCATCCGCCACACCTGGCGGCCGTTGGCCCCGGGACGTGGCCGTCACCGTGAGCCGCGGTGGACGAATCAACCGGCTTTCCCCCCTGGCTACTCTGGGGGCGTCGCGGCACAGTGTCGTCCCGGCGCCCCAGCAGGCCCTTGCGTACAGGAGACCGGCAACATGGCAGAACGTAAGCCCATCGAATCGTGGCTCAGCGACATGGACGGCGTACTGATGCACGAAGGTATTCCGGTGCCGGGAGCGGACGCTTTCATCAGGAAGCTCCGTGAATCAGGCAAACCCTTCCTGGTCCTGACCAACAATTCGATCTACACGGCCCGGGACCTGCACGCCCGGCTGAACCGTATCGGCCTGGACGTGCCTTCGGAGAACATCTGGACTTCCGCCCTGGCCACTGCGAAGTTCCTCGATGACCAGCACCCCGGCGGCTCGGCCTATGTCATCGGGGAAGCCGGCCTGACAACCGCTCTGCACGACGTCGGATACGTGCTCACCGACATGGAGCCCGACTTCGTGATTTTGGGCGAAACGCGAACCTACTCGTTCGAGGCCATGACGAAGGCCGTCCGACTGATCAACGACGGCGCCCGGTTCATCGCGACGAACCCCGACGAAACGGGCCCCTCGGCTGAGGGCGCTCTCCCTGCCACCGGGGCCGTCGCGGCGCTGATCACCGCGGCTACCGGGAAGAAGCCGTACTTCATCGGCAAGCCGAATTCCCTGATGATGCGGACCGCGCTCAACACGATCGGGGCGCACTCGGAGACCAGCGCCATGATCGGCGACCGGATGGACACGGACATCCTCGCCGGCCTGGAGGCCGGGATGGAGACCTTCCTCGTTCTCACCGGGCTCACGGCGACCGAGGAGGAGGTCAACCGCTACCCGTACCGGCCCACCCACGTCAAGGACTCCATCGCGGACCTGGTCGACTACATCTGATCGACAGGTGCTCTGCACACTGCGGGCAGATGACTCGGGCCGCCAGGGCGAGCCTTCAGGGCGCAGGGCCGTCCCGTCATCCCCGGCGATCACCTCCGTCGAGGCCCGTGCGCCCGCCCGCGAGGGGAGGGGCACGGGCCTCGGGGCCGCCGGTCAGCTCTTCGTGGCCGTCTTCCAGGCGGTCACGTAGGAGTCCAGGTTCTTGTCGATGTCGTTCCAGTCGGGCTGGAAGACCTCCACCCCGTCCATGAGCGCGGCGAGGGCCTTGGCGTGGGGGTCGGTGGCCTTGATGTCCTTGCGGGCGGCGAAGCCGCCGCCGATCGCGGAGACCTGGCGCTGGACGGGCTCGGAGAGCAGGTAGTCCAGGAACTTCTCGGCGTTGGCGCGGTGCGGGGCGTTCTTGACCAGGCCGGCGGCGTAGGGCAGCGCGAAGGTGGTGGGCCGGCCGCCGGGCTTCGCGGCGGGGAAGAAGATGCCCTGGTTCGGCATCGACTTCATGTTGGCGTAGTTCATCTGGACATCGCCGTTGGCGACCAGGAGTTCGCCCTTGTCGGTCTTGGGGGCGAGCTGGCCGGTGGAGGAGGACGGGCCGACGTTGTTGGCCTGGAGCCTGCCGAGGAACTTCATGGCCGGTTCCTGGCCGCCGAAGTCGTGCAGGGCCTTGATCAGGACGGCGGTGCCGTCGCCGGCGACTCCGGGCGTGGAGTACTGGAGCTTCTGCGCGAACCTGCGGTCCAGCAGGTCCTGCCAGGTGGCGGGGGCCTTCGCCAGCTCCTTCTTGTTGTAGATGAAGCAGAAGTAGTTGTCGACGACCGAGGTCCACCGGCCGGCCGGGCTCTTGTCGCCGGCGGCCACCTGGTCCGCGCCCTTGGGACGGTAGGTCTGGAGGAGGCCCTTGCCGTCGGCCTGCTGGATGAAGGGCGGGAGGGTGACGACGACGTCCGCCTTGGTGTTGGCGCGTTCGCGGGCCAGGCGCTGCACGGCCGCGCCGGAGCCGGACTCGACGTAGTTGACCTTGATGCCGGTCTTCTTCTCGAAGCCCTTGAAGACCTGGTCGTAGAAGCCGTCGCCGTTCTCGCTCTTGAGGCCGTCGGCGCTGTAGACGGTGATCTCCTTGGCGTTCGGATCGGCACCGGAGGCGCCGCAGGCGGTGAGCGCGGCGGCGAGGGCGAGGGCGCCGCAGCAGGCGGCGAGCGGCTTGGCGAGCGGGCGGTGTACGGACATGGCGAGGTAACTCCTCAGCAGGGCACGGGTGTCGGGCGTTCAGCGGTAGGTGGCTCGGGTGCGGATGCGGGAGACGGCGAACAGCGCGAGCAGCGTGGTGGCCATCAAGGTCACCGCGAGGGCGGCGCCCGCGAAGAGGGAGCCGCGGTCGGTGGCGGCGAAGATCATCACCGGCAGCGGCATCCAGTCGGGGGGATAGAGCATCATCGTGGCGCTCACCTCGCCCATGGACAGGGCGAAGCAGAGGCCGGCGGCCGCGGTGAGGGACGGCAGCAGCAGAGGCAGCTTGATCCGCCACAGGACGACGGCGGGGCGGGCGCCGAGGCCGGCCGCGCTCTGCTCGTACGCCGGGTCGAGGCGGGCCAGCGCGGCCGTCACGGACTGGTAGGCGAAGGCGGTGACCAGCACGCCGTGGGCGATGACCACGATCTGGGGGGTGCCGTTGAGCAGGAACGGGGGCCGGGAGAAGGCGACGAGGAGGGAGAGGCCCACCACGACGGAGGGCACCGCGACGGGCAGGAGGAAGAGCGCGTCGAGCAGGCGGCGGGTGCGGCGGCCCAGCCTCGCGAAGGCCAGCGCGGCCCAGGTGCCGGCCGTCAGTGCGGCGGCGCTCGCCGCCAGGGCGGTCAGGACGCTGGTGAGCAGGGCGCCGAGCGCGTCGCCCCGGGCGATGTCCTGATAGTGGGTCAGGGTCGGGCCGGAGGGCAGGGCGCCGCTCCAGCTGGTCGCGAGGGACGCGCCGACGATCACCAGCAGGGGCAGCGCGAAGACGGGGACGAAGAGGGCGAGGAAGAGGAAGTGGACGGCCCGGCGGGCGGACCTGCTATGCACCAGCACGGCGGGGGGCACCTCCGGTGTGCGAGCCGGCTCGGCCGCCCGTACGGGACATCACGGTCCGGTAGAGGGCGTAGAGCGCGACGGACAGCGCGATGTTGACGACGGCGACGACGCAGGCTCCGGTGTAGTCGCCGTCGAGGATCGCCTTGGTGTAGACGAGCATCGGGAGGGTGACGACGTCCTTGGCTCCGGTGAAGAGCACGATGCCGAACTCGTTGAGGCACAGGACGAGCACCAGCGCACCGCCCGCCGCCAGCGACGGCAGCGCCTCGGGCAGGATCACCGTCCGCACGATCCGCCACGGCCGGGCGCCCAGCGACGCCGCGGCCTCCAGCTGACCGGTCTCCATCTGCGCGAACGCGGCGAGCAGCGGGCGCATCACGAACGGGGTGAAGTAGGTGACCTCGGCCAGCAGGACGCCCCAGGGGGTGTGCAGGAACGCAAGCGGCCCGTGGGCGGCGCCGGTCAGATCCGTCCACAGGCCGTTGGCCACGCCGACGGTGCCGTAGAGGAACAGCAGGGCGAGGGTGATCAGGAAGGACGGGAAGGCCAGGAAGACGTCGATGAAGCGGCCCAGCGCCCGGCCGCCGGGGAGCGGGACGAAGGCGATCACCAGGGAGAGCGCCAGGCCCAGCAGCAGCGCGCCGGCGGTGGCGCCGGCGGCGATCAGCACGGTGGTGGCGAGCGCGTCGCGGAAGGACGCCTCGGCGAAGACCTCCGCGTACGGGGCGGTGGAGGGGCCGGCGCCGTCGGGGGTGAACGACTGCCACACCACCAGTGCCAGGGGGTAGAGGAAGACCACGCCGAGGACGGCGACGGGCGGCAGGGCCCACAGGGCGGTCCTGGCCTTCGGTGGGCGGGGGCGCCGCTCCGGTGCCGCCGGACCGCGCGCCGCCACCGCCGTGGTGTCAGCGGCCATGGCGTCCACCGTCCTCGCACCCCGGGGCGGCCGGTGCGAGCCCGGCCGGTATCAGCACCGCGTCCTGCGGCGCGAAGTGCAGCACGGTCTCGTCGCCCGGCACCGGGGGCCGGCGCAGTTCGCGTACGTCGGCCAGGACGCGGTGGCCGTCGACGGACACCTGCAGCCGGTGGGTGGCGCCGCGCCACTGCACGTCGGTGAGCGTGCCGCACAGCGCGTTGCCGGGGATGTCGCCGGCGCCCAGCCCGACCAGGTGCGGGCGCACGCACAGCGTCGCGCCGGCCCCCTCGGCCAGGCCCTTCGGCACCGGCACGGCCAGCCGGCGCCCGCCGAAGTCGACGCCGTCGCCGCGCACGGTGACCGGCAGCAGGTTCGCGGTGCCGACGAAGGACGCGGTGAACTCGCTGCGCGGGCGCCGGTAGAGCTCCTGCGGGGTGCCGCACTCGCGCAGCCGGCCCCCTTCGAGCACCGCGATCCGGTCGGCCAGGGTCAGCGCCTCGACCTGGTCATGGGTGACGTAGAGGATCGTCACGTCCGGCAACTCCCGGTGCAGCCGGGCGAGTTCGGCGAGCATGCCGGAGCGCAGCTGGGCGTCGAGGGCGGAGAGCGGCTCGTCCAGCAGCAGCACGCCGGGCCGGATGGCCAGGGCCCGGGCGATGGCGACCCGCTGCTGCTGGCCGCCGGAGAGCTCGCGGGGGTGCCGGCCGGCGTAGGCGGCCATGCCGGTCATCTCCAGCGCCTCGGCGACCCGGCCGGGGATCTCGGCGCGCGGGGTCTTGTGCGCCCGCAGGCCGAAGGCGACGTTCTCGGCGACCTTCATATGCGGGAAGAGCGCGTACTGCTGGACCACCATGCCGATGCCGCGCCGGTGGGGCGGCAGCCCGGTCACGTCCCGGCCGCCGATCAGCACCCGCCCCGAGGCCGGCTGGACGAACCCGGCGACCGCCCGCAGTGCGGTGGTCTTGCCGGAGCCGGACGGGCCGAGCAGCGCCATCACCTCGCCCGGTTCGACGGTCAGGTCGAAGGAGTCCAGGACGGTGTGGTCGCCGCGCCTGCCGTAGCCGACGGTGACGCGGTCGAAGCGGATGCCCGACGCGGGCCGGGCCGGGGGCACGTCGGCGGCCCTGGCGGACGCGGCGGCGGCTGGGGCGGTCATCTCACACCACCCCCAGCAGCGCGGGCAGTTCGGCGACCGATCCCAGGACGTGGGTGGCCCCGGCGGCGGTCAGCCGGTCCGCGTCGTGCGCCCCGGTGAGCACTCCGGCGACGACCGAGGCGCCGGCGCGGCGGCCGGAGAGCATGTCGTAGGAGGTGTCGCCGGCCACCGCGATCCGCTGGACGGAGTCGGTGGCGCGGGTGCGCAGCAGCGCGGCGAGGACCATGTCGGGGTAGGGGCGGCCGCGCCCGCCGGCGTCGGCCGGGCACAGGGTCAGCTCGACCAGGTCCTGCCAGCCGAGCGCGGCGAGGATGGCGTCCTGGGTGACCCGGGCGAAGCCGGTGGAGAGCACGACGGTGCGGCCGGCCGCCCGGAGCGCCTCGATGGCCTCGCGGGCGCCGGGGACGGGGGCGATCCGCCCGCCGTCGACCAGCTCGCCGTACGCCGTCTCGAAGGCGGTGTTGGCGCGGTGGGCGGCAACCTCGTCGCCGAAGAGGTGCCGGAAGACGGAGATCTTGGACTCGCCCATGGTGGCGCGCACATGGGCGAGCTGCTCGGCGTGCTCGGCGCTGCCAGGCTCGACGCCCATGTGCCGGGCGGCGGCGTCGAAGGCCCGCTCGACCAGGCCGCCGTCGGCGACGGTGGTGCCGGCCATGTCCAGGACGACCAGCTGGATGTCGTGGTCGGGGGTGTACTGCGGCAACTCGCTCACCATCCCAGTGCGTTCGCGGTGGTCTCGGCGATGGCCGGGGAGCAGGTCATTCCGCGCCCGCCCGGCCCGGTGACCAGCCAGACGCCGTCGCGGGCCTGCTGGCGGTGGACGATCCGGCCGGTGTCGGTGCACTGGGCGTAGACCCCGGCCCAGCGGTGGCGGATCCGCGGCAGCGGGCGGCCCAGCAGTGTTTCGACGACGCCGGTCAGATGCTCGTAGGGCTCCTCGACGGTGTCGAAGGCGAACGGCGCCTGGTACTCGTGGGTGTCGCCGATGGTCAGGCCGCCGTCGGCGCGCTGGACCATGAGCAGCTGCATCTTGTGCTCGGCGGCGGTCGGCGCCTGGGCCTGGCCGGCGTTGAGCGCGTCCAGGGCGTCGCTTCGGTAGGCCGGGTAGTAGCGGAAGCTGTCGGCGTCGGCGACGGAGGTGGGCAGCTCCTCGCCGAGCGGGTCGGTCTGCATCATCTGCAGCCGCACCCGGCGCACCGGCAGGTCGGGGACCAGCTCGCGGACCAGGCCGCCGAGCCAGGCGCCGGTGCACAGGACCACCGCGTCGCCCTGGTGGAGTTCGTTGTGGTCGTCGCGTACGGCCCGCTCGCCGACCACCTCGCGGACCTCGCGGCCGCCGAGGTAGGTGTAGCGGCCGGACGCCAGCAGGGCCTCCTTCAGGGCGCGCTGGGCGGTGCGCGGCTCCACGGCGGCGTCCCGCTCGCACCACAGGGCGCCGGTGAAGTCGCCGCGCAGGGCGGGGTTGAGGGCGCGGGCCTGATCGGCATCGAGCAGCCGGTAGCCGCGGTCGGCGGCGTCGGGGCGGCGGGCGGCGGCCTCGGCGACCGCCCGTTCGGCGTCGGTCCTGACCACGGTCAGCGAGCCGTTGGCGCGGAAGCCGAGTGCGGGGACGCGGGCGCCGATGCCCTCCCACAGTTCGCGGGCGCGCAGGGCGCACTCCAGCTCCTCGCCGCCGGCCCGGCCGCTGATCCAGATCTGTCCGAAGTTACGGACCGAGGCACCGCGGGCCTCGGCCTCCCGTTCGAGGTGCAGGACCTCGTGGCCCCGCTCGATGGCATGCCAGGCGTGCATGGTCCCCAGCACGCCGGCTCCGACAACTATGACTCGCATGCCCCAGACGGTCGTGGCGGCGGATGGCCCGTGCGGGGTCGTTCGGCGACGCGAAGGTGAACGGGGTCCCAAACTTGGCCTAGACCCGTTACCCTTTCGTGATATTCACGGGCGGGGTGTGCGCGCTCCGCGGCCCCCCGCCTCAGCCCTGCGCCGGCGTGCCCAGGTGGGTGGTGAAGGAGAACCGGTCGCCCCGGTAGAGGGAGCGCACCCGCTCCAGCGGGCGGCCCCGGGTGTCCCGGGACAGCCGGTGGATCAGCAGCATGGGCAGCGCGCCCGGCGTGCCGATCAGCAGCGCCTCGCGCGGGGTGGCGAGCACGGTCTCCAGCCGCTCGTCCGCGTCGCCGAAGCCGATGCCCAGCCGCTCGTGGAGGTAGGCGTAGAAGGACGAGTCCGGTACGAAGTCGGCGTCCAGGTCCGGGACCCGCTCGACCGCGACATAGGTGCTCTCCAGCCCGACCCGCTCGTCGTCGGCGAGCAGCACCCGCTCCATGTGCCATACCGCGTCCCCGACCGCGAGGCCCAGATCGTCGGCGAGCGCGGGCGGGCAGGGGAAGCGGTCCAGGCCGACGAGGTGCCGGCCGGGCCGGCGGCCCTGGCCGCGTACGCCCTCGGTGTAGCTGGCCAGGGACAGCGGCTGCGCCAGCTTGGGTCCGGCCACGACCGTGCCGCGCCCCAGCCGCCGCAGCCGCCCCTCCAGGACCAGCTCGCGCAGGGCCTGGCGCAGCGTCTCGCGGGAGACCTCCAGGCGCGCGGCCAGCTCGCGCTCGGTGGGCAGCACCTCCCCCTCGCCCAACTCGTCGAGCAGCGCGGCGATTTCGACCTTGGCCGCGTAGTACTTGGGGATACGTCCGTGCTCGGGGACGCCGGACCGGACGGGTGCGCCAGGATCCTGGCCGTAGGGGAACTCCACGGCGCGATCCTCGCACCCGCGGCTGCGGCATCCGGGGAGCGGGGTGCGCCGCCCGGATGACGGGGCGGGCGGCCGCGGCTCACCCGGGGCGGGGCGGCGTCATCCGAAGAGGGGGGCGAGGACCAGCTCCGCCGCGCCGTCCGCGACCGCCCGGGGGCCGCCGCGGGCGAGGGCGACGGACACCGCGGATCCGGCGCCGGCGCTGCCGCGGGTGCGCGCCTGGGCGGCCAGCTCGCGGGCCACGCCGCTCAGGAACGGCTCGGGGGCGTCGAGCACGGTGCGGCCGCCGAGCAGCACCCGGTCGATGTCCAGCAATTCGACGAGGTTGGCGGCGCCGACGCCCAACGCGCGGGCTGCGCCGGGCAGATCGCCGCGGGCCACCGCCGCCAGGCACAGCGCCTCGATGCAGCCGCGCCGGCCGCAGCCGCAGCGCGGACCGTCCAACTGGACGATCTGGTGGCCGAATTCACCGGCGCCGGTGCGCGGGCCGCGGTAGAGGCCGCCGTCCAGCACCAGCCCGGCGCCGAGGCCGGTGCCGAGGTGCAGATAGCCGAAGGAGCCGGTGCCGGCGGGCAGGGCGCGGGCCAGGCCGAGCGCCGCGGCGTTGGTGTCCTTGTCGAGCGCGACGGGCAGGCCGAGCCGGGCGGCGAAGGCGTCCCGCAGGGGGAAGCCGTCCCACTGGGGGGCGCCGGTGACGCGGTGCAGCACCCCGGTGGAGTGGTCCAGCGGCCCGGGGCAGGCCACCCCGGCCCCCAGCACCAGCGGCCCGCCGGCCTGCGCGAGCAGCTCCGCGACCTCGCGTTCGGCCGTGGTGAGCACCTGCTCGGCGCCCGCTTCGAACGCCAGCGGCGCCTGTCGCACCGCGACCGCGCGGCCGGCGAGGTCGGCGAGCACGGCCGTGAGCTCGTCGCGGTCCAGGTGCAGACCTATCGCGTGCCGGGCGCCGGGGACCAGGCGATGGACCGTGGCGGGCTTGCCGCCCGTGGAGGCGCGGCGGCCCGCCTCGGCGGCCAGGCCCTCGGCCCGCAGCCGCGCGGTGATCTTGCTGACGGCCTGCGGGGTGAGCCCCGTGTGCGCGGCGAGCTCCAGCCGGCTGACCCCCTCCTCGCCGGCCGCCCGCAGCAGCCCCAGGACCAGCGCGGTGTTGTGGCCGCGCAGCGCGGGGAGATTGGCGCCCGGGCTGCCGGTGAAACCGCCCTGGCGGGAGGCGCGGGAGGGGATGTCATCGCTGCTCACCCGCCCATTGTCGGCGGTGGCTTGCACTTTGGCAACAGCGTTGCTTAAGTAGGGGCATGAGTGAGACGAGCGAGGAGAGTGCGATGAGCCGCCCCACCGGTACCCCCGCCCCCGGCGACCCGCTGCGCGTCGGCCTCCTCGGCTACGGCCTGGCGGGCTCGGTCTTCCACGCCCCGCTGATCGCCGCCACCGACGACCTGCTGCTCGACACCGTCTCCACCTCCGACCCCCAGCGGCAGGCGCAGGCCCGCGCCGAGCATCCGCAGGTGCGTACGGTCGCCACCCCGGAGGCGGTGCTCGACCGCGCCGCGGACCTGGATCTGATCGTGCTCGCGACGCCCAACAAGACCCATGTGCCGCTCGCCACCGCCGCGCTGGAGGCCGGTGTGCCGGTGGTCGTCGACAAGCCGCTGGCCGCGACCGCCGCCGAGGCCGAGAAGCTCGCCGCGCTCGCCGAGGAGCGCGGACTGCTGCTGTCGGTCTTCCAGAACCGCCGCTGGGACAACGACTTCCGCACCGTCCGCAAGCTGATCGAGGACGGTGCGCTCGGCGACATCACGCGCTTCGAGTCCCGCTTCGAGCGCTGGCGGCCGCAGCCCAAGGGCGGCTGGCGCGAGTCCGGCGACCCGGCGGAGATCGGCGGGCTGCTCTACGACCTCGGCAGCCACCTCGCCGAC
Source organism: Streptomyces sp. NPDC026575 (assembly GCF_055567415.1). NCBI lineage: Bacteria > Bacillati > Actinomycetota > Actinomycetes > Kitasatosporales > Streptomycetaceae > Streptomyces > Streptomyces sp. NPDC026575. The sequence goes on from NZ_JBVHQM010000029.1 coordinate 81,388, forward strand.
CAGGCGCTGACCCTCTTCGGCCCGGTCGTCTCCGTCTACGCCGAGTCCGACATCCGCCGCCCGGGCGCGGAGGCCGACGACGACACCTTCATCGCCCTCACCCATGCCGGCGGCGTCCGCTCCCATCTGTGGGTGAGCGCCACCACCCCGCTGCTGGGCCCCCGCTTCCGGGTGCTCGGCACCAAGGCCGGCTACACCAAGCACGGTCTGGACCCCCAGGAGGCCGCGCTGCGCGAGGGCCTGCGGCCCGGCACCGAGGGCGTGGAGTGGGGCGTGGAGCCGAAGTCCGGCTGGGGCCGGATGGGCGCCGGGGCCTCCCCGCGGTCCGGGGGCGGCGAGCCCGTACCGACCCTGCCCGGCGACTACCCCGCGTACTACACCGCGATCGCACGAGCCCTGCGCGAGGGCGGCACGCCGCCGGTGACCGCCGCCGAGGCCGCGGCCGCGCTGCGCGTCCTGGAGGCCGCCAGGCTCTCCGCCGCCGAGGGCCGTACGGTCCGGATCGAGGCGGGCGCGTGACCAAGGCGCCCACGACGGACGAGGTGCGCGCCCTCGAAGAGCACGAACGGCGCCTGGTCTTCGACAGGTTCGGCAACGACGACGCCTGGGAACTGGGCGCGCTGCTGGTGACGCTGGCGCGCGAGCGCGGCGCCGCGGTGACGATCGGGATCCGGCGCGGCGCCCAGCGGCTGTTCCACTGCGCACTGCCGGGCACCTCCGCCGACAACGACGCCTGGATCGCCCGCAAGTCCGCCGTCGTCGAGCACTACGGCGAGTCCTCGTTCCTGGTCGGCGCCCGCTTCCGCGCCAAGGGCCGTACGTTCGAGGACTCCTCGCGGCTGGACACCGACCGCTTCGCCGCGCACGGCGGGGCGTTCCCGGTCCGGCTGCGCGGAACGGGGGTGGTGGGGGTGGTCGCGGTGTCGGGGCTTCCACAGGCGGAGGATCACGCGCTGGTGGTCGAAGCGGTGCGTCGGCACTTGGGCTAGTACTCCGGCTTTGGCGCCTGGGGCTTGCGGTGCTTGCCAGTGCCTGCGCCGAGCTTGGGCGCCGACCCCGAGGCCGACGGCTCGATGACCTCGGGGTGCAGGACCTTTTTCGCCTCGGCGAGGTTGGACGCGAATCCGTGGGGCTCCCAGGAGTACCCGTTCCATCGCTGGATGGCGCGGGGAGCATCTGGATTCAGATGCGAGCCTTTGAGGCCGTCACCGGAGACGAGAGGAGTCGCACGGAGCCGCCCGACCTTCGCGTCACGGCGTTCCGCCCATTCCGACAGCGGTTCGTCGTCCATCTCGCTTCCCTACGATTCGGCGGCTGCTCCCAGGAGGGTAGCGGGCCACCAGGGATGATCACTTCGCGCTCGTTCAGGCGAGTCGATGGCGCCAGCGCAGCGACGGGCTGTCTTCCATCCAATAGGTGTGGGCCTTGCTGTCGATCTGGAGCTGCACGGCGGTGATGTCCGTGCTTCCCGCGTCCTGCCACGCGGTCAGAGCCTGCTCGATGTCGTCCCACAGGGCCACCGGGCCGCCCTGGCGGACGGTCCAGCCACCGCCGTCAGGCGTGAATTGGGCGAAGGACTCACGTTCCGGGTCGAAGAGGTACAGGAGCGCCAGTCCCTCGCTCGTCGAGGCGCGAACGAGCTGTGCGCCAGGCGCTGCAAGCTGCGCAAGAAAGGCGGGCATCCACTCCTCCAGCATGACCGGCGATACCTTCGCCGCGCGCTCACTGTCGGGGTAGGCCGTGCGTGCGGACAGGTCGCCGGCCAGCGGGACCACGGCTTGCGCCCGAGCCTGCATGAACGAGGAGCGGCCGATGATCCGGCCCTCGGCGGTCCCGTCTTCGCCCACGGTGACCTTCGCCAAACCCGTGCCATAGGGCCAGGAGCCAATGGTCGTGAGGATGATGCCGCCCGGCTTCGTCTGCCGGATCCAGGTGTGGGGGATGCGGCGTACGGCACAGGTGGCGATCACCCGGTCATACGGGGCGCGGCGGGGATGTCCCAGGAGCCCGTCCCCTGTCACGGTCCAGGTCGAGAACCCCGCTGTTTCCAGCGCGGCGTCGGCACGGGCCGCCACCTCGGGGTCCACCTCGACCGTGGTGACGTTGTCCTCGCCGAGGCGGTGGCACATCAGGGCTGAGGAGTAACCGGTGCCGGTGCCGATCTCCAGCACCTGGTGCCCCTCTTCCACGTCCAGACTCTCGATCATGCCGACTACGGTGACGGGGGTGGTGGATGAGGACGTGGGCATGCCTGTCACAAGGTCAGCGGCCTGGTCGGCGGTGAGGTGCCCGTCGAGCTGAATGGTCAGGGACTGGTCGCGGTAGGCGATCTCGGCCCACTCCGCCGGGTCGGCTCCAGCTGCTGTGACCGGTTGCCAGCGGCCACCGTCCACGGGCAGGAAGACCCCGGGGTTCAAGAACAGCTCACGCGGTACGGCCTCGACGGCCGCCCGCCATTGGGGGGTCGTAAGGACACCGGCCTGCTCCAGCCGGTCAGCAAGGGCACGTCGCTCGGGTGCGGTTTCCGTCATGGGGCTCTCCTCGGGTCAGCAGGTCGGCGAATGCGGCGGACATTTCCAGGCCGGTCTTCTCTTCCAGCCACCCCCATTGGCCGTTCGGGTTCAGCTCCAGCCACCAGTAGTCACCCGCCTGGTCAACGGCGAGGTCGAAGCTCCCGGACACCAGCCCGAAGTGGTCCAAGCAGGCAAGGAGCGCCTTGTCCACATGGTCGGGCAGGTCTACCACGCTGTAGGAGAGGGCGGAGTAGTCCTTGCGCCAGTCCAGGAGGTCGGAGTCGATCCGCACGGGGAACGTTCGCCCGCCGACCACCAGCACGCGCACGTCGGCGACCTTGTCCACGCGGGCTTGGAACAGGTGCGGTGTCACGCGCACGCTGTCATCAAGCTCCGCGGTGGTGACCGGGTCTGCCCACCCTGTAACCGGAACTCCGTCCCGCTCGTATGAGGTCCACCGCAGGGTCTTGTAGATGACTTGACCGTGTGCGGCGATGAACTCCCGAGCTTCATCGGGTTCATTGGTCACGAGGGTCGGCGGCACTGTGAGGCCAAGCCGCTGGGCGACAGCGAGTTGCGCAGGCTTGTAATCGGCCGCCGCGTTACGAAGGGGATGATTGACCCATAGCGGGCCTTCGAGGGCGTAAAGGGTGCCGCCGAGCCCGTAGCGAACCTGCGCGGCGGCGAACCGCGCATCGTCGTCGCTCAAGTGCGGGAAGTCGGGCCAGAGGGGGCGGCGCCAGTACACCGCTCGCACGTGATCCAGGTCGACGGTTCTCGACAAGGTGCGCACCTGCCCGGCCACTGGGGCCGGGCAGGTGCCGAACCGAGCCGAGACCGTCAGGCATCCGCCGATGTCGGCGGGGTTGAACCTGACCACCGGCACGTTTCGCCGGTTGAGTTGTGCGATCACCATGTCGGCGGTGGCATCGTCCGCCTCGGTGGCCACCAGTACCGGCCTCTCCTCGGTCGCAGCCATCAGTCCTGCTGGCTGTCCTGGTCGTGGCCCTGGTCGTTCTGCGAGTCCGAGTTCGTCGTCGTGGAGGTCTCGGTGCCGGAGCTGGTGCCGTGCTTGCCCATCTCGACCACCTGACCGGCGTGATCGCGGAACACACCGAGCTGCGTGGCGGGGTCGACGGTGACCGTGGCGTGCGGGCGGCGCAGGGTGGTCGGGTACGGCGCGAGTCGGCTGGCCCCCCAGGGGCGAGTGTGGGTGAGGTGCGTAGCGGATGTGGTGCTCTCGGCCTCAGCGGTCGCGGCCATGCCGCGCCCCCTTCCTCTCGTGGGTCCCGGCCCGGCTGGGCACGGGAGTTGCCCGTCCGTTGCCACGGATCGGGTTCCGCCATCGGTTGGGCTGTCGGCCGTGAGGGAGTACCAACGCCCTGGGTGGTCCCCGTCGAGAGCGGATGTCTGTGCTCAATCGCGGCCGCATGCCTTCGGGTGGGGGTGACGGCGGATCTCGATGTTGCAGTCGGTCGCCTTCGACTTGTCCCCGTTGGTGTGCGCCTTCGCACGCTGCTCGGCCAGGGCAGTGCACACATCGCACCCGGCAACCGGCTCGGGCTCCGTCGCCGAGACCGGTTCCATCAGGTGAACGGGGCAGCACACGCGGGCCATCAGCCCATCGCCTCCGCACTGTGAGTCCAGTACGGCCCCGCGTCGTGCCCGTGCGGCGTGGACCACAGCGACTGCCGCCGACCATCGTGCGACCGCCGCTCCTGCCGTTCCTCAGGTGTGAGGACATACGGGCGGATCAGAGGCGAGTCTTCTCCGCGGAGCAGCCCCGGCCACCCGACGGAGACCTGGCGAAGCATGAGTGTCTGCGCGTCCTCGCGCCTCGTGACGCACCGTGCGCCGACGTGCCGGTGGCAGCCTCGCGCGGGAAACAGCAGCCGCAGCAGCAGGACTAAGAGTCTCGCTGTAGCTTTGGACATGTTGTCAACTCCCTGGTAGTTGATGGCCATGCCCCCGGACGTCAGCAGCGTCGCGGGGGTCTTCCGTGATCCAGCGGTGACGACGCGCATGCCGCGCCTTTGCCGTGCAGTCGGACGGTGCTTACGTCGGGATCCGCCGGGGGTGTCGTTGCGGTCACGGTCTCTCCCTGCGCCGTCAGGCTCGGGAAGAGATTGGCCCCGCGCGTACCCCTCAAGTACCCCTGCGAGGGGTAGCGTTCAGACGCCCGCCCCGGCGTGACACCATTCGGCGAAGTTCGACAGGCTCTCGGCGTCCGCTCGCTTCAGACGGCGCAGCGTTGCCGCATCTTCCCGCACCCACCTGTGCTCCCGGGCATGCTGGGGTGCGATCCGGCGGGCCACCTTCAGCGACTCGAACGCGGCATTCGGGCGGCCGGACCAGAGCTGAGCGCGGCCGAGTTCGATGTAGAAACCAGAGCGGCGCTCCGCCGGCAGGCTCTGCGGCGGCTTCCATTCGCGGGCCAGCCGGAGAGCCCGGTCCAGGCAGTCGTCACCGAGGCTCACGGCCACCGAGAGCTCGTGGATACGCACACTATCCGGCCCGAACGCCGTCCCTCCGTATACGTCCTCCCGCACCCGGTCACCGAAGGCGCGGGCGGCATCGAGGTGGAGCGCCGCCGCGTCACCGTTGCCGGCTCTTCCGGCGACCACCGCGGCCCGCATATGCAGTGCGCCACGGGCTGCCAGGACCTCAAGGGCCTCACTGCGCGGAGCGCGATCCAGGGCCTGTTCAAGGGCACGCAGCCCCACGGCATGCGTCTGGGCACCGAAGTGGATTTCCGTACGGACGTAGGCCACCGCGGCATCCACGAGCGGGTTGTGAGCCTGAGGGGCAGCCCACCGCATGAGGTCGATGAGACGGGCCGAGAGATCCTTCGCACCGTGCTTGAACGCGACGGCGTCCGCGGCTCGGCATGCGTCCACAAGCAGCCGTGCCACCATCGGCCTGTCGTGCGACGATGCGCTCTGGAGCGCGCGGCACAGTTCGGCGAGGAGCCCCGGGACCATGCGGCTGATGCGCGCGTACTGCGCGCTCAGCCGGTAACCGACGATCGATGCGACAGCCTCACCGAGCGCCCGCAGTTCGCGGCACGTCCCGTCGTCCGGCGCTTCGTATGCGGCGAGGACCGCGGACAGGCCCGGCATCGCCTCGTGTACGCGGTCGTCCGGGCGTTCCCGGTCCGGCAGCAAACGAGTGGGGTCGGTGTCCAGTGCGTCCGCGATGGCAGTCAGGACAGCGTCGGAAGCGCCGCGTTCGCCGCGCTCAATCTTCCGGATCGTGCCCAGTGCGACACGGGCAGCACGGGCGAGGTCGACCTGGGTAAGGCCGGCAATGCGCCGCTCGTAGGCGATGCGGGGCCCTACCCCTTGGTAGACGATGCTGGGCATACGAACTCCCTCCGGCGCGGCCACTGCGAACCGTACCCACATCGTCACTGTCCGGGAACACGGATGCCTCGCCCTGCGTCACGCGGGCAAGGCCGTGCGGTCACCTCACCCCCGGAAGGAACAGGCCCACCAACTCGGCCAGACTCCCAATCCGCCAGTCCGCGGCCCGCGCGTACTCGCTGTCCGCCCACAAGTGCCCGAGCGGCCCGCGGCGCAGGTGCGCGGTGCGCATCCCTGCCCGAGCCGCTGGCACGACGTCGTTCTGCGGGTGATCACCGACGTACAGCACTTCGTCCGCCGCGGCACCCGCCAGCTCGATGGTGCGGGCGAAGAACGAGGGGTCCGGCTTGGCCGTGCCCCATTCCCCGGACACGGCGAGCGCGTCCGCCGGCAGGTCGAGGGCGCCCAGCAACTGCCCTGCTCGGCGGGTCTGATTGCCGGCGATGACCACTCGAATCCCGGCCTCCCGGAGCGCGGCCAGGGACGACCGGACATCGGGGTACAGGTCGGACTCATCAAGGAATTCGCCGCGTCCGGCCCGTTCCATCGCGGCCCGCTCGGCCTCGATGTCAATGTCCGGCCGAACGAGCCGGAGTGCGTCGGCGTTGTCCCGGCCCTGTGCCACCACCGCGCCGACCAGCGCGGACAGCGTGTGCCGACTGACATCAAGCCAGTCGGCCCACGCCCCCCAGCCTCGGTCGTCCCTGATGAGGGTCTCGCCGATGTCGAACGCCACTGCACGGATCATGCGAGCAGCCTAGGGGTGGGTGGCGGGCTGCGCTTCCCGCGGCCCGCCACTTGCCAAGCGGGACGCGCGCCAGCCGGCCGTATACCCACCGACACGGTTGGGGCCCACACAGGCGCGCCCCCACGGCCCCCTTCCCCACCCCCACGGGAGGGGGCGGGCCGGAGGGGCAGGGGTGTGGGACGTAAAGCGCAGCAGTCCCACACCCCTGCCCCGGAGGACCGTCACCGCACCCCGAAAGCCCCGCGCAGCGGACCCCGCCCGCCGCAGGCGCAACGGCGACGAACCACCACGGCGGGAAAGCCAAAAACGTGGGAATCAAGCAGCGCGCAGCGTCTGCCGCTGGCGGCCCAGGCCGTCGATCTCCAGCTCGACGACGTCGCCGGCCCGCAGATACGGCTTGGGCTCCGGCTGCCCCATGGCGACACCGGCGGGGGTACCGGTGTTGATGACATCGCCCGGATACAGGGTCATGAACTGGCTGACATAGCGGACCACTTCGGCCACCGGGAAGATCTGCTCGGCGGTCGTGCCGTCCTGCTTCAGCTCGCCGTTGACCCACAGCCGCACCCCGAGCGCCTGGGGGTCGGGCACCTCGTCGGCGGTCACCAGCCAGGGGCCCAGCGGGTTGAACGTCTCGCAGTTCTTGCCCTTGTCCCACTGGCCGCCGCGCTCGATCTGGAAGGCGCGCTCGGAGACGTCGTGCGCCACCGCGTAGCCGGCCACCGCGGACAGCGCCTGCTCGTCGTTCTCCAGATAGCGGGCCGTCCGGCCGATGACGACCGCCAGCTCCACCTCCCAGTCGGTCTTCACGCTGCCGCGCGGCACCAGCACCGCGTCGTCGGGGCCGACGACGGTGTCCGGGGCCTTCATGAAGACGATCGGCTCCTCGGGGGTCGCGGCCCCGGTCTCCCGGGCGTGGTCGTGGTAGTTCAGCCCGATGCACACGATCTTGCCGATCCGGGCCACCGGCGGACCGGTGCGCAGCCCGTCGGCGTCGAGCCGGGGCAGTTCGCCGGACGCGGCGGCGGCGCGCAGCCGCGCCAGCGCCCCCTCGTCCGCGAGCAGCGCTCCGTCGATGTCCGGCACCAGGCCCGACAGGTCCCGCAGGACTCCCGCCTCGTCGAGCAGCGCCGGGCGTTCCGCCCCCACCGGTCCGACACGCAGCAGCTTCATCGGTTCAACTCCCGTGGTCGAAGGTCGGCCCGGAAGGGGCCTTCCGGGCCGGCCGATGGGGGACGGCCATCGGGCAATTTGGCCGATCCTCCAAGAACGAGGTCCAGTCTGCAAGACCCCGTTCACGGACTGGACCGTTACTGAGGGGTAGTAACGACGTCGCGCCCCTTGGCCGACCGCGGAGCGGGAACCGCCGCACCCCGCTCGCCCCGCTCGCCCTGCTTGTCCCGCCTCTCCCGCTGGAGCAGTGCCCGCTCGCACGCCGTCCAGGTCGTCGTCGTCACCATGTACAGCCCGGCGGCCAGCGGCAGCACGGCGACCGTGATCAGCGTGCCGAACGACAGCAGCGGCAGCACCTTGCCCATGGCGGCCATCCCCGGGGCCGCGGCCGGGCCCGTGGCCGGTGTCGGGGCCGCGGCCGCCGCGGCCAGCGCACGCCGGTAGTTCCAGGTGGCGACCGCCGCGATCAGCGCGAACAGCACGAGGTAGACCAGGCCCTGCGGGCCGAAGGGGCCGCCGTCGGCGAGCGCCTGGCTGAAGTGGCCGCCGAGCGGCGCGCCCAGCAGCGTGTGGTCGAGCAGCCCGCCGCCCCCGGTGGAGAAGAGGTGGTACATCACGAAGAAGACGGGCAGCTGGAGCAGGGTCGGCAGACAGCCGGCCAGCGGCGAGGAGCCCGTCTTGGCGTACAGGTCGGCCATCGCCTTCTGCAGCCGCTCCGGGTTGCCCTTGTGCTTGCGCTGCAACGCGGCGAGCTGCGGGGCGAGCGCGGCCCGCGCCTTCTCGCCGCGGACCGCGGCGCGGGCGAGCGGGTGCAGCGCGGCGCGTACCGCCAGGGTGAACAGGACGATGGCCACGGCCGTGGCCGCGGTGCCGAAGAACGGTTCGATCGCTTGGGCGCCGTGCGCCAGCGCATCGCCGAGGAAGCCGAAAACGGACATGGGTGAGCCCTCCACGGGTCTCGTCGTACCGGGATGTGGATTCGGCGTGACGAGCCGCGCGGACGCGGAAGGCGGTCCGGAGGGAAGAAGGAAGAGCAGCGCCGTGAAGGCGGAGCGCGGTCCGGACGTGCGTCTACGCGGCCGTCGGGAGGGCGCGGCCCGGTGCCCGGGGCCGCGGGCGCCCGGCCGCGTCGGGATCGCGCTGCGGCAGGAACGCCGTACGCCGCTCGCGATCGCGGATCGCCGTACGGATCCGGCCCGGCGGGACCGGCGGCGCAGCCGCCGCGATCAGGAAGGCAGCGCACAGCAGCAGCACCGCGGCGGTGGTCGCGGCGGCGGTCAGGGCCGTCGCCAGCCCGCTCTGCGCGAGCAGGAGCCCGCCCAGGAAGAAGAAGAGCGCGCAGGTGTACAGGCGCCAGGCGTCGACGATGCGATACATCCGGTCCCCTCCCCGCGTCCGGCCGGCCGGCAAGACTTGTCGTCTTCCGCTCAAGAGTAACCGGATACCTGGGCAGCGGCCGGACCGACCGGTAACTTGCCCCTCCCTGCCGTCGGGACGGCGGGGGACCAAGGGGGAATCAAGGGGGAACACCTAGGAGGTGCTGTGCGCGACATCAGCGTTCCGGCCCTGGCGGCTCCACTGCGGACCGGCGGTCTGGCCGACTCCGTCTTCGACACCGCCGCCCACCAGCCGGACTTCGTCCAGCTCGCCCGCCGCGAGGACCGCGCGCCGGGCGGCTGGGAGGAGGTGTCGGCGAAGACGTTCCGCGACGAGGTCATGGCGCTGGCAAGGGGGCTGCTGGCGGAGGGCGTGCGGCCCGGCGCCCGGGTCGCGCTGATGTCCCGCACCCGCTACGAGTGGACGCTGTTCAGCTATGCGCTGTGGGCGATCGGCGCCCAGCTGGTCCCGGTCTATCCGACCGCGTCGGCCGAGCAGCTGCGCTGCATTCTCAACGGGGCGGCGGTGACCGCGATCGTCGTCGAGCACGAGGCGCACGCCATGACCGTGGCGGAGGCCAGTGACGACCGCTCCCGGCTGCGCCGGCTGTGGCAGCTGGACCTGGACTGCGTGGCCCGGCTGTCGGAGGAGGGCACCCGGCTGCCCGAGGCGGATGTGCACCGGCTGCGGCACGCGGTCACCCCGCGCAGCACCGCCGCGATCGTGCACACCTCGGGCACCAGCGGGCGGCCGCGCGGCTGTGTGATCACGCACGCCAACCTCGCCGCCCAGTGCGACACCCTCTATGCGGGCTGGGGCGGGCTGCTGGCCCCACCCGGCGAACGCCCCTCGCTGCTGGCCTTTCTGCCCTTCGCGGGCGTCTACGGGCTGATGGTGCAGGTGGCGTGCCTGCGCGGCGGGGTGCAGCTCGCCCACCAGCCCGACGCGTCCTCCGACGAACTGCTGCCGGCCCTGGCGTCGTTCCGTCCGACGTTCCTCTTCGCAGTCCCCTACGTCTTCGAGAAGATCTGCGCGCACGCCCGGCGGGCCGCGGAACAGGCGGGCCGGCGGCGGACGTTCGACGCGGCGATGACGGTGGCGGTGCGCTACGCCGAGGCGATGGCGGCCGAGGCCCAGGGGACCGGGCGCGGCCCCGACCCGGTCCTGCGGGCCCGGCACGTCCTCTACGACCGGCTGGTGTACTGCCGCATCCGGGAGCTGCTGGGCGGCAGGGTGGCCACGGCCGTCTCCGGCGGCTCACCGCTGCTGAAGGAGCTGGCGCTGCTCTTCGCCGGCATCGGGATCACCGTCTACGACGGCTACGGCCTGACGGAGACCAGCGGCGCGATCACCGTGCAGCCGCCCGGGAAGGTGCGGTTCGGGACGGTGGGACTGCCGCTGCCGGGCAGCGCGGTGCATCTGGCGCTGGACGGCGAGGTGTGGGTGCGCGGTGCGGTGGTGTTCGCCGGATACCTCGATGCCGAGAACGGGGGTGCCGGCACGCCGGGCAGCGGGCTGTACGACGGCTGGCTGCCGACCGGCGACCTCGGGCATCTGGACGAGGAGGGCTATCTGATCATCACCGGGCGCAAGAAGGACATCATCATCACCAGCAACGGCAAGAGCGTCGCCCCCCAGGGACTGGAGCAGCGGCTGTGCGCCCATCCGCTGATCTCACAGTCGGTGGTGGTCGGCGACAACCGGCCGTATGTGACCGCGCTGATCACCCTGGATCCGGAGGCGCTCGCGCACTGGCGCCGGCTGCGCGGCGACACCGGCGAGGACGGCGGCAGCGGCTCGGGGCCGTCGCCGCAGGAGCAGCTGGAGGCCGAGGTGCGGCGGGCGGTGGCCCGGGCCAACGCGTCGGTGTCCAGGGCCGAGTCGATCCGGGCGTTCCGGGTGCTGCCGGACGAGTTCAGCCAGGAGTCCGGGCTGATGACGCCGTCGATGAAGCTGCGCAGAGCGGCGATCGTACGGGCCTACGCGGCGGAGATCGACGCCCTGTACGCGCGCGGGGAGCGCGAGGCGCCCGACACCCGCAGCGAGCGCCGGCGGTGGGCGACGGCGGGCCTGTACGCGCGCTGAGCGCAGGGGCGTCCCCCCGCACGGACGGGTCCGGGCCCGCACGCGGCACCGTAGCAGTGTCGCGGCGGGCCCGGCCGTTATTTGTCCAGGGGTGAGAACCCCGGCCTAAAGGCCCGGTGGGGCCCTTAGCGTCCGGTGGCATTCCAGTAGGGACGAACCGGGAGGCCGTGTGCGGTCGATCCTCAGCAACTCCGCAGCATCCGGGCGGACCATCGCCACCGGACTGGTCGTCGCCGCGCTCGTGGCCACGCTCGCGGCGGTGCTGCTGCCCGTACAGCTCTTCGGTGAGAGCGCGTCCGCGGCGACCAACACCGTCGCGTACGACGACGACGGCGGCGGGACGGTGAACACCCGCTACGGTCCGCTGACCGCGATGGACCGCGACTTCGTGCGCAAGGTCAGACTGGCCGGGCTGTGGGAGCTGCCCGCGGGCCGGCAGGCGCAGGAGCGCGGCACGACCGCGGCGGTGCGCATGGCCGGCGACCATCTCGTCGCCGGGCACACCGAGTTGGACCGGCGGTCGATCGAGGCCGGGCGGGCGCTGGGCATCCAGCTGGCCAACCAGCCCACTCCCCAGCAGCAGGGCTGGCTGGCGCAGATGAGCGCCGCCCAGGGCGACGACTTCCCGCCGGTCTTCGCGGAGCTGCTGCGCCGGGCGCACGGCAAGGTCTTCGGCCTGGTGGCGATGGTCCGCGACCAGACCCGCAACTCCATGGTGCGCGCCCTGGCGAACCGGGCCAACACGGTGGTGCTGGACCACATCACGGTCCTGGAGAAGACCGGACGGGTCGACTTCAACACGCTGCACAGCTACTGAGGCCCCCGCGAGGCCCCGGGCGACGGCGCTCCTCCCCTCCCCTCTCATCCCCTCACCCCCCTCATCTCCTCGGACGAAGCGAAGTGATCTCATGAGGCAACGGCAGCAGGCCCAGTCCCATAAACGCTCGCGCTTGACGAACAGAATGCTGGTCGCCGCGGCCGCGCTCCTGCTCGGCGGCGGTGGTCTGGCCGTGGTCGCCACCACGGCGCTGGCCGGCAACAACGCGCCCGACGCGGCGGCCGGCCATGCGCACATGGTGACCGCCACCACCGTCTCCTGCCCCGACGTGGGCCAGTCGCTGCGGAAGGTGCCGCGCAGCGCCCAGCTCCAGGTCTCCAAGGGGCTGGCCTCGCTCGACCGCCAGGTCTCCGACGCGTACCACCGGATGACCGAGGGGGCGGGCGACGAGGTCCTCGCCCGGCTCAAGAAGCAGCGGTCCAGGACGATCGGCACGATGGTGACGGCGATCGCCAAGGACGCCACCCGGCCGGACTATCTGCTGAAGATGAGCGGCTGTACGACCAAGCCCACCGGCGCGGACGGCCAGGCCGCGGCCAAGTCCACCAACGACGGCTGGAACCAGAGCGGGCAGCAGTACCCGAACCAGAGCCAGCCCCAGGACCCCAACCAGAGCCAGCCGCAGGACCCCGGCCAGGGCCAGCAGCCGGGGCAGGTCCAGGGGCAGGGCGGCGGGCAGCAGCAGCCGGGGCAGGTGGGCGGCCCCTCCCCCGACGACTTCGTCGACATCACCACCGTCCAGCCCAACGCGGGCGATCCGCCGTTCGCCGCCCCCCAGGGGAACAACGCCTCGACCGGCACCTTCACCACCGAATGCGGCCGCAACGAGGACGGGCACTTCAACTCCGACAACGTCATCGTCACGCCGGGCGTCAGCAACGGCGCCCACCACACCCACGACTACGTCGGCAACAAGGCCACCGACGCCTTCGCCAACGACCGCAAGCTCGCCGACTCCGACACCACCTGCCAGAACGGCGACCAGTCCACCCACTACTGGCCGGTGCTGCGCAAGCTGGACGGCACCTCGGAGCAGAAGCCGGGCGCCGGCCACGACGGCAACAACGGGTCGGTGCTGACCCCGGCCTCGGTCAACCTCACCTTCCGCGGCAGCCAGAGCGGCCAGGTCCGGGCGATGCCGCGGTTCCTGAAGATCATCACCGGTGACGCCAAGGCGTTCACCAACGGCACGAAGAACGCCAACGCCTCCTGGAGCTGCACCGGATTCGAGGACCGCCAGCTCAAGGACAAATACCCGCTCTGCCCCCAAGGCTCCCAGGTCGTGCGCACCTTCGCCTTCCAGAACTGCTGGAACGGCCGGGACATCGACAGCGCCAACCACCGCGACCACATGGCCTTCTCCGACCAGAACGGCAACTGCCCCGGCGGCTTCACGCCCGTCCCGCAGCTCGTCCAGCGCATCACCTACGACGTCCCGCAGGGCAACAGCTTCGCCGTCGACAGCTTCCCCGAACAGCTCCACAAACCGGTCACCGACCACGGCGACTTCATCAACGTGATGCCGGACGACCTGATGAACAAGGCCGTCAACTGCATCAACAGCGGGCGTGAGTGCCGCTGACACACCCTGGGCGAAGGGGCCGGTCCGCCGCGCGGCGGACCGGCCCCTTCGCCGTCGAAGACCGTCCCGGCCGGCCTCCCCCGTCGGCCGGTAAGGTGGCGCTCTTCGGGCGGCCCCCGCACCCGGAGTCCCCAAAGGCGCAGACCATGACAAGCCCCCATCCGACCGCCGCGGACGCACGGCTGCGGCTGTCCGCCGCGCTGGACCGCCTCGCCGTCGTCTTCGGCGGGATGACCGCCCACCCCGACGAGGACAACTGCGAGTGCCACTGGGGCAGCGCGCAAGAGCTCGCCCTGCTGAAGGTGCCGGACGTGGAGCTGGACCCCGACCTGCTCCAGCGCACCTGGCAGGCGGTCGACTGGACCTACAAGGCATCGGTGCTGCGCCGCATCCTGCCGCAGTTCGCCACCGCCCTGGCCGACGGCCGGATCACCCCCCTCTTCGGCATGGAGGAGGCCGGACTCACCTTCCACCACGCCGGCTGGCAGCAGTGGCCCGCCGAACAGGCCGCGGCGGTGGAGGAGTTCCTCCACGCATGGTGGGCCCGCACCCTCACCGACCCCGACCCCGCGGTGCCCGCCCACCAGGTCCTGGTGCTGGCCGCCGAAGCGTCCGGCACGCCCACCCCCTGGCTCCGCGCCTGGGAGACCCACCCCCGCCCCACAGCCGACCGCCACCTGGCCCTGGCCGTGGACGAGTGGGAGAGCGAGCTGCTGCGCGACGAACTGCCCTGGGACACCTGGCACGACGAGGAAGCCACCCGCGCCGCACTGACGGCCTGGCTGCTGCGCCACGCCGCCGGCCGGCTCCGGTCCCACGGCGCGCCCGAGGACCTGCTGCACCGGATACGGCTGCTCGGCCTCACCGGGGACGACCGCTGGGACGACCCGCACTGGCCCGGCTTCCGCTGATGCCCCCGGGCGGTGCGGAGTTCACCACATCCGCCCGCTCCTGCTGTTCTTTCCGATCATCCGCACGTAGATTCCGGACGTGGACTGGGGGACGCTCGTCGCGACGGTCAGTGGTGGCTCGATCGCCATATCCGGGACCGTGCTCGCCGACTATCTGCGGCACCGCCGCGAGGACGACCGCGGCGTGGGGGCACGCAGACGCGCGGTGTACCTGGAGTTCATCCGCGCCGCGGGAGTGTGCCATACGCGCCTGCGCCGGATCGCCCAGGACCCGGGCGCCGAGGCCGACTTGGAGGCGGCCGCCCGTGCGGCGATGGAGGAATCCGGCATCCACGAGGTGCGCGAGAGCCTCTACATCGACGCGACCACCGCCGTCGCCGGCGCCGGCCAGACGATGTTCGAACGGCTCCGCGCCCTGCGGCGGGTGGTCGCCGAGGGAGCCGGGCAGGACGCACCGGCCTTCCACGACGCCTACCACCCCTACATCGGCGCGGTCTGGGCCTACCGGGTGGCCGTACGGCGGGAACTCGAAGGACAGCCGCTCTCCCCCGCGGAGTTCGGCTGGCAGGACTGGGACGGCACGGACCGCTGCCCGCTCTGCCGGCAGACCGCCGCTCAGCGCACCTGAGACCGTGGCGAAGGGAACGGGGGGAGGGACATCGACCGCCCGCTTCCGCCGCGGCCCACCGCGCTCCCGGGCGGGCGGCGGCGCGCGCCCGGGAGCCGGCCGAAGCGCGCGCTGCTACTGGAGCATGCCCTCGACGACGTCGGTGTCCGCCGGGGAGGCACCGGTCGTGGTGATGCCGGACGCCGTGCCGGGCAGGCGGAGCGAGCCGTCGACGATGCCGGTGACGTAGAGGTCGGCATGGCCGTCGCGGTCGGTGTCGCGCAGCCGGACCGTGCCGCCGAAGCAGTCGTTCCACGCCACCGAGCCCGGTACGCCGGGGGTGTTGCGGGCGAACCACTGGGAGCGGGCGCCGGTGACACCGCTGGGGCCGCCGCGCAGGACGTGGACGCCGCCCTCGGTGGTCTGCTCGCTGATCTTCTCCCCGTACGCGCCGACCGCCAGGTCCTGGTAGCCGTCGCCGTCGACGTCGGCGGCCGAGAGGGAGGAGCCGAACATGTCGCCGCTCTCGGGGGTGCCGGCGACGCCGCTGGTGGCCTGGGTGATGCGGGCGCTGCCGGCGGGGCCGGTGGCCGAGCCGTACCAGAGCGAGACCCGGCCCTGGTAGTCGCCGTACATCTGGCTGCCGACCGCGAGGTCCCCGTAGCCGTCCTTGTTGAAGTCGGCGATCACGCCGGCCCCTTCGGCGCCGTCCCCGTAGCCGGAGACCAGCCGCAGGGTCTTGCCCGGGGTCAGGGTGGCGCCGCCCTTGATGAACCAGGCGTCCGTACCGAAGCCGGGGGTGTCGGCGAGGCCGACGACGACCAGGTCGGTCCTGCCGTCGCCGTTGACGTTCCCGGCGACCAGGGACCGGGCGTCCAGGGCGGCCGAGGACCTGTTGAGGGTGGTGACCGGACCGGTCGCGCCGGCGGGGGTGAGCGGGCCCCGGTAGACGTAGGTCCGGCCCGCGCTGATCGCGGCGAGGTCCTTCCTGCCGTCCCCGTCGAAGTCGCCGACGGCCAGGTCCCGGCCGAAGTGGCCGTCGGACTTCCTGGCGCCCATGTTGGGGACCGAGGTGCCGCCGGAGAGGCCGCCCGCACCGCCCCACAGGAGGGTGACGGAGCCCTGCTCGGTCCGCCCGTCGACGTCCTCGCCGTACGCCGTGACCGCCAGGTCCGCGTATCCGTCGGCGTTGAAGTCGGCGGGGGCCAGGACGCCGCCGAAGAGGTCGCCGTCCTCGTCGGCGCCGGGGACACCGGGGCTGGACTGGTCGATCACCTGGGTCCGGGTGCCGGGTCCGGCGGCGGTGCCGAAGGTGACCTGCACGCCGCCGCCCGGGCTGTGGCCGGGCAGATAGGTGGCGTAGTCGCGGTAGCCGTCGCCGTTGAAGTCGTCCGCGTACTTGGCGGCGGCCGCGCTCGCGGGCGGCGCCGAGAGGACGGGGACGAAGGCCGCCACCAGAAGCGCCGCGCAGGCTGCGGGGCGAATGCGCATGAAACTCTCCGATGTTTCCGTGCGACCGCCCGTGCGCCGGGGGATGTCCCGGGGGCACGGGGCGGTTGACGAACATCAGACACCGGGCGAGGGGGGAAGGTTGCCCGGCCGGTCCCGGTCGCGGGTGCGCGGGGCTCGGGGCCGGTGCGGCGTGCGCCGAGGGGTGGCCGGCGTCACGCCAGCGGGTGCGGGGCGAGGGCCCCGCCGGGTCATAGGCCGTTGACCCGGGCCTCCCGGGCCACGCCGAGTGGCCGGATGGAGGAGGCGACGGCGCGGGCCCGCCGTCCGGCGCGGGCGCGGTAGGAGCGGACATGGGCCATGAGCCGGCGGCTGCGGAGCGCCATTTCGAGTTCGAAGCGGGTGCGCGGGTCGCGCAGGACCGGGCCGAAGAGCTTCTCGATCTGGCGCAGGCGGTAGCGGACCGTCTGCGGGTGGACGTGCAGGAGCTTGGCCGCTTCGGGCGCGCCACCGCCCTCCAGCCAGGCCAGCAGGGTGACTTCGAGACGTTCGCTCTGGCGCGGGGTCAGCTCCTCCAGGGGGCCGAGCCAGCGGGAGGTGAGGGCGTCGGCCAGGGACTCGTCCTGAAGGAGCAGCAGCGCCGAGAGGTGGTCGTCGACGAAGGCGGGGCGGGTCTCCGGGCCGACCCGGCCGGGGGCCAGGGTGAGCAGGTACCGGGCCCAGCGGAGGGAGGAGGCGGTGTCGGTGGCCGGTACGACGTGGCCGACGGCCGCGGCGCGGCCCTTGAGGGCCGCCTCCAGGCGGGGCCTGGTCTGGGTGGCCGGGTCCGGGACGAAGAGGCAGGTGTAGCCCTCGACGGTGCCGATCAGGGCGTGCCCGAGCGCCGCGGCGAGTTGGGGCGCCTCGGCGGGGGTGGCCAGTACGACGGCCTGGAGGGTGTCCGGCACCGGCCAGCCGGCCGCCCGGGCGAGGTCGTGCAACCCCTCGTCCGGGGCCTCGCGTTGACCGGCGAGGACGTCGAACAGGTCCTGGCGGGCCCGCGCGACGGGCATCGGGGTGACTACGGACGATACCGCCGGACGTTTACTTTCCGACTCTTTCTGGTAACCCAGTACTGTCAGCAGGGCCTGTTCCAGGGCCCATTCGGCCTCTTCTATGGGCGTATCACCGAGAAGTGCGGCCAATGCGGGAAATCCGCGTTGCAACTCCGCGACCACCTTCTCGGCGAGGTCCGGGAGTTCATTTCTGACGGCCCGGGTCCACTCGCCTCGGGGACGCGACCAGATGCGGTTCAGCAGATCACACATCGCTACCTCGATCCTGGCGGGGATGCGGCTTGTTCAGTTCAGTGGGTGGGCGCCCCCGTGCGCCTGACTCGGCATCATCCGGAGTGACGCCGTGCGCCCGCGACGCCGCTGCAGGAATTTGTCACAGCGCGATAAACCTTACGAAAGCCTGAACGCGCTCGGAGATGCTTTTCCGCATCCGGATCACAGCCGGATCACGGCAAGATAACGCCCTGCGTATCCACCCGGTTACGGAATGTTTAGTGTTACCGGGGGTCACCCGTACAAAAGCCGTCGGGCAAATACCACCGCAGGGAAATTTCAACGAAATTCGCATCCCGCACCCGTGCTCCGACACCGGGAGGTCCGATGTCCGCACCGCGTTTGCAGAGCCGCCAGAGCCGCCAGGGCCGCCGCGCAGCACACCGGGCCCGGCCCTCGCCGACCGTGCCCCGCCCCCGGCGCCCTCCGAAGGAACCGAAGCCGCCGGGCCGTTCGTCCGGCGGCTTCGCCTCGACCACCGTGCTGCGCCCCGCCCTTCCGGCCGCGCTGCTGCTCTTCATCGCCGTCACCCTGCACTCCGGCGCGATGGAAACCCTGATGCAGTTCCTGGACTTCGGCGCCGGGGTGCTCGCCCTGGTCTCGCTGTCCGTCACCGTGCTGTGGGGGTTGGCCGCCACCGACCGGATGGTGCTGCACTCCGGCCACCGGCTGCTCGCCCAGGCCGTGCACCGCGGCACCGGCGTCGCCGGCCTGGGCTTCCTGGGCCTGCACATCTGGGTGAAGGTCGCCGAGGGCCACGTCGGTACGACCTCCGTCGCGGTGCCGTTCACCGACGGGGCGCGGCCGGTGCTCATCGGGCTCGGCACGCTCGCCGCGTATGTGTTCGTCGCCGTCGCGGTGACCGGCGCGGTGCGCGGCGCGTTCACCGGCATCACCGCGTCCCGCTGGTGGCGGGCGCTGCACATGAGCGCGTATCTCGCCTGGGGCCTGGCCCTGGTGCACGGCCTGAAGTCGGGCCGTGCGGCGGCCGGTTGGGCCGTCGCCGGATACGCCGTATGCCTGGCCGCGGTCGCCGTACGGCTGGCGCTGCGGCTGCGTGATTCCCGCAGGAACTCAGGAGAGCTCTCATGACCGCCCCCGCCCCCACCCGACTGCTGCCGGCGCTGACCGGACCCGAACCCGTGCCGACGCTGGCGTCCTTCGGCCCGCCGCGGCTGCTCGCCGGGCTCGACGAGACCCCGCGCATGGACCGGGTGGCGCATCTGGCCCGGCACGGCAGCCTGCCCAAGCTCACCGCCCAGGAGCTGGTGGCGCTGGCCGAGGACACCGATCTGCGCGGCCGCGGCGGCGCGGGCTTCCCCTTCGCCCGCAAGCTGACCGCCGTGACGGACGGGATGCGGCGCGCCGACGGCAAGGGCGCCGTGGTCGTCAACGGCAGCGAGGGCGAGCCCAGTTGCCTCAAGGACACCGCGCTGCTGCTGCACGCGCCCCATCTGGTGCTCGACGGCGCCCTGCTGGCCGCCGAGGCGCTGGGCGCGCAGGAGGTCGCCATCGGGGTGACCCGCAAGGACGTCGAGCGCTCGGTGCGGCAGGCGATCGGCGAACGCGGCCCGGTCCGGCCGGCCTTAAGGGTCACCCTGCTGACCGAGCGGTTCGTCACGGGCGAGGGCACCGCGATGACCAACGGGCTGGGCGGCGGCCCCGGTCTGCCCTCCGGCCGCAAGGTCCGCTCCAGCGAACGCGGTCTGAACGGTGTGCCGACCCTGCTGTCGAACACCGAGACCTACGCCCAACTCGCCGTGGCCGCCCGGCTCGGCGCCCTCGGCTACCGCAACGCGGGGCTGCCCGCGGAGCCCGGCACACTGCTCCTGACGGTCGGCGGCTCCATGGTCGTGGAGGTCCCCTACGGGGTGCAGCTGAGCCGGGTCCTGGCGCTGTGCGGGTCCGACCCGGGGCTGGGCGTCCTGCTCGGCGGCTACCACGGCACGTTCATCTCCCCGGAGGACGCCCGCACCGCGACCCTCTCCCGGGAGGCGCTGACCGCCTACGGCGCGGTGCTCGGCGCCGGCGCGGTGCTGCCGATCCCGTACGACACCTGCCCGGCCGGCGAGACCGTACGGGTCGCGCAGTGGATGGCCGCCGAGTCCGCCGGCCAGTGCGGCCCCTGCGTGCTGGGCCTGCCCGCGCTCGCCGACGAACTCGCCCGCGCCGTACGGGGCGGCGGCACGGGCGCCCTGGACGCCGTGCGGGCCCGGATGCGGGCCGTGGAGAAGCGCGGCGCCTGCAGCCACCCGGACGGAACCGCGCGCTTCGTCGCCTCGGCCCTCGCCGCCTTCCCCGAGGAGTTCGAGTGCCATGCGCAGGGGTTCGGGTGCGGCCGCCCGGTGACCGGGGCGCTGCCGGTCACCGGGCACCAGCCGCCACCGGCCACGACGCCCGCGCCGGCGCCCACGGCCGCCCCGCCGCAGGAGCGGCTGCTGGTCGACTGGACGCTGTGCCGCGGCCACGGCCTGTGCGCCGATGTGGTGCCCGGTGTCGTCAAGCTCGGCCCGGACGGCTACCCGGAGCGGGCCAGCATGCCGCTGCCGGCCCGGATGCGGCGCCGCGCGCAGCTCGCGGTGCGCCGCTGCCCCGCGCTGGCGCTGCGGGTGCAGGGCGGCAACTGACCGGTCCCGCACGGTTTTTCGGCCGACCGGCAAAAAACCCGGCACCGGTTGAACACCGGGCACCCCATGCCGCGTACTTCCCGGGCGACGGCACCCGCCGGCGAACAGGCGACGGCGACCCGCCCAGCAACCCACACCATCAGCAACCGGCAGAGGAGACACCATGATCACTCGACGTCGTGCGGGACTCGCGGCCGCCGCGGTCGCCACCCTGGCGCTCACCGCCGCCTGCGGCAGCAGCAACCAGAGCGCATCCACCCCCACCACCGACACCGTCCAGCCGGCCGGCCAGGGCACCAGCGACTACGGCTACGGCTCCTCCGGCTCCGGCCAGGGCGACGACGGCTACGGCGGCCAGGCCGGCGGCGACAGCGGCAAGGAGACCAAGGCCGGGCCGAGCGCCGGGACGCTGGCGCTGCACCAGGACGCCAAGCTCGGCCCGGTCGTCACCGACGCCAAGGGCATGACGCTCTACCGCTTCGACAAGGACACCCCCGACCCCGCCAAGTCCAACTGCTCGGGCTCCTGCGCCACCACCTGGCCGCCGGTCCCCGCCGACGGCGCCACGGCCCCCGCCGGCATCGCCAAGAGCGCCCTGGGCTCGGTCACCCGCGCCGACGGCGTCAAGCAGCTGACCATCGGCGGCTGGCCCGCCTACCGCTACGTCAAGGACACCAAGGCCGGCGACACCAAGGGCCACGGCGTCGGCGGCACCTGGAACGCGCTGGCCGCCGACGGCAAGAAGGCCGGCGCCCAGCCGCCCGCCGACGTCTCGGTGCTCAACCAGCCCGAGCTCGGCGAGATCCTCGTCGACGGCAAGGGCCGGACCCTCTACCGGTTCAACAAGGACAGCGCCTGGCCGATGAAGTTCGCCTGCAACGACGCCTGCCTGGACACCTGGAAGCCCGCCAAGCCCGCCGACCGCTCCAAGCTCACCGGCATCGCCCCCAAGCTGATCTCCACCGTCACCCGCCCCGACGGCATCAAGCAGCTGGCCGTGGACTGCTGGCCGGTCTACTGGTTCACCGGCGACAAGCAGCCCGGCGACATCACCGGCCAGGGCAAGATGGGCCTGTGGTTCGCGGTCTCCAAGGACGGCAAGAAGATCACGACGCCGGCGAACTGACCGGGGCGTCCCCCACCGGGCCACCGCCCTGCGGGAACTCGTCGTCCAGCGCCAGCACTTCGGCGTCCGGCCGCTCGTCGCGCTCGCGCGGCCCCAGCCAGGTGACCGCCAGCGCCACCGCCGTGTTCACGGCGAGCCCGACGATCCCGGCGTTCATCCCCCACACCGGGTCGTGTCCGGTGAAGACCAGGACACAGACCAGAGCGAAGCCCGCCACCAGGCCGCTCACCGCGGCGCACAGCGTCAGCCGCCGCCACACCAGCCCCAGCAGCAGCATCGGCACCAGCTGCGCCATGCCCTCGTACGAGATCAGGGACAGCCGGACGAGGGTGTCGGGGGCGGTGTAGGTCAGCAGCAGCGCCACCGCGCCGGCCGCCACCACCACCAGCTGCGACCACAGCTTCTGGCGGGCCGCCAGCCTGGGGATCGCCCCCAGCACGCTCCTCCCCCACATCGTGCCGATGACCAGCATGAACACGGCCATCGGCACGATGGAGGAGAGGGCGGCCGCCGCCCCGATCAGGCCCACGGCCCAGGCCGGAAGGGAGTCCACCACCAACGTGAACAGCGCCAGGTTCGAGTCCGCCCCGGTCAGCCCCGGCACCACGAACAGCGCCGCCAGGCCCAGCAGCATCGGCACGAACAGCAGGACGTTGTAGAAGGGGAGGTAGAGGGCGTTGCGGCGCAGCGCATCGGCGTTGCGGGCGCCCAGATAGCCCGCCACGGTCGTCGGGAAGACCACCACCGTCAGGGAGTTGACGAGGGTGGTGGTGGCGAACCACAGCTGCCCCAGTCCGCCCGAGGCGTGGCCGGGGAAGGTCAGCCACTGCGGCTTCTCGGCGACGATCCGGTCGAGGAAGGGCCCGTAGCCGTCGAAGTAGTGCAGCGGCACGTAGACCACGAGGAAGCCCAGGGTGCCGATGACGAGGACGTCCTTGAGCACCGAGACCCAGGCGCTGCCGCGCAGCCCGCTGACCACGACGAAGCCGGTGGTGACCGCGAAGCCGAGGAAGGAGGCCCAGTTCAGGCTGATGGCGCCGTAGGAGATCGTCGAGACGACCACGCCCATGCCGGTGATCTGGAGCTGGATGTAGGGCAGCAGGCAGACCGTGGCGAGCAGGGCGACGGCGGCGCCGAGCCAGGGCCGGCCGTAGCGGTGCGCGACGATGTCGGTGATGCCGACCAGCCCGTGCCGGCGGGCGTAGGCCCACAGCATCGGCCCGACGACGTACCCGAGCGCATAGCCGCAGGACATGTAGGCCGGCACGAAGAGCACGGGGGCACCGAAGTTGTAGCCCCAGCCGGCCGCGCCGAGGTAGCTGAAGCTCGTATAGCTCTCGCCGGCCATCAGCACCCAGATGAAGGCCGTGCCCAGGCTGCGGCCGCCCACCGACCACTCGGCCAGTCCGCCGCCGGCTCCCCTCCCGCGCACCGCGAGCAGCCCCAGGACCACGGTGAGCACCATGAAGCCGCCGAACACGCCGGTGGCGACCGCCGCGTTCACCAGCCCTCCCCGTCCGGTCCCCGCCTGAGGTCGCCGCGCCGCGCCAGCCACACCGACAGCGGCGTGGCGAGCGTCGCCAGCAGCATCCAGAAGACCAGGAACGGCAGACCCATGACGGTCGGTGTCACCCGGTTCACCAGCGGCAGCACCGCCAGGAACAGCACATAGGGCAGCAGCAGCCACAGCAGCGCCGGGCGCTTTCGGGAGCCCGGCGCTCGACCACCGGGGGACTCGTTTCGCACGTGAGCAGAGCCTAAGTGATGCCCCATGGCCGCCCTCACCGCGGCCGTGACGACCGCAACACGCCCCAGACCACCAGCCGGTAGGCGGAGCTGTAGTCGGGCGTACAGGTCGTCAGGGTCAGATAGGCGCCGGGCGCGGTGAAGCGGTAGGCGGGGTGCACACCGCTGCGGGGGACGGCGGCCAGCACCGTGCCGTCGCCGGGCGTGGTCCGCGGCAGGATGCGCCGTACCGCATAGGTGTAGCGGGCCTCGGCGGTGTCGAGGACGACGGTGTCGCCCGGCCGCAGCCGGTCGAGACGGCGGAACGGCTCACCGTGCGTGTTGCGGTGCCCGGCCAGCGCGACGTTCCCGGCCTCGCCCGGCTGCGCGCTGTGCGGATAGTGGCCGACATAGCCCCGGTCGAGGACCGCGGCCTTGCCGGTGCCCTCGGCGACGGGCGCGGTGAGGCCGATCCGCGGGATGCGCAGGACGGCGTAGGCCAGGTCCGGCGGGGGCCGGCCGGCGGTGCGGCGGTGGAGCGCACCGGGCGGCGCGGTGCGCTCGCCGGGCCGCGGTGCCCGCGCCCGGTCGCCGTCGGGCGCCGGGGGTACGGCCGAGGCCGGCGGCCGGGTCTGCCACTGCCGCTCCAGCCGCGCCACCTGGTCCCGCGCCGCGTGCCGGGCCTGGCGGTTGGTCCACCACAGCTGGTGCGCGACGAGCAGCAGCAGGACGACGCCGAGCGTCACGGCCAGCTCCGCGCCCGTCCACAGCGCCCGCACGGCGCGGGGGCGACGGGTTCGCCGCCCCTGTACGACCACCGGTATCCGCTCCCGCACGCGGGCACGGTAGGCCCTCGGGCCGCAGGCCGCCAGAGGCGGCGCGCCGCTGCCCTGGGGTCAGCCGCCGAGCGCCTGGGAGACGGTGTGGATGGCAAGGCCGGCCAGGGCGCCGACGACCGTGCCGTTGATCCGGATGAACTGCAGGTCGCGGCCGATGTGCGCCTCGATCTTCTTCGAGGTGTGCTCGGCGTCCCAGCCGGCGACGGTGTCGGTGATCAGCGCGGTGATCTCGCCCTGATACGTCGTCACGACATAGACGGCCGCGCCCTCCAGCCAGCGGTCCACCTTGCCCTGCAGCCGCTCCTCGTCGGACAGCCGCCGCCCCAGGGACAACAGCGCCGCCCGCACCCGCAGCCGCAGTTCGCTGCGCTCGTCCTCGGCGGCGGCCACGATCATCGCGCGCACCGAGCCCCAGGCCGAGGCGATCAGGTCCTGCACCTCGCCGCGGCCCAGCACCTCCGACTTCAGCCGCTCGACCCGGGCGCGGGTGTCCGGGTCGGACTGCAGATCGCCCGCGAAGTCCCGCAGGAAGCGGTCGATCGCGCCGCGGGCCGGATGCTCGGGCATGTCCCGCATCTCGGTGACGAAGCGCAGCAGCTCCTTGTAGACCCGGTCGCCCACCTTGCGGTCGACGAACCGCGGGGTCCATCCGGGGGCGCCGCCGGAGACCGCCGACATGACCGAGTCGCCGTGCTCGACCAGCCAGTCGTGGGCGCGGGCGACGACCAGGTCCACCACCCGCTTGTGGCCGCCCTCGGCGACGACCTTCTCCAGCATCGTGCCGATACCGGGGGCGATCTCCTGGGCGTCGGCGCGCCGGGTGATCGCCTCGCCGACCACCGCCTGCACATCGGAGTCGCGCAGTACGGTCAGCGCGCCGCGCAGCGCGGTGGACAGCTCGGCGGTCACCCGGTCGGCGTTCTTCGGCTCGGCGAGCCAGCCGCCGAGCCGCCGGCCGATGCCGACGGAGCGCAGCCGGAGCCGTACGACCTCACCGGACAGGAAGTTCTCCCCGACGAAATCACCCAGGCTCCGACCCAGTTGGTCCTTCTTCGTCGGAATGATGGCGGTATGCGGGATCGGCAGCCCCATCGGCCGCTTGAACAGCGCGGTGACCGCGAACCAGTCGGCCAGCGCGCCGACCATCCCGGCCTCCGCGGCCGCCGCGACGAACCCCGTCCAGCCGCCCGCCCCGGCGTTCTGGGCCGCCTTCGCCAGGACGTAGACCAGCGCGACGGCCAGCAGCAGGCCGGTGGCCAGCGTCTTCATCCGGCGTACGCCGCGCCGGCGCTCCTCGTCGGCCGCCCCGAAGGCGAAGCCGCCGCCGGGCACCGCCCGGCCGCCCGGGGCGGCACCCGGCGCGGGGGCCGTCGACCCGTTCGGCGCATTGTCCGCTGCTGTGCGTTCCATCCGTTCCACCGCTCCCACCGTGCCCCCGCCCTCCGTACGGCTTCTCGCGCGCCGCGCGTCCGGCCGCCGATCCGGCCGTATGTCCCACTGTGACCTACTCCCGGAACGAACCACGAGTTCCCCGCGTCCATGCCAAGGCGACATCGAGCGGCCCGCCGGGCGGCCCCCCAGGGGTCCGTGGGATCATGAGGGACCGATCGGACCGCAACGGTGCCGCTGATCATCCGCTGCCCTTGCCCGCCCGGAGCCTGCCGCTCCGCTTTCCTCAGGAGACCGCTCCCGCATGAAGAAAAGTGTGGGTTACGCGCTGCTCGCCGGTCTGGCGGCGTTGGTGGTGCTGATCTCGACGGCGATATTCGTCGGCTTCGGCGGCGAGGACGGCGAGCCGCGCGGCTCCTCGCACAAGCCCCGCGACCCCGCGGCACCCGCGGTCTCCGGGCAGTGGGTCGGCACCTGGTCGGCGGCCGCGGCCGCGGCCGAGCCGGGCACGCTGGACGGCTACGCGGGCATGTCGATACGGAACGTCGTCCACACCAGCGTCGGCGGGTCCGGCGCCCGCATCCAGCTCTCCAACCTCTTCGGCACCCGCCCGCTGGTGGTCAGCCACGCCTCGGTGGCGCTGGCCGCGGCCCCCAGCAACCCCACCGCCGCGGACGGCACCATGCGCCGGCTGTCCTTCGGCGGCAAGCCCGCGGTGACCATTCCGGCGGGCGGCGCGGTCACCAGCGACCCCGTCCGGCTGAAGGTGCCCGCCGACGCCGACCTCCTGGTCACCACGTACTCGCCCTCCCCCTCGGGCCCCGCCACCTACCACCCCTACGCCCGGCAGACCTCCTACCTGGCGCGCGGCGACCGCGCCGAGGACGCCACCGGCGCCGCCTACACCGAGCAGAGCCCGTACTGGCGCTATCTGACCGGCGTGGACGTCTGGAGCACCGAGGCGACCGGCGCGGTCGTCGCGATCGGCGACTCCATCACCGACGGCATCACCTCCACGGCCGGCGCCAACCACCGCTGGACGGACTTCCTCGCCGCCCGGCTGCGCACCGAACCCGGCGCGCCCCGCTACGGCGTCCTCAACCAGGGCATCAGCGGCAACCGCCTGCTGGTCAACGGCAGCAGGTTCTCCCCGAACAACGGGCCCAGCGTGCTCTCCCGCCTGGACCGCGACGCCCTGTCCCGTACCGGCGTGAAGGCCGTGGTCGTCGAGATCGGCCTCAACGACCTCTTCAAGACCCCGCGCCAGCTCGACCCGCAGAAGATCGTCGCGGGCATGCGGCAGATCGTCCGCGAGGCGCACGCCCGCGGCCTGCGCGTCACCGGCTCGACGCTTACGCCGTTCGGTGGCCACCGCGGTTACTCCACCCAGCTGAATTCCGTCCGCGAGCGGGTCAACCGCATCATCCGCTCCGGCACGGTCTACGACGAGGTCGTCGACTTCGACAAGGCCCTGCGCGACCCCGCCTCCCCGGTCCGCCTCCGCCCCGTCTACGACTCCGGCGACCACCTCCACCCCAGCGACGAGGGCTACCGCGCCATGGCCAACGCACTCGACCTGGACGTCTTGCGGACGTCGGCTCCCGCGTCGCTCTAGCGCTTGGCCTGCTTCCCACGTTGTCGGCTGGCCCGCCGTGGGGGTTTCGCTGGGTTCGCCTGCGGCGGGCGGGGCCGCTGCGCGGGGCTGTTCGGCCGCCGGTGACGGGTCTGCGGGGTTGGGTGTTCGGACTGCTGCGCTTTCCGTCCGAACACCCCAACCCCGCAGACCCGCCCCCTCCCGTGAGTGGGAAGGAAGAAGCCCGGTGGGAGCGTCCCCATGTGGTCCAGTGCCCGTCACCGACCGAGTCCCTCCCACTCCCCCTGCCCCCTGCCGCAACGGTGACCAGCCACGACGGCGAGAGTCCGGCAGCATCAACGACGACCGCAACCCACCCACCTCACCCACCCACGGGAGGGGACGGGCCGGAGGGGCAGGGGTGTGGGACGTAAAGCGCAGCAGTCCCACACCCCTGCCCCTCCGG
>NZ_JBVHQM010000030.1:0-105479 GCF_055567415.1 Streptomyces sp. NPDC026575
CGATAGCTCCGCTATCGAGACGCTCCGGCGCCTTGCGATGCACCGCACCAGACGCCGCGGCCTTTCCGACCCCGACCCATCGGACAGGCCCTAGCAGCGACCAGCGCGCCTGACCCCGGGGGCGCCCGTTGGTCAGACGTTTTCAGGTTTGTAGCGGAGTGGACGCACTGGGCACCGAGAGTGAGCCTTGGCCATTGCTCCATGTCATGATCGCGGACGGGCCAACCCCTCTCCGACAGGACCATCCCATGCGAACCATCAGCGTCATCACCGCCGTACACGAAGGCGGCCACCACTTCATCGGTGACACCTATGAGTCCCTGCGTGAGCAAAAGCTCCCCGATGACTGGCAGTGGGAGTGGTGCGTGCAAGAGGACGGTACCTCGGGTATCCCCGCGAACAGCCTGCCCAGTGACCCCAGGATCACCTACGGGACCGGGCTGCGGGCACGCATAGCGGTGACGCGCACCCACGCCCTCGCGCGCGCGACGGGAGACCTGATACGGACGCTGGACGCGGATGATGTGCTGCTGCCCGGTGCGCTGGAGCGGGACATCGAGACCCTGGAGCGTGTGCCCTGGTGCGTATCCGCCTGCATCGACCTGCACGAGGACGGGAAGACGGCACCCGGTCCGTGCGACCCTCCGGGTGGGCGCTTGGAACCCGCGCGCTTCTATCACGAGGTGCTGGAGCGACGGCTGTCCGTTCAGGCGACCACATTCGCCGCTCACCGTCGCCTGGTGATGGCGCTCGGAGGCTGGCAGGCGCTGTCCGGAGCCGAGACGGTCGCTCTGCTCCTTGCCGCGGAGGCCGTGGCGCCCGGTGAGTTCATAGCGGAGCCGAGCGTCTTCTACCGTAAGCATCCCCACCAGACGACCGCCTCCGATCACTACTGGGAACCGACCGAAGCGGCCACGCGGACCGACGCGCTGGTGCAGCGGGCCCGCGCCCTGCGGGAGTCGGGGTGGGAGTGGCAGCAGATACGCCAGCATGTGAGCGGGTGAGGGCGGATGCCCTTGGTGCGCCGGGCCCGTCGGTGCACGAGGGCCCTCGCCCGCTTCCGTGACGTGCCGGGCTGCTGGGCGGCTATCGCACCCGCCTGACCGGGATGAGCGAGGGCGAGGCGCGGGCGCTGTTGTTCGCCTGGCTGCCCGGCCCGGCCGCCGACCTCGGGCTCGCACCGGAGGTGACGGCGGCACGGCTGAAGCTGCCGGCCGCACTGCCGACGGAACTGCGCGCGGTTCGACCGGCCTGCGGACTTCGACCTGGGCGCCTACTGGACCTCGTGTCTCGACGATTTCCTCACCCGCCGCTACACCGGCACAGCCACCATCCGCCTGTCCCCGCAGGGACGCCGTCGTCTGCCCGACAACGTCCCTCCGGAGCTGGTGCGGGCTGTGGACTCCACCGCGACCGCCGTCGGCGACGACGGATGGACAGAGGCGGTCATCCCGACCGAGAGCACCGCGCACGCGTGCGGTGAGCTGCTGCTGCTGCGGCTCGGCATCGACGTCGAGGTCGTCGGGCCGGCCGAACTGCGCCGGGCCATGGCCGACACCGTAGGCGTACTCGCCAGGGCCTACGGATCCGCCTGCGCGATGGAGAGGACCGGCCCATCCACCGGCACGATCGGATGAGACCGGACACACAAGGGTTTCGCGCCCAACAGTTCGCGCAACGGCTGGCGCAACGGTTCGCGTTGCGCCGTCGGGTGCGGCCGGTGAGGGCCGGCCGGCCGCAGAACCCGGTGGCCAGGCGTCTTCCGTGCCCGCTTACTTGTGGTCATGGAGGAAGGCCGGGATGTCGGCTCGGGTCGGGTAGTCGGGCAGCGGTGCGGGCTTGTCCTGGAGGAACGCGGTGATGACGGCGGCCGCCCGTCGGTCGTTGTCACCCAGGCCGTTCCACATGTGGTGGCCGACGCCGGGCATGTACTGGGTGCGCCGGATGGCAGGGTCGTCGGCGAGAACGGCTGTCGCCCACTGTCGGACCTGGGAGGAGCACTCGGCGATCATCAGCATCGCGGGTGTCCGGGAGCGCCTCAACTGCGGGGCGATGGCGGGGGAGTCCTTGAGCGTCTGCTGAACGCGGAGGCTGGCGGCGGCGCTGAAGGAGAAGTTCTGCGCCGTGTCCTCGACCGGGATGCGCTGCGCGTCCTTCGCGCAGTAGGCGGAGGCGGTGTCGCTGCCGAGATCGGCGGCGGTGAAGGCGTTGTCGCCCTCGGCCTGCCCCAACAGCCCGTTGTCCGGGCTGAGTAGTCCGAGCTGGGTGAAGCCGAACGCGACGGCGTACCGCGGGACGTCTGTGGAGCGCGGTCCGGCCATCGGAGGCGCGATGCCGCGAGCCGACGGTCGGCCCTTCTGCCCCGCGATCCGCGCGGTGGGGCCGTCCATCGGGCCCGGCTCGGCGATGATCGCGCGGTGCAGGTGTGCGGCGACGGCCGGATCGGTCAGCGCGCGGGTGAGCAGGACTGCGCCCGAGGAGAATCCCAGCACGTCGACGCGGCCCCTGCCGAGCCTGTCGACGAAGGCGCCGAGGTCGCGGACGGACCGGGTGATCGAGTACTGGTCCATGGGCAGCAGGTCGCTGCGTCCGCCACCGGCCTGCTCGTAGGTGTACACGTCGTAGCCCTCCCGCGTGAGCCGTTGCAGGAAGCGGTGGTCGAGCACCGAGATGCCGCGCACCGGCCCGCCGTTGAGGTAGACGAGCGGAACGCGGTGCCGGGGGCCGTTGCCGGTGGGCGGGTAGTGGTAGACCGCGACCCGGCTGCCGGTGGACAGGCCCCAGTGCTCGGTGGTCACGAACGGCAGGGCGGGCGGCTGGCGACGCGTCGTGGGAACGGTGGGGACGCACACCGACAGGGTCAGGGCCGCCGCGACGAACACCGGCAGTAACGGCGCCAGCCGCCCCCGCCAGGACCGGCGGCGGCCCCGCCACAGTGCCGCGACGACCGCGATCCCGGTGGTCGCGGACCACGCGGCGAACCCCGATCCCGCGCCGTCGGTGGCGACGAGCAGCGCCAGGAAGACGGCGACCAGCCCCACCACCGCGGCGATAGCCGCCAGCAGACGGCCGAGGAAGCGGACGGGCCGTCTGCGGAAGGGACTTATGCGCAAGGGACGTGCGGGGCGTGCGGTGGACGGTGGCATGGCGATCTCCCCCAACGTTTTAAAACGGCGTTTCAAAACGATGTTATCAGCATGGGTAGACTGCTCCTCGTGGGAAGGCCGAGAACGAACGACGCCGCCGTCAAAGAGCGGCTCGTGGCATGCGCGACCGAGATGTTCGCCACCCGTCCCCGGGAGTCGGTCACGGTCCGCGCGCTGGCCACCGCCGCCGGAACATCGACCGCGGCGGTGTACACGCTGTTCCAGGGCAAGGACGGACTGGTCCGCGAGGTGCGCGACCGGGCGGTCGCCGGCCTGTTCCAGGACCTGACGGCGGTGCCCACCTCCGAGGCCGCCCTTGAGGACGTGTACGCGCTGGCCGCCGCGTATCGCCGTTGGGGGCGCGAGCACCGCCACCTTTACACCGTGCTCTTCGGCGGCGCGCAGACCTTCGACCCATCGGGCGGGGTCGGCGACCACGACCCCGTACGACCGCTCCTCGCGGCGATCGACCGCGCCGTGGCGGACCGCACCCTCACGGGCGACACCACACTGATCGCCGTCTCGCTGTGGGTCGCCCTGCACGGACTCGTCACCCTCGAACTCGCCGGCGCCCTCGACGGCACCGCAGCCGAGACCGCGTTCCGCTCGACGATTCACGCCGTACTGCGCGGCTGGGCGACCCCCTGACGGGCAAGGGCACCTGAGTGCATCGTGGAACAGGTACCTTCTGCGCATAGTGGACCGCTGAGAGGCCCGACGGTGTCGGTGCGGTCGCCGGGTTCGCGACCGGTATGGTGCGCGAAGCTCCGGGTTTGAGCGAGCCCCAGCCGAGGAGGAACGGTGCCGCAGGAGCCGATGACCGCAACGCTCGGTCGCACCGCCGCCGCGGGACCGTTCTTCTCCGTGCGGACCGGCCCCGGAACACCCCGCGAGCAGGGCTTTCTCCCCCTGTCGGAGCTGTACCGAGGAGGACACCCGTCGGCACTGCGCCATCGTCTGAACACGGTCGCCACACAGCTCGGCACAGCGGACCGTCGGGTCGCCGCCTCCCTTGCCTACCAGGGACTCGCCGGGCGACTGTGGTCGATCGCTCTGGCACCCGCGGCGGTGGCCGGAGACCTCCCCGATCTCGACAGCGACGCGTTGTGGTGGCATCCGGACCGGAGCACACCGGACGAACTCTGGCTGCCCGCGCCGACCTCCTTGACGCCGGGCTTCGAGCAGAGCCTCGCGAGCCGGCTGCAAGCGGCGGTCCTGCACGCTCATCTGGTGCCGTTGCACCACGCCATCAGTGCCGAGGCCCGGCTCTCCCCCCAGGTGCTGTGGGGCAACGCCGCCTCGGCGCTGGTCGGCACCCTCCGTGTGCTGCACGACTGGTGTCGCAGATCGAGCCGACCGGATGCGGCGGATCGCGCCGTGGCGCTCACCGTCTGCCTGCTCGAAGACCCGCATCTGCGCGACACCGGAACCCTGGATCCCACCCTTCCGGCATTCTCACGACGCAGCTGCTGCCTGTACTACCGCGTACCCGGCGGCGGACTGTGCGGAGACTGCGTGCTGCGGCGGGCTCGGCGACAGGAAGGGCCCAGCCGCTGAGCGCGGCGGGCAGTCGAGTGCAGAAACACGTACGTGGGGCCCGTCCGATGAATCGAGGGACTCGGTCAGCCGGTCCCTCCGCTCACTCGGCGATCCCGCGGGTGAGGACCACGACGGTGACGAACCTGCGGTAGAGCCGGATCGGGTCGTCGTCGGTCAGCCGCACGGTCACCGCGTCGAGACGTTCGACGCCGGTGATCCAGGTGGCCATCTCGGCCAGGTCCGGATTGCGCAGTCGTACGGTCAGCGTGGCCGGGAGCGCGATACGCGGCGGGGCGGCCTGCGGCAGGGCCCGTACGGCCTCGTACGCGGCCTTGCGAATCGTCTCCCGTGCGTCGAGGGGGTGGAGGCTGTCCGCCGCGAACCGGGACACCGAGGACTTGACCACGGCGCTGCGGATCCCGGGGCAGAAGGGCTCGATCTCCGCGGCCGTCGTGTCGTCACCGGTGATCAGCACCACGGGCACGCCGTGGCCGAGCGCGACCAGGGCGTTGATGCCGCTCTCCCCGGCGACCACTCCGCCCAGACGTACCTCGCTCACGGCCCGTGGGTTGTAGGTGTGCGACAGCGTGGCCGGGGTGCCGGACATCGAGCCGTGGTAGGAGACGAAGAAGACCGCGTCGAACGAGTCGTCCAGGCCCTGCATCATGTACAGCGGCTTGTGCCGTCCGGACAGATAGCGGCTGCGGCCCGCGAGGGCGTCCGGCCGGAGATTGGCCATCGTCGAGTGTGCGTCATTCACCAGGAACTCGGTCGCGCCGCCGGCCCGCGCTCCCTCGATCGCGGCGTTGACCTCGTCCTGCAACAGGCCGCGGAAGTAGGCGTATTCAGGCTCCGAGGGTCGGCACTGCGACCAGTCCACCACGCCTGCGGTGCCTTCCATGTCAGAGGAGACGAAGATTTTCACGGCACACGCTCCCTGGTGCAGTGCGAACCGGGCCGATGCCCGCGCCCGTTGCCGGTGATGGCCCCTCCAGTTATGGGGGAGTCGGCCGGAGCACGGCCAGAGCGTCCTTTCAGCCAGTCGGACGCCCGCCCGCCACATCGTCATCATCGGCACTGCCCGGCCTCCGAGGAGGAACGAGGCGACTCACCGTCGTGGACGACCGATCACCGCTCCCCGCCGTCATCAATTGGGGCCACCCGCCCCGGGATTCGGCGGCTCGGGCATGATCAGGAGCATGTCCACCGCTCCTGATCCCGCCGTCCTGTACCCCGACGTTGCGGCCTGCGGCAGCCTCGCCGCAGCGCTCCGGGCCGAGGCGGAAGCCCGTATCGGCCCCGTGCCCGTCACCTCGCCCGACTCCGCTCCGCTGCTGTACGCGACCGTCGCGAGCACCCTGCCGCACCGCGCGCCGCTGCAGATCAGCGCATGGCGGCACGAGCGGCGGTGGTCGATCCGCGGCGAGGAACCGTTCCAGAGCCTGGCCCTCATCGACGGAGGGACGGACGATCTGGCGGAGGTCGCCAGGGCCGCCAGGGCCTGGCACGACGGGGCGGCCCTGAACGACATCCGCCGGGCGGCCCACTTCGTGCACCTGACCGGCCGGTTCGAGGTGCCTGACCACGATCCCGTGCGCCTGACGGAATCCGAGTGGCAGGGCATGCGCCACAAGGCCGGAGAGCTGGAGTGCTGGCAGGAGACGTACCAGGCCCTGATCGAGGCGGCGTACGCCGAGCCGGCGCTGCGCGCCCTCTATCCGTTCACGAGCCACTGGGTGCTGCGCTTCTCGACCACCACTCGCCCACGCCTGACCATTGTCGGACCGTGCCTGTCCGCGAACAGCGACGGCACGTACGGAGTGGGCAAGGGTTTCATCAGCCAGGACCTCGGCCAATTCGCCACAGCGCACGAGGCCGTGGCACTGGCCGTGGACCAGCTGCCGTCCGACCTCGGTGCGGTCTCGCTCGGCGGATGACCCGCCCGGCACCAGAGCCCGATGGTGCCCGGCCGCGGACGCGCACGTGGCGCCCTGACCGGACCACCGCGCAGCGGGTGCTGGCTCGTCCATGGCCACCGGCGCCCTGACCGTCGTACTCGCCGCAGCAGGCCCGCCGGTGGCCCGGTGTCGGCAGCCGACGACGAAGAGCGAGTGGTGGACCATGGCGGGCTGCCGCCGTCGGGCCGTGACGGCGGCAGCCCGCCTCGCAGGGTTCAGCCCTTGCGGGGGGAGAAACCGCCGTCGGCGTCGCCGTGGGCCGTGCAGTCCATGTCGCGGTAGCGGTCGACGAAGGTGCCGGTGAGGCCGGTGAACGCGTCGTAAGAATGGTCCAGGGGCAGGTCTTTGCTCACCCTGAACCGCAGCTGCACGTGGACGGACTCGCGGGGCTTCAGCGTCTTCGGGCCGGGGAGGGTGCCGCCGGCGTCTCCACCGGGCTTGCGCAGCATCTTCCAGGCGCGCTGCGAGGTGTCCCAGTACTGCAGATCGCCGTACGGGCTCAGGTCGCGTTCGCCCTCGTTGTAGACGTAACTGCCCAGCTTGGCGCTGAGTTCGAACGACTTCAGCTCCTTCGCCGAGGCGTTGGTGAGCGTGGCGGTGTAGGTCGTCCAGCGAGTGCCGAGAGTGATCGACTTGGGTATGCCGAACACGCGGCCCACGAAGGTGTTGTTGTGGTACTGCCCGTAGGCGGTGTCGAGGTCGTAGCACGTCGGGATCTCCTCGGCAGGGGCCGCCTGGGTGGCGGGCGCGGTGGCCACCGCCAGGGGGAGCAGGGCGGCCGTCGCGGCCGAGATCGACAGGGCGCGGCGCAGTTTCATGAAGATCTCTTTCCCGGTTCTTCGGATCCTCGGGGCCTTTGCGTCCAGTGCCATTGAGTTCACAAGTTCTCAGGCCGGGGATCCTTGGGTTGTCAGACTCTTGGAGAAGTGGTTCGGCTTACGCGGCGACGTCCGTGGCGTCCGGCCCGGTCGCGCCCTTCCGGCGGCGTACGCCGATGACCGCACCCGCGCCGAGCACCATCGCGGCTCCGCCGGTGAGAGCGATCGTCGGGAGCGCGGACGAGGAGCCGGTCGCGGCGAGGTGGGCGCCGCCCTGCGGGCCGACGCCGCCGGTGGAATCGGAACCACCCGTACCGCCGCCGGACGCGGCGCTCTGGCTGGGCTCGGCCGTGCCACCCGGCTTGCCCTCGCCCGGCTCACCCGGCTTGGTGCTCGGGGGCTGCGTCGGCTTCGCGCCCACGGGGAGGATGGTGAAGTCGTACCAGGCTTCCTTGGCCGAACCGCAGGAACCGTCGCGGTTGCGGTAGTCACCGGCGGCGAGCGCGTATCCGGCGCCGGGCTCGGCGTCCTTGACCGCGCGGGTGCGCAGCTGGAGCGTGAGGGTGCTGCGCGGGCCGATGGCGAACGAGCCGAACAGGTCGTCGGGCGCCGCGTCATGGAAGGTCTTCCACTGCCCCGTCTTGGCATCGCGGTACTCGGTCTCCAGCTCCCAGTACGGCCGGTCGACGTCTTCGGCGGAGGACACGAGCAGGAAGGGCTGGACCTCCGCCAGGGGCTTGCCGGTGGTGTTGGTGAGCGTCATGGAGAAGGGGGTCCAGGCGCCGCCGGCGGTCAGCTGGGGCGGCAGCTCGTGGACGGCCACGTGCAACTGGTCGGACTCGAACGCGCAGGACTGACCCGGGGCAGCGGCCTCGCCCGGCCGCTGAGGCCCGTCCGGGCTACCCGTTCCGCCGCCGCTCGTGGCGGAATCCGCTGGCCGGTCCGCCGGTGTTGCGGCATCGGGTAAGTCGGGGGAGGCGGGCGTGCGGGGCCCGGCCTCGGACACCGGTTCCGTTGCGAACGCGGCGGCGGGCGCGGCCAGTACGGCGGCGGGAGCTATCACGGCAGCCGCCGCGGCGGCTGTCAGGGCGCGGCGAATCTTCATCCAGCAGACCTCTCGGATCATCCCAAGTGCCGCCTGGGCAGCACAGGTTGACGTTCGTCAGTTCAGGCCATGCATGACGCATGGTGTGTCCGAGCGCGCTCGCAGACTTGCGTACCCGCGCACACCTGCGCCTCCTGCAAGAGGACTCGCACGGCGAAAAGGTTGCGCGCTCAAGTCGCTGAAGTGACGCATAAGGGGGAGGTTTGCTGGGATTTCCGTCTTGTCCGGGACGTACTGGGCGAGCGTTCGCGTGGGGTGCCGCTTCGGCACTGCGACTCACCGATCGAGCGGGCGGCATCGGTCTGCGGCCGCTCCGGTACCGGCGACCAGCGGCCGACGGTAACCGCTGGGACGGCAACGGGCTCGTCATGGGAGCCGAAGTCACCACTCCGGCGGCCAGCTGGTCCTGCACGGATTCGTGTCGGCTCGCGGCGGCGGGGCTGACTCAGCCGCCGTTACTCGCTGTCGTCGGCGCGCAGGGTCAGGTCGAGGAGGCCGGGGAAACGGGCGTCGAACTCCTGGCGGCGAAGGCGGTTGAGGCGTTTGGGGCCTTGGTCGCGCTGTTCGACGAGACCTGCGTCGCGCAGGACCGAGAAGTGGTGGCTCTTGGCGGCCCTGCCGACCGGTACGTCGAAGTTGCTGCAGCTGAGCGTCCAGTCGGGGTGGCTCGCCAGATCGCGGACCAGCTGGATGCGCACGGGGTCCGCGAGCGCGGACAGGGCGGTGAGCAGGGGGACGTCGTCGGGGTGCGTGTGGACGGGTGCCGGGCGGTGCCCCCCGCCTCCAGCTTGGTCTGACATTTTCCTCCTCCGTGCCAGTGTTCGATGTCCATCGTACACTGCTAGTGTTCGCTTCTGATTGAACACTCAGAGAAGGGCGGTTCTACCTATGCGCGCAGTCGAGTTCCAGGAGTACGGCGGTCCCGAGGTGCTGCGGATCGTCGAGGCCCCGACGCCCGAGCCGGGGCCTGGCCAGGTGACCGTCGACGCCGTCTGGGCCGGGGTGAACTTCGCGGACGTCAAGGCGCGCGCCGAGGGATACCGGGTGGCGTCGCTGCCCTGCCGTCCCGGCTTGGAGGTCTCCGGGCGCATCCGGGCGGTCGGGGAGGGAGTGGAAGGGCTTGAGGTGGGGCAGGAGGTCGCCGCGCTCGTCGACGGCGGCGGCTACGCCGAAGTGGTCCTCGCCGAGGCCGCGACCGTCTTCCCGCTGCCCGCGGGGCTGGACCTGCGGACCGCGGCCACGCTGCCTACCGTGCTGCCGACCGCGTACGCCCTGATCCACGAGGTGGGCCGGCTGCGTACCGGGGAGAGCGTGCTGGTCCACGGCGCGGCGGGAGGCATCGGTACGGTGGCCGGGCAGATGGCCCGGGCGGCGGGCGCCGGCGCGGTGTACGGGGTGGCCTCCACCGACGCCAAGGCCGACTACGCGCTCAAGCACGGCTACGACCAGGTGTTCCGGCCCGGCACCTTCGAGACGGACGTCCGCCGGGCGACCGGCGGCAAGGGCGTCGATCTGGTCCTGGACCCGGTGGGCGGCGACACGCTGCGCCGCGGCCTGGATGCGCTGGCCGTCTTCGGGCGCCTGGTGTCCTTCGGCAACGCCAGCGGCGCCGAACCCTGGCGGGCCGGGCAGCCCGAACTGTACGCACAGGGCCGCTCCATCGGGGGCTTCTCCGTGCTCGCCCTTGCGCAGACCGCACCCGACGCCCTGCGCACGCTGACCGAACGCGCCCTGCGCACCGTCTCCGACGGAGCGGTCGTCCTCCCCGTCAGCGCAGAATTCCCCTTGTCGGAGGCGGCCGGTGCACACCAGCTCATCGGGGGGCGCGGCTCCATGGGAAAGCTGCTGCTGCGCATCGCGGACTGACCACCCACACGCCCGGACGGCGAGCTACCCGGGCAGGCGGCAGGCTGGAATCGGCTACGTACTCCGCGGCATGCCGGAGGGTGATC
Organism: Streptomyces sp. NPDC026575; assembly: GCF_055567415.1. Lineage (NCBI taxonomy): Bacteria > Bacillati > Actinomycetota > Actinomycetes > Kitasatosporales > Streptomycetaceae > Streptomyces > Streptomyces sp. NPDC026575. Next base: position 10,519 of record NZ_JBVHQM010000030.1, read on the forward strand.
AGCGCTGACGTTGTCGCCCATCCCTCGTCTGGCCGTCGCGAGTAGCGGGGGGAGATGCCTCGCCCGACAGTGGGTGAGGAAGGTGATGGTCACCGCCTTTCTATCGCCAGAGGAGGCCGTTATGGATTCCCAGAAGGGCACATCCCAGTGCTCGGTCGACGTCCAGGTGGACGACGCGGGCCGCATTATCGTCAATGCGCCGGAGATTGCAGCGCAGCTACGAGAAGCCTGCTCTTCCTCGCCTGCCGTCGCGCGAACCGTGGTCAACAACGGCTGCAATCTCGTTCCCGGCTGCGGATCGGGTGGCCCGCCGAGGTAGCCAGCGGCCAGTCGCGACGCTTGCCTGCGGCCGGGGCTGGCCGAAGGCGATTCTGGCAGCTCTCTGTCGAGCGCCGTTCCCTTTCGTCAAAACATCGGGGCGTGACCCATGACAATTTCTGCCGACTCGTCCAGTCGCGCGCAAGAAGCCTTTCGGGAAGAACTCGTCGCATCTTTCACAAATGAAGCCCTGCACTTGATCATTCTGCCTACGGAGCAATGCAATTTCCGTTGCACCTATTGCTACGAGGATTTTGCGATCGGCCAGATGGATTCGTCCGTTGTGCAGGGCATCAAGCGGCTGCTGGATCAGCGGCTGGATGGGCTTCAGCGCGTGAACATCTCGTGGTTCGGCGGCGAGCCCCTTTTGGGCCGTGGAGTGGTGGAAGACGTATCGGCCCACATCACCGAGGCGGTGGCCCGCAGGCCGGGGCTGCAGTACGAGGCCGATATGACCACCAACGGCTATCTCCTCGACCTCGCGATGGCGGAGAAGCTGGCGGCGCTCGGCATCCGTTCCTACCAGGTTTCCCTGGACGGACCGGAAGCCGTACACGACGCCACTCGCGTCAGAGTCAACGGCAGCGGCTCATTTCAACGCATCTGGAACAATCTGCTGTCGATCCGGTCCAGCGGGATTGCGGTGCGCGTCATCCTGCGAATTCATCTCGCGCCCGCCACACTGCCAGGTATGCCGGACTTCCTCGCCCAGGTCCGTGACACGTTCCTCGATGATGAACGCTTCGCTGTCAGCCTCAGGCCGATCGAGCGAATGGGCGGACCCAACGACGAGTCCATTGACGTTCTCTCAGGGAGCGTGCGGTCCAAGGTCATTGAGGACCTTGAGGCGGTACTCCATGCCGGGCGGGGTACCTCGCGAGAAGCCGGAACAATGGATGTCTGCTATGCCGCACGCCCGAACTCGTTCGTCATTCGGGCCGACGGCAGCATCGCGAAGTGCACCGTGGCGCTCAACGATCCGGCGAACAGCATCGGACAGCTGCTGTCGGACGGCACGCTCCGGATCGACGACGAGCACCTGATGCCGTGGGTGCGCGGGTGGGCACGTCGCGACCGGGACTCCGTGCGCTGCCCGTACGTCGGTATGCCGCGTTCGGCACCGCCACTCCTCCAGATCAGTTCCGGCCCTCGATCACGAGCCGACGTGCGGAGTTAGACGGCACCTCATGTGGCCTGTGGCGCAGCCACCGCTGTGCGGCCGCTACTGCAGCAGCGCGGTGTGCGGATGCTCCGGCGACGCCGGACAGGCGTAGATCTGCTGGTGGTAGCCGCCGGCGAGGGAGGCCATGGTCGGTGTCGCCGGATGGGGGTGGGCGGTGAGCGAAGCGGCGGCGGCCTGGTCCTCGTACGGGACCCAGCTGAGGCGGTCCGGATCCCATTCGCTGGAGGCGATGGTCAGCATCGGCTGCATCCGGCTACCGCAGACGGCGCAGTGCTGGGGATGGGGATCGGTGACACTCCACGGTGCCCAGCCCCCGGCCTTCCAACCGGGCGCGACGGACAACGCGCGGTCGTAGAAGGCATCCTCGGCGCTGTCGTCAAAGCCGTCCGACTCGGCGGCGGCCTGCTGCCGGGCACTCCACTCCCTCACCCGCACACGCAGTTCCTCGTCCAGCTCCATGGCGGCGGGGTACTCGATGATCTGCTCGGGGGCGAGGAGGCAGGGCTCGGGCACGTAGTCGCCGTACTGGACCGCCGCCGGCTCCGGGGGCGCCGTGAGGACGTCGGCGACCTCGCTGGCGGAGCGCCAGAACAGCGCGACCCCGGGCATGTTCTCTTCCCGATGGTCGAAGGGACACCACAGCACCTGGAGCAGATCCGCCCCCTCGGGCGGGCGCAGCGCGGGCACGTCGCGCACATACAGCTGGGCGAGGGCCAGCATGGCGATCGGCCCGGTGGGGGTCGGGCGGCCGCGCTTGATCCGGTGCACCTCGGCCTGCTCCGCGGGGGTGTACGGCGGGCCGCCCGGCGGTCGGCTCCGGGCGGCCGCTTGGATCCGTCGCAGCTGCCGCACATCAGCCGGGGACCGCGCCGGCAGCAGGGCCGACACCTGGTGCGGACCCTCGCAGTGCGGCCACGGCTCACCGGCCGGCCACAACAGCGGCCCGCCGACCGAGCTGTCCCCGGGGGACGGCGACCCGGGTCGCGGGTGCAACCGGGTCGCCGTCCGGGCCAGCGGGGCCAGCTCGGGGAAGACGGCGGCGATGTCGGCGGGGCGTGACGGAGTGGTGCGGGGCACGTCGGCCTCCTGGCGGTGCGGGTGTCAGTTTCCCAGGTTGGGTCCGCCGACGCGCGCGACGTTCATGAGAGTGACCGTGTAGAAGACCGGCCATGACGAACCGTCAGGTCGCTGGACCGTGGCACTCATCGTGACGGCCTTGGGGATCGTACTGGTGGCGTCCTGGTATTGGGGCGTCACCTCGTAGTACACCGCGTCTCCCGCTCCCAGGGGGAGGGACTCCACGGCTTCCTGGACGATGACTTCGTACGTCCGCATGCTGCCTCGGGTGGTGTTCAGCCCGACCTGCCAGCACGGGAAGAGGTTCGCCCAGGACTTCTGGCTGTTGCCCCTCCCGCCGAGCTTCCTGGCGATCAGGTGGCAGCGAGCGAGGTTGGCGCCGGGGGCCTGTATCTGCGCGTCCTGATAGCCGGTGATATCGCCACTGGCCACGGATCCATCCTTCGCCAGGGGATTCGCCAGGCATGCCTTGGCCGGGCCGGACCGGGTGCCGGGCGGGCCCGGCGGGGTGGTCTTCTTGTTGCGCTCCGGCACCGGCTGGGTGGTGTTGAGGATCCAGCCGCCGCCGCTGGCGCCCGCCAGGGCAGGCTTCTTGGTCAAGCAGGCGGCCTTGCCGCCGGAGGACGGGGACGGGGACGGTGTACCGCCGCCGGGCGAGGGGGAGACCGGCGCCTGCGGGACGGCGATGACCTGGTCGATGACCATCTTCCTGCCGCCGACCGTGACGGTGGCCTGGCCACCGCGCTTGATGGCGGCGACGAAGGCCGCCTGCCCCGCGGGTGCGGCCCCGGGCGTTTGGACTTTCAGTGCCGTGTAGTTGCCGTTCGGCTTGCGGACCAGCCCGTCGTAGGTGCCGACCGGGCTGGCGAGCTGCGCCGCCTGAGAGGCGGGGAGGGAATCGACGGCGCTGGGCGACAGGTACGCCGTGCCCGGCCGCATGTCCACTGTGGTGCCGCTCCGCCTGGCGTACGCCTCCAGCGCGGAGTTCTGCGGCTGCCTCGACGGAACGTCGCTACCGCCGGCGTCGATCCCCTGGTCCGCGGACCGGTCGATCTGCCCTGGTGGGTTGGCCGCGTCACCGCCCTGGTCCATCGCCGCCGCCGCGTCCGGCGGATTGTCGGCGAGGCTCTGCATGGCCGCGGCTATCTGCCGGAGCAGCTCCTGCCCCCGGGACTTCAGCTGCTGCTCTCTGCTCCGCAGCGCGCTCACCTGCTGGTCGTGCGCCGTGATGGCGGAGGAGAGCTGCTGCTTCTCGGTGCCGAGCTTGGCCTTCTCCGCGTCGAGTTGGGCCTTCGTGCGCTGGATGGAGCTCTTCTGGGCCTCCAGCTGGGCCTTCTCGGAGTTGAGCTGGCCGGCCTCGTTGGCGTACGCGTTGGCCGCGGCGGCCTGCCTGGGCAGTTGGAAGGTATGCGGTTTGCTGTTGTGGGCTCTGATCCTGGCGCTCAGGGCCTGCGAGCGTGAATTGAAGTCGCCGACCTCCTTGCCGGCGGCGGCGTCCTTGCTGTTGTACGCGGCGGCGTCCTTGTTGTAGGCCGCGGACTCCTTGGTGATCGCCTCTGCCGCCGCGATCAACTTCTGCGCCTGTCGGGCTATTTCCGCTTCCTGCCGGTTGAATTCCTCGACCTGCTGGACGAGCCTCGCTGAGGCGGCGCCGATGTCCGAGGGCGGAGCCAGGGCCGTCACGGCGCCGGGCCCGGCCGCGACGGCCGGAGCGCTGGTGGCCGCATTCGCCCGCGCTCCCGGGTTCGCGATCGGCGCCAACGCCGCCACCAGGAGCAGGCAGGCGACGCGCAGTGCGCCGCGCCGGATGCGAGCGGTCGTCTTCCGCGGTGCCCTGGTCATCCGCTCACCTTTCTGGTGAGTGCGTCGGCGAGCTTGGCGGCGGTCGGCTGGCCGTTGCCGCCCTGGCAGACGGCGACCTGCACAAGGGCGGCGCCCTTCAGGCGCGCCTGGTGGTAGCAGGTCCATCCCGCGCCGGAGTCCTGCGTCGCGGCCCAGGCCATGGCGACCGGGGTGGGCGGCCCGCTGGTGTAGGCCCACTTCGAGGTGCGCCCGGCCTGGTCGGTGCGTGTGGAGGACGGGCACCGGGCGAGACCGGCGGAGAGGGTCTCGAAGGCCGTACCGGCCTTACCGCTGTCGGGGAATACCCCGACGACCTGGTTCACGGTGTAGGAGCCGGTGCCGGCAGGGTCTTCGTAGGTAGCCGACACGAAGGCGCTCCAGGCATGCCCGTAGACGGACTGGGTCGCCGGCCCGACCGCCACGGCGCATTGCTTCGGAGAAGCCGTGATCGGGGCGTGCGGCTGATTCGACCGGGGGCCGGAGACCACTGTCGTCCTGGCCAGTCGGCTGACCCTGTCGGGGGTGAGGAGATCCGCTTGGACCGTCCCTTCGACCAGGTGCAGGGGGATCACCTTCTGCTGGTGCGGCCAGAGTGCCCACCCGACGCCGGCCAGCAGCAGACAGACCACCACCCCGAGCGCCGTCCATCGGCGGCGCCCCGTCGGCATCAGCCGACGCAGCCCATCGGGCGGCCACTGCCGCCCCCACCTCCTGTCGGTACTGAGGGCCCCGCCCGGACCGCCCTCTCTCAAGCCCAGCGTGTCGCTCGACTCGGCCGCGTCTAGGTCACCGGACATCTTCAACCCCCGTTTAGTCACCTGTCCGTGGACACGCAGGATTCCCCCTGGATGAGACCTGCCTGCATCAGATGCCGACGACGCTAGGCACGGCCGATGAAATCCCGCTTACAGCCATGAATCCACTGATGGGAGGGCATGGGCGCGGAGCGCAAGAGAGGCGCCTGTACGGGCGTCGGCGGACCAGTGGGGGGCGTTCCACTGGTCGGCGAGGGCGGCGGCCCGGGCGAAGTGGGCGGCGGCCGCGTCGTCCCGGCCGAGGAGGAGGGCGAGTTCGCCCAGCGTGTGGGCGACCAGCGCGGCGTCGAGGTCGAGGTACCGGGTGATCTCAGTACCGGTCAGCAGCAAGGCCGTCGGGGCAGTTTCGCCGCCTGTCATGGCCGTCGCCCGTCGGGAGCCTGCGGCGTCGCCGTGCCGAACGTGCTGCGGTCATCCCTGCTGCGCTCTCCACTCTCCCGTCTCGGCATACTTGCCGGTTCGGCCAAGGCGACCCTTTCCGTTCTGGTCAGCCGTACATCGCTACGCGGTACAGAGCCGCAAGCGCGTCGTCGATGGGATGGGGCTGCGGCTTGCCCAAGCAGTCGAGCCTGTTCCACCTCTGCAGGTTCACCGCGACGGCCATCTGCCGCTTGCCGTCGGCACGGATCATGGCTAGTGCTCCAGCACCCCAGACCGTGCCGCCGTGGCCCCAGAAGGTGCCCTGCCCTGGAGACTCCATCGGGTGCAGGCCGAGTCCGTAGTCGATCGTCTTTCCCTCTTGGGAGACGACGGGGACGGTGCGTTGCATCTGCGCCAGCGACGCCGGGCTGACGATCTCGCCGGCCAGCAGCATGCCGAAGAAGCGGTTGAGGTCCGTGACGGTCGATATCAACGAGGCCGTGGGCCCCACCCATGACATGTCGTAGACGCTGTAGTCGCGCGGCGGGTCGATCATGCCGAACCACGCCTCGTAGATCTGCGAGTGCGGCCCGTCGACGCACAGTCCGGAGGGAAATCCGGTGTCGCGGAGACCGGCACGTTCGATGACGTTCCGGGTGATGTACTGCTCGGCCGTGGTGCCGGTCACCTCCTCCAGGAGTTGGCCGAGCAGCAGGTAGTTGGTGTTGGAGTACACCCCCGGTGTACCGCCCGGGGCGCCGACGGCAGGTGCGGTGACCCCCATCTCGATCAGTTCGGTGGGGTCGAACCGCGTGAACCGGTGGTCGTCCAGGCTCTGGGGTCGGGTGTCCGCGATGACGGGGTACGCCCTGAGGGAGGCGTAGGCGTACGGGAGGTACTCGGGGAAGCCACTTGTGTGGTTGAGCAGCATCCGGACAGTGATCGCGTCACCGCGCTCTCCGGGAACCAGCCGCGGAAGGTACCGGCCGATCGGCGTGTCGAGACCGACCTGCCCACTCTCGACCAGCCGCAGAACCGCGGCGGCGGTGAAGGTCTTGGTGATGCTGCCGACGCGGTGCCGCATGTCGGCGGTGACGCAGCGACCGGTGGCGACATCGGCGACCCCGGCGGCGCCGCGCCAGACCTGGTCGCCGTCGCGCACCTCGGCGAACAGGCCCGGCATTCCGGCGCGGTGGACGTTCTCCATGGCGGCGTTCAGCTCCGCGGGATCCAGCGGGTTCCTCACGACATGCGTCCTTTCGTAGTCCCCGGGGCGAGCTGCACGCCGGCCGCCTGACCCGGGTCACAGGGCACGAGTGGCACGCCGGCCCGCCTGCTGCCGGGGCCGTTCGGCACTCTCACGACTCATTATGCACGCGGTGCGTGCAACACCAAGTGCATAGGTTAGACTGAGCCTCGGCGAGAGGGGTGAGATGGCAGGCAGAAGGCGCTGGTCGACCGAGGAGATCCTTGATGCGGCGGCGGAGTTGCTGCGCACGGGCGACGCCGATTCGTTCAGCGTGCGCAAGCTCGCCGCGGTGCTCGGGACCGATTCCTCCAGCCTCTACCGGCACTTCCGCAGCAAGACCGAACTGCTGCGGGCGGTCGCCGACCGGATCCTCCTGGCTGCCATGGACGGCCACCGCCCCGAGGGCGACTGGAAGCAGCGCATCACGGCCCTTGCCCTGCGGGTGAGGGAGGCATTCGGCCGGCAGCCCCAGCTCGCCGCGGTCTGGGGACGCTACGCGTCAAGCGGCACCGGTTCCCGGCTGGTCATGGAAGAGGTGCTGCAGGCTCTGCGCGCGTCGGGGCTGCCCGACGAGGAGATCCCGGCGCGCTACCACCGGATCGCGGTCCTCATCGCCGCGTTGATCGCCTCCGAAGCTGGGGTCAGTACCGTCACGCCCGGAGAGCACGAACAGGGCATGGAGCTGTTTCGCGTCGCGGTACTCGGCGCCGACCCCGCACACTTCCCGGCCCTGGCCCACTTCGCCCGCGACGTTCGCCCCCTCGGGGCGGACCGCCGCGCCGCGTTCGAAGAGATCCTCGCTGCCCAACTCGCCCACATCGAGGCCGCAATCCGCCCGAGCTAGGACCTGACCCATCGGACAGCACACCTAAGGGCTGTCCCGCAATCCCTGGCGGGCGCACGACGACAGCTACGGCACCTCGCCGCGTTGTCGGAACGCCCGGATACGCCCAGTATCCGGACGCCCCTCCGCCTTGCGATGCACCGCATCTGACGCCGTCCGCTGATCCACCAGGGATTACGGGACAGCCCTTAGCCGACTGGCTCGGGAGTGTCGGCGATAACCCCGGCTCGACCGGCTCTCCCGCTCCGTCCTGCACCTGGTGAACGCCCATGGAGTCATGACCATGGACGGAGAGCGGCGGAGGAGGCCAGATCAAGGCTGTCCTGTGCCCCGAGGTGACGGTCGCCGACGCGTCGATGCAACAGAGCAGGGCGGCAAGCTGATGCGGCGTGGCCGGTCCGCGTCGACGAACAGACCGACGTCGTCCGGGAGGAGACCTTCGCCCCCTCCGCCACGTACTGAGCTACGACACCATCGAGGAGGCCATCGCCGTGCACACGAAGCCGATCGACAGCCCTGCCCCGACGTCCGTCCCGGTCCCGCGCCGGGGCGGGCGTGCCCGTGCTTTTTCTCGAATGGGCAAGGATGCACCCCGGGTATCCCCGTGCGATAAAGGGAATATGGCGGATGCACTGAAGAACGCCGATATCGAAGTCAAGATCATGATTCCTGGCGAGGCGGCCGAGTCCGCATGCCGGTTACTCGGGCTGGAGGCCGATGACGGAAAGGGCCTCGCGATCTACTTCTGGGACAAACCGTGGACGAACGGTGACGATATCCGTCTCCCCCTGTCGGAGGCGGGAGTTGTCATTCGGCTACGGAAGTCCGAGAAGGGCGATGCGGACGACCTGACCGTGAAACTGCGGCCGTGCGTCCCGGACGTACTGCCTGCCGACTGGCGGGCGAGTCGTGACGGGAAGGACTGGGAGTTCAAGATCGAGGAGGACTGGGCCGGCCGCAACCGCGCCTGGGCGGCGTCACTGAAGGTGGAAGACGACTTCGACCGGCCCACCGTCGGGAACGGGGACGGTGGCGGAGGCGCCGGGAACTCGCGTCGGCCCAGGCTGACCCGAGACCAGAAAGCGCTGTTGGCGAGCGTCGAGGTCACCGACGACGAACTGGCGGACGTCGTGCCGCTCGGCCCGGTCCAGGCCGTCAAATGGAAGCCCTCCCGTCGCGATCTGATCCACCCGCTCACCGCGGAATTCTGGAGCGTCGGCCCCGACCTGCGATTCCTGGAGCTGTCGCTCCGGGCGCATCCCGCGGAAGCCTCGGGCGCACAGGCCCTGCTGGAACGGGCCCTCCTGGACCTGGGCCTCCCGTCCCCCTCGCCTCAGATGTCGAAGACCCGCAGTGTTCTCACCGTCCTTGCCCGCGCGTACCTGACCCGGTAGCGGCGGGAGCATCTTTTGCCCCGATTCGCAAGAAATGCTAACCTTTTAGTGGACCGAGTCCATTCCTCGTCCCCATTTCCGGGGTCATTCCTGTCGCCTTCCTGTCGCCTTGGCTTCCCGCCGGAATTCGGTAATGCCTCACCGGCCGCAGCCGCGCCCAGCGGCCGAACCTGGAGGTGCCAATTGTCTGAGAATGATGCGACCACCGCCCCCGTGCGCCGAGGTTGCGGGACAATGCCGGTACACCACCTGCTGATGGCCGAGAACCCGGCATACGCCGCGAACCGTGTCCAGATCGAGAATCAAGCCTTCGCCTATGAGACCGGCGCCGAGTCAACGGCACGGGTCGGCCTGACCCGTATCCCGGTCGTTGTGCACGTGGTGTTCCACACTGCCGCAGAGAACATCGGTGCGGACCAGGTCACCAGCCAGATCGACGTGCTGAACCAGGACTTCCGGGCCCTCAATCCGGATATCGACCGGGTCCCGGACGTCTGGAAACCGCTCGTGGCCGACAGCCGCATCGAGTTCCACCTCGCCACGCTGGATCCGCAGGGACAGCCCACCGACGGCATCACCCGCACACAGACCCAGAGCACGAAATTCAACATACGCACCAACGCCGTCAAGGGCGCGTCGAGCGGCGGCCACGACGCCTGGCCCGCCGACCGCTACCTCAACCTCTGGGTCTGTCCGCGCATCTTCGACCCCGCGGACCCCAACGAGGTACTCGGCTATGCCCAGCTCCCGGGTGGTCCCGCGAAGACCGACGGGGTGGTCATCGGCCACCGGTTCTTCGGCACGACCGGCACCGCCTCCGCTCCCTTCAACGGCGGGCGTACGGCGACCCACGAGGTGGGGCACTGGCTCAACCTGCTGCACATCTGGGGCGACGACGACGGCGGCTGCAATGGCAGCGACCTCGTCGCGGACACCCCGAACTCCAGCGGTCCCAACTTCCAGACGCCGACCTTCCCTCGGCTGTCCTGCAGCAACGGGCCCCACGGCGACATGTTCGTCAACTACATGGACTACACCGACGACAAGGCCATGTTCATGTTCACCAAGGGCCAGGTGGCCCGCATGGAGGCCACCCTCGACAGCGCCCGGTCGTCCTTCAACGGCGGTGGCTGACGGGCAGGCAGCCCGGACCGGACAGCGGCCGAGCAAGGCGCCGGATCGCGTAACCGTGGTCGGATTCGACGAGCCCCATCAGAGTCCTCGGGGCTCGTCGTCGTCGACGGCGCCGGGGGCGAGCGCGGGGGCGGGGAAGGCGTGGCGGGCCTCGCCGCCGGACCACCACACCCCGATCGCGAAGACCGCGACCGCCTCCAGCAGCGCCGCGCGTCGCAGACCGCCGCAGGGCAGCGGGGTGCAGCCCATCGACGCGATCAGCTCTGCCGTCAGCGCGGCGGCGGGCGGGGCGTCCGCGCAGAAGGGTACGGCCAGCGGCGCACCCTCGAAGGCCGGCCGGGGCAGGGTCCAGATGCTCTCGTGCGGGAGGCCGAAGACCTTGGCGACGTGGGCTTCCGGTGCGGCGACCGCGAGGCGTGCGGCGACAGAGTCCGTGCCGCCGGCCGTGGTCAGGGCGGGCCCGTCGGTGGCGGGGACCATCGGCACCGTGCAGTCGAGCAGGGTCCGTCCGGCGAGGGCCGGGGCCAGCTCACTGGCCACCTGCGGTGCGACGTCCGCGGGTACGGCGACCAGTACCGCCTCGCCGAACCGCGCCGCCTCGGCCAGGCTGCCGTTGCCGGCGGCACCGATACCGGCCGTGATCCTGGCCGCTGCCGCGGTGTTCCGGCCACCCACGATGACCTCGTGTCCGGCCCGTACCCAGGCCCCGCCCAGTGCCGCGGCCATGGCGCCCGTACCGAGAATGCCGATGCGCCTCGGCCTGCTCGTCATCGTGCTGTTCACGTCGTGTGCGTGGTGTGCATCGTGGGCATCGTGTGCGTTGTGGGATGTCATGCCGGGGACGCTAGGCGGTCCGATGCGCACCGCTCGGTAGGTATCGGCAGGGCAGGATGTCCGCATGGGAGAGCTCGGAGAGCAGCGAGAGCCGGATGGGACGGACGACCTGGGCGGGGATCCGTTCGCGGCGGACTGCCGGGCCCGGATCGCCTTCGAGGTGCTGGCCAACCGCTGGGACAGCGTGGTGGTCTTCGTCCTCGGCGAGGGGGGCCCGATGCGGCCGCGCGCCCTGCTGGCCCGGATCGGCGGGATCAGCCCCAAAGTGCTGAACGAGGCACTGCGGCGGCTGGAGTACAACGGCCTGGTGGAGCGCCGCCGTTACGCCGAGGCCCCGCCCCGCGTCGACTACTCCCTCACCGAGGCCGGCGCCGCCCTGCTCGCCCCGATCCGGGCGCTGGGTGCGTGGGCCGCGGCCCACGCGGACACCGTCCTGGCGGCCCAGGACCGCTTCGGCCGCCCCTGAGGACGGTCCGGTGGTTCCCGTGCGCAGCCCGAACCCGACCGATCAGGGGGACCGGCCGGGGCCGCGGCGGGCGAGCGCTACCCCTCGGCGCAGATGGCGCACCTCGGCAGCGAGCGCCGACCAGGGCACCCCGACGCTTTGCCGGGACCGCCGCACAGCGCGTATCGGATTCACCAGCTCCACGAGACCGGCATCCGTCACCTCGAACAGCCGCTTGTCGGGCCGTGCCTCCTGGAGCACTTCGCGTCCGGCGATCAGCCCGTCCTTCTCCAGCCGGGTCGGCTCCGCATAGACCTGCTGGGGCCGCGCGCGCCAGAAGTCGGCCACTCCGAGGTCGGAGGACTTCGCCAACTCGTAGCCGCTCAGCTCCCCTTCGAGCATCGCCGCCGGCACCACATGCCGTAGCGCCATCGGCCACCCTGCTCCGCTGTTGCAGGAACCTGCGATCTTCTGCTGCCGGAGCCTGCGGTGATGATATTCCTCAACGGGAGTAGCCATATTCATGGGTAGTACGCGTCCGTACCTGGGGGATGAGCTGTGACCGCCAAGACCACCGCCGAGGCTTTCCGAGTCGCCATCGAACAGAGCGACCTCGCGGCCCTGGAGGACCTGTTCGCCGACGACATGCGCCTCTACAGCCTCGCGAAGTCCAAGCCCCTTGAGGACAAGCAGGCGATCCTCGGCCTCTTCGGTGTCCTGATGCGCACCTTCGAGGACTTCCGTTACGTCGCCCAGTACACCGGCGCCGCTGCGACGAGCGCCGATGGCACCGAGGCTCCCTCGGAGGTGCTGGTCTTCCGCGGCACCGTGGGCGGCGAGGAGATCCACGGGATCGATCAGCTTCACTTCGGGGACGACGGCCGGGTCAAGGAGTTCAGCGTCTTTGTCCGGCCGCTGTCCGCCGCGCAGGCGCTGAGCGAGGCGGTGCTCGCCGGGCTGGCGGAGGCGGGGCTCGTGCCGGGGCCGGCCGCCCAGTAGCGCGGGATCGGCCGCGGGCCGGTGCGGCGCCGGGCACGCCAACGACTGGCCGGTGCGGCGCCGGGCGCGCCGACGACTGGCCGGTCCGGCGTACGAGGCCCGGTCCCACACCGGTCACCGCGGCACCCTGTTCAGCTCCGAGCCCACGCTCGGATCCACACCTGCCCGGTTGCCGGTGCAGGCCACATCCTCTTGAGGATCTAGTACTCGCCTTACGGAAGGACAAGTCATGTGTGGTGTCGCCGGGTTAGTTCGATTCGACCGGGACCTCGGGGCGGCGGACCGAACGGCCGTGGCCGCGATGACCGAGACGATGAGCTGCCGGGGGCCGGACGCCGGTGACATCTGGCAGGGCCGGCACGCCCTCCTGGGGCACCGGCGCCTGGCGATCATCGATCTGCCCGGCGGCCATCAGCCCATGCGGCGCGACGTCGCCGGCCACGGCGCCGCGGCCACGGTCGCGCTCTCGTACAGCGGCGAGATCTACAACTTTCAGGAACTGCGCACCGAGCTCACACAGCAGGGACATCGTTTCGAGACGAGGAGCGACACCGAAGTCGTCCTGTGCGCGTACCTACAGTGGGGTGACGCGTTCGTCGAACGTCTCAACGGCATGTTCGCCTTCGCCCTGTGGGACGGGCGGAAGGAAGAACTGCTGCTGGTGCGCGACCGGCTCGGAGTCAAGCCCCTCTACTGGCAACCGACTCCGGCGGGCGCGCTGTTCGGCTCCGAGCCCAAAGCCGTCCTCGCGCACCCTGACGTCCGTCGCGACGTCGGCATCGACGGCCTGCGCGAGATCTTCTCGCTGACCAGGACGCCAGGAAGGACCCCTTACGCACATCTGCACGAGGTCGAACCGGGCACGTTCGTACGCATTCGTGACACCGGGAGCCGGGTCCACCGGTACTGGTCGCTCACCGCACAGGAACACACCGACAGCCTGGACGCCACGGCCGCAACGGTCCGCGGCCTTCTGGAGGACGCCACCCGCAGGCAGCTCGTCGCCGACGTACCGCAGTGCGTCCTGCTCTCCGGCGGCCTGGACTCCAGTCTCATCACGTCCATCGCGGCCCGCGCGATGCAGGCGCAGGGCGCCCGTATCCCGTCCTTCGCTGTGGACTTCGAAAGCGAGGCGGAGTTCGAGGCATCGGAACTGCGCGGAGAGCCCGACGCTCCGTACGCCCGGCTGCTCGCCGCCCAGGTCGGCGCGGACCATGCAGACCTCGTCCTGAATGACGCCGAGCTAATGGACCCGCGCACCCGTGCGGCCGTCGCGGCCGCCCGCGACGTCCCGGCCGGCTGGGGCGATCTCGACACCTCCCTGTACCTGCTGTTCCGAGCCATCCGGGGCAAGTCGACCGTCGCCCTCTCCGGCGAGGGCGCCGACGAATTCTTCGGCGGTTACCCGTGGTTCCACCGGCCCGAGGCCGTGAACGCCGCGCAGTTCCCGTGGGCGGGCCTCGAAACCTTCAGCCTGGCGGATCCCGCCACCAGTCGCCTCACCCTGCTCTCGCCGGAGCTGCGGGCCGACCTCGACATGGAAGCGCACGCCAAGAACTCCTACCAAGAAGCGCTGGCCGAGGTGCCCAAGCTGCCGGGCGAAAGCCGCCTGGAACGCAGAATGCGGGAGATCGGCCATATGCACATCACCCGCTGGCTTCCGGAGATGCTCGACCGGAAGGACAGGATGAGCATGGCCGTCGGCCTCGAAGTGCGCGTGCCGTTCTGCGACCACCGGCTCGTGGAGTACGCGTTCAACATCCCCTGGTCGATGAAGAGCTTCGACGGGCGCGAGAAGAGCCTGCTCCGCCTGGCCGCGCGGGACTTGGTGCCCGACGCCATCATCCAGCGCAAGAAGGCCAGTTACGCCGTCACGCAGAGCCCCGCCTACATGTCGGAACTCCGCCGGAACCTTGCGGACGTCGTCTCCGACTCCACGGCCCCGGTGCATCAGCTCCTCGACCGGGACGCCGTCCGCCGCGCCGTTTCCCCACCCGAGGGCGAGCACGTGAACACCGGACGCTCAGCCATCGAGCTCGTCCTCTCGCTCGACCTGTGGCTGCGAAGGACCGCGCCCGCAATCAGCCTCTGAACCCCACCACGCACGCGCACCCGACCACGCACGCGCACCCTTGGCCACCTCGCATTCCAGAACGGCGAATTGGGCATCGGTGAGCCTGGGCCGCCCCGGTGAGCCGCGCGAGACCAGTCCCTCGACCGGGGGATTCCTGCTCGAACGGTTCTGGTGGGGCTCGGTCTTCCTGATCAACCTGCCCGTCATCGCCCTTTTCCTGGTCTTCGCACCGATCCTGCTGCGCGAAGTGCGCGCGACCCGCTCCAACGGAGGGACGGATGACCTTCATCCCGATATCCGCCGAATCCCGCAAGGAGACCCATGTCTGTCAGCACATCTGAACTCTCGCCTGCTCCATCGCTTTTCTCCCCGGTCTCCCTCGGGAAGATGACGCTCGCCAACCGCATCGTCATGGCACCGCTGACCCGGGTGCGGGCCGGTTCCTCCGGCATCCCCGGGGACCTGATGGTCGAGTACTACCGGCAGCGGGCGAGCGTCGGAATGATCATCACCGAGGGCACCTTCCCCGACCATGCGTCGCAGGGATGGGTCGGCGGGCCGGGCATCGCCACCGACGAGCAGGCGGCCGGCTGGCAGAAGGTGTTCGAGGCGGTGCACGCCGAGGGCTGTCACATCGTCATGCAGATCCAGCACGCCGGCCGCGCCACACACCCCGACATCAACGGCGGCCGCCGCATCCTCGCCCCCAGCGCGATCGCCATCGACGCCAACACTCCGTTCACGGAGAAGGGCGAGCAGCCCTTCCCCGTGCCGGAAGCGATGACCACCGCCGAGATCCGGGAGGCCCTGGAGTGCTTCGTCGCAGCGGCCCGCCGGGCCGTCGAGGCGGGAGCGGACGGCGTGGAACTCCACGGCGCCAACGGCTACCTGCTGCACCAGTTCCTCTACCCGGGGGCCAACCAGCGCACCGATGAGTACGGCGGCTCCCCCGAGAACCGGGCTCGCTTCGTCGTCGAGGTGGCCACGGCGGTCGCCGAGGCCGTGGGTGCCGAGCGGGTCGGGCTGCGGATCTCGCCGGAGATGACCTCCGAGATCCTCCGCCAGGGTGTCTTCGAGACCGACCGGGATGACGTCCTGGCCACCTACGGCACCCTGGTGGACCAGCTGCGCCCGCTGGGCCTGGCCTACCTGTCCGTCCTGCACAGAGAGCCGGGCGGCGAGCTGGTGCAGGAGCTGCGACAGCGCTTCGACGGCAAGCTGATCGTCAACAGCGCCTTCCTTCGGCAGACCACCCGTGAGGAGGCGATGCAGCGGATCGAGGCCGACCACGCCGACGCCGTGGTCGTGGGCCGGGCCCTGATAGCCAACCCCGACCTGGTCGAGCGCTGGCAGGGCGGGCATCCCGAGAACGAGCTGCGGCCGGAACTGTTCTACACACAGGGTGCCGAGGGCTACACCGACTACCCCTTCCTCCGGACGGCTTGAGGCCGGTGTGATGCGCCAGAAATCGCGGGCTCAAGTCCGTAGCCTGTTTTCATGCCTCGGGGCCCTCGTGCCGTTGAAGTCAGGCTGTCCGGCCATGAGTTAGCTGAGTTGTCGCGCTGGGTGGATGGGGCGGTAGAGCCCCGTCTCGCCGAGCGGGCACGCATCATTCCGACGTGCGCAGCGGGGCGCCGAATTCGCGTGTGGCGGCGGACTTGAAGGTGACCGCAGGGACCTTGACCCCGGAGTCTGGACACAGGGTTATGCGACTTGGGGAAGTGCAGTTGACGGCTCGTTGAAGAGGCCGCCGAGCTCCCGACGGCGCTCATGCTCCTGGTCACGCCTGCGGCCGTAGCGGCGCTGGTGGTCCTCAACGAACTCGCAGCGGTTCAACGAGTGGGCGCCGGGGCGGCGTCCGTCAGCGGCGCGGATCCAGTTGCGCAGCGTCTCGGTGTTGACCCCGAGGTCCTCGGCGACCGACTTGCGCGGGGGCGTCGGTCCCTGTCGCCTACTACTTCGCCGATCTGCGCGCGACGGTCGCCATGATCTTCCGGACCTGGCCCGAAGCCCGCCCGTACGCAGGCACATCGTGCCTGGCCGCCGTGCTCGACGCCGAGCATGCTTCCCGCACCGCGCAGGCCCAGCCCCTGCTCGACACCGCCGGGAAGAAGAACACCTCCAAGCCCTGCACCGCGCCGCCGACCGCCTCCCTGGCAACGGGCGCGGTTCTGCAGATCGCGACGCGGTTGCTCCGGGCTGCGGATCCCTGCGAAGCGCGAGAGTCGATGACCCCGCTCGTTCACAGACTTCGCGATGCCGACCGTGCGCTCAGCGTCTACTTGTGCCGCGCTGCCTGGATCTCAACGCCCATGAGGACTGCGGTCGGCGGCTGCTGAAACGCGGCCGACGTCATGCCCCACGAGCAGTGACGTCGCCTCAGGACACCGCCATTTCTGGATTGTCGGGATGTTTGTTGATCCACGCCAACCCAGTGGCATCGAGGTGGTGGCGGGCTCGTGTGACGGCCCCGTAGGCCAGGCGAGCCTCCGCCTCGTCAACGGGCTTGGGAAGAGGCAGGCCCTGGGCGTTGACCTCGTCGGTTTCGGCAGGCGGGGTGACGTCGCAGGCGATGCGCCCCCGGGCCCATTCGCGGCCCTTGGCCTTGTGCGCGGTGGAGAAGATGGCCTGGGATGCGGTCTCAGGGACGAGCCGGTCGACGGCTTGGAGGATGGCATCTGGCCCGTGCTCATCGATCAGGTTGACGAAGGGCCGCAGGTCACGGCCCACCGGATCGTGTTCGGTGTACTCGCGCAGGGCGTTCCAGGTGGTGAAGAGCACGAGTTCGGGGGCGATTTCGCCACCCGACGGTCCCACCCCGCCTCCGATCCGAGGCGGGGCGGGGCGGGGCGTCAGTCCGCGGAGTCCCTCTTCGGCGTCCCGTCGCCCACGGTGCCCGGATGTGAGACGTGGCTGGCGGACTGGTCGCCGGTGTGGTCCGTCCCTTGCGGGTCGATCGTGGCCGCCCAGCGTTCCGCCCAGCGGGCGAGGGGGTCCAGGGTGTGGAGCACCTCCTGTCCCAGCGGGGTGAGCTCGTAGCGGCTGTCCGGTAGTTGGTGAATCACCTGGGCATCCAGCAGTTCGGTCAGGCGCTGCCGCATCACGCTGGAGGACATGTCGTCGCACCGCTTCTGCAAGGGGCGGAATCCAAGCGGACCCGCGCGAAGCTCCCACAGGATGCGCAGACTCCACCGCCGCCCGAACAGATCGAGTGCGGCCATGAGGGGGCGGCCGGTGGTCGAGCCGCGAACAGGATTGCCAGGTCTGGGTGTTGCCATGTCGGGATGTCCAGCCCTCCAGGATTGACGCTTCGAATTCCGACACGCTAGCATCATCGACCGCTTCGGAAATCTGGCTCGTCCTCGCCCGCCGGCGCTCACCCGAGACCAATCCGATCGCAGCCCCAGCCGGTTGATCGAAGCCGTCCGACTTCGACGCCGTCTCCGTCGGCTCGCTGACCCACAGCGCGCCGGCCATGGATCTGAGCATGCTTCTGATCATCAATTCCGAACACAGGAGGTACCGTGGCCAAGGGCTACTGGGTCAGCGTCTACCGCACCATCGCAGACCCCGAGAAGGTGGCTGCCTACGACAAGCTGACCGGTCCAGCCATCGAGGCCGCGGGCGGGCGGACGCTCTCCCTCGGCAGCCGGGTCGTCGCACACGACGCCGGAATCGCCGAGCGCACCGTCCTGATCGAGTTCGACAGCTTCGAACAGGCGGTCGCCGCACGCGAGAGTGCGGCCTACCAGGAGGCGCTGGCCGTACTTGCTGACGCCGTCGAGCGCGACTTCCGCATCGTCGAAGGCCTCGACTGACGACCGATGCCGCGTCGGGGAGGAACACGATGCCGGCTGCGGGGATCACCCTGGCTCGTCAGCGCGCCACACCGTCGCGAAAAGCGTCAGGCCGGTGGCATCGGCGGTGATGTCCGGTCCGGCGACGGTTCCTTCCCGGCGGCGCTGCGGCTCGGACGTCGGCCTCGATGTCGGCGGGGGTGCGTTCCACGTGGTTCCAGCGGCCGATGCGGGTCATCAGGGCGGCGTACGGGTTAGAGGTCGCGATGTTGGAGAAGCGGACCGTGTCTCCGGGCGGCACAGGCGGGACAGGGTGGTGCGGATCAGGGCTCGGGTGAAGCGTCCTTCGAGGTAGTCGAAGGGGCCGTGGTCGGCGGCCAGATGGGCGGCGGTGCGCAGGACGTTGCCAGGGGGCCGCGGCGGTCTGGGCGCGGGCCATGCTCGGCATCGGCCGAGGCAACTCGACTCTCGCGTTCCTCGACATTTTGGCCGTTATGACGCAAACCGGTCTCCGCTCTGAGTAGCCCGAGCGAAAGGCGCCTGACGGGCAAAAGCCCAGTTCAGGCGCCTTTTCTCGCGGACCTAGAAGAACCCCAGCTTCTTCGGCGAGTGGCTCACCAGCAGGTTCTTCGTCTGCTGGTGGTACAGCGCTCATAGTGGTGCTGGCCTGCTGTAAAGGCTGCTGTAGTGGCCGTCTGTGGAGCGTCGGTCCGTGCATGGTCCGGAACTTGGCGTCAGCTACCTGATTGCCAGGCCATGGCGGCGGCAGCGCCAAGAAGGGCCCTGGAGTCTGGTCGCCGGCGCGTGATGAGGATCAGCGAGGCGTGGGGAGGGGCCGGGAACCGCTGAACGTGCGTGGGCACGGCGGTCTGGCTATGTGCTGAGCGCGGTGCCTCTTCGGCTTCCATTGGTGCCGGGTTTGGGGCAAGGTTGCGGGAGTAGCGGGTTGGCCAGCATCTATGCAGGTCAGAGGTGGTGCAGGGCGGATTGACGCATGTGCATGTGTCGCCACCTGTCACCATCTCTGGCAGGGTGCATGCTGGCTCAATGCTGACTTAGCTGACGGTTCGTCAGATAAAAGTGATGGCATGTCAATTCCATGGTCTCACGCCTTGAATCGGGGAGCGGGCAGCCTCGCATGTCTGAGCGGTTGAGCAGGCTCGACCTTTACAGTTGGCCCCGATGTAAACGTCTGTCCTGAGTTTTGTTCGGTGTCCAGGGAATGTCGTCGAAGACACAACGGCTGAGGGTGACGTGCTGGGGTGGCGCAAGAGAAGCGTCATGCTGGCGGGAGATGCTTGCATGCCCGTCGCGATCGAGGTCCCCGCTTCCAATGAGGGCCCCGACGCCGATTAGCGGATGGCGGATACCGTCGGGCGACGAGGCTGGATACCGCTGAACTTGCAGGGTGATCTGTGGCGGTCTCCGAGGCGACAATGTCGATCAGATCCTCCCCGCATCGACGTCATTGCCGTTGATCCCGCCTCCCACGCATTGCTCCCGTAGTCTGTGGCTGGCTATTCTCCAGTAACTTGAGCGCATCTGTGAGGCGGGGCGTATTTGCCCAGGCCAGAGGTGTGTTGCCGGTTGGTCTCGGGCGGTGTCGAAAGGTTTTCGGGAGCATTCCCGATCCGGGGAGGTGGCGAGCCGCCTGCCTTGGGTCTCTTCGGCCTCGTATGGGGCGGGGGTCACCCCGTGAGGGCAAGGTTGTGCAGCCGGGCGATGCCGAGCATGGCGGTGTGCACGCCGTCGCCTTTCAGGCGGCAGTCACGAAGGATCTTCCAGGTCTTCATCCGGGCGAAGGCGTGTTCGACGCGGGCGCGAACCTGCTTGTGGGACCGATTGTGTTCCACTTTCCAGTCCGGGAGTTCTTCGTCCTTGCGGCGGCGGTGCGGAATGACCAGTCCGGTGCCCTGATAGCGGCCGTCGGCGATGGTCATCGTGTTGCCGACGGCGGCCTTGGCGCCGGACTCTTCCCAGCCACGCGAGTCGTGTCGGTTGCCCGGTACGGGCCGGCCGACCACCACGACCAGACAGGTGTCGGCGTCGATGACGACCTGGTGGGCTGTGGAATAGCGGTAGTTCTTCGACTGCTCAGCGACGGTGTGGTCCCGAGTGGGTACCAGCGTGCCGTCGACGATGAGGAGGGTGTCCTTACGGAACCGCCTGCGTGGTTGCACGGCGAGCATCGGCCCGAGGTGATCGATGATTCGATCGGCGGCCGACTTGGAGATCCCGAAGAGCGGTGCCAGTTGGCGCATCGTCAAGTTCGTGCGCCGTACGCTGCGACCAACAGGATGCGGTCCTCCAGTGACAGGCTCCACGGCCGTCCGCGACGCACGTCGGTCGCTTGCTCGCGCTGCATTGAGGTCACCAACTTGGCGAAGCACCGCGGGCTTATCCCGGTGAACGGGGCTATCCAGGACGGCTCCAACGCCGTGATCACACCAGTCACACCAAGATCGGCTGTTGCCATTTTAAACATATAGCGGACAGGGGGCCTTGCCACAAGGCCCCCATAAGGGGCGAAAATCGCTTCCCGCGCGCCGGGGGTCTGGCGCGAGACGGGAGCGAGATGCGTTTTCTGTTGTCCACGATCGGGTCACGTGGAGAAGTCCAGCCAGTGGTGGCGCTGGCCATGCAGTTGAAGGAAATGGGTTAGGACGCCGTGGTGTGTGCGCCCCCTGACTTCCTGAGGCCCGTCGGATCGGGCTATGCGCTTCCACGGGTCATCAGGGACAAGATCCTCAGATCCCCCGCAGACTCTGCCAACGAAGATCACCGACTCCGGCCGACACGCCGATCTCATTCTGAAACGATCAGTTACAGACCCGGCGAGGCACGTAGGACGCGATCTTACGGTCCCGTTTCCCGGACAGTTGGGCAGCCTGATGTCTATTCTTTAGCTCGGTATGGGGTGCCTTGGGGGTCACTCCTGGTCTCTGGGGGCGGCTTGTGGCGGGGCGTCTGCTGATCGATCTGGACGGTGACGGTCGGGTTGCGGTGCGGGAGTGGCCGGCGGGGGAGCCGAACTCAACGGAAGTCGCCCCGTCGGCTCCGTTCGCATGGCCTCTGGACGAGCACGACTTGGAAGAGCTGCGCTGGTACCTGGAGCAGTACCTGCACACCCCTTTCGGTGTCTACACCGACCGCGGACGAGAAGTGGAAGCTCGGCTGCCGCAGTGGGGCGCCAAGATCTTCGCGGCCGCATTCGGCGTCGGTCCGGCCCGTGACGCCTACGTTCGGGCCCGGGCCCGAGGCGGGCCACTCGAAATCGTGATCACCTCCGCGGCAGCCGGACCGCTGGGGCTGCCCTGGGAGCTCATGGCCGACCCCGCCAGGCCCACTCCGGTCGCGCTGGACAAAGTGGCGATCCTGCGCAGTCTTCCCGCCACCGTCGAAGCGAGACGAGCTTCCGGCTCACGCCTGCGAGTCCTGATGGTGATCTCCCGGCCGGCCGGGCCGAACGACGTGGCCTACCGGATGATTGCCCGGCCGCTGTTGCGGTGCCTGGAGGCCGTCCGTGGCACAGTCGACTTGGTCGTGCTGCGTCCGCCCACGCTGCGGCGCCTCGAGGAAGTCCTCAGCGAGGCTCGCGACGCCGGTGAGCCCTTCCAGATCGTGCACTTCGACGGCCACGGCGTCTTCGGTGAGGCCCCCGATGCAGGTGTCGCGGGCCGCAGCGACTCCGGAGATGGTCCCGACCCCGAGGGCATGCTCGTGTTCGAAGGTGTCGCCGGCGGCCAGCATCTGGTAACCGCTGGTCAGATAGCCCGGGTCCTCGGGCAGGCGCAAGTGTCCATGGTCGTCCTCAACGCCTGCCAATCTGCGGTGGTGGGTTCCCGGGTGGAAGCCGCCGTCGCCACCCGGCTGCTCAAGGAGGGCACCACAGCCGTCGTGGCGATGGCCTACAGCGTCTACGCTGTCGCGGCCGCAGAGTTCATGACGGCGTTCTACGAACGCCTGCTCTCCGGGGGCAGTGTCGCGGAGGCCGTCACGGCGGGGCGCGCGCAACTCGCGAGCGCCAACGGCAGGCCCTCCCCGAGGGGGCCGGTGCCGCTGGCCGACTGGATGGTTCCCGTCCTGTACGCCCGCGGCGAGGCACGTTTCCCGAACCTCCGCACCCGCAGTCCCGCTCGCGAGACCGGCGAGTCCCGGGGCGGGGACGAGGACATGTCGGCGGAGCACGAGTTCGTCGGGCGCGACACCCTGTTCCACACCCTGGAAACCGCCACCCGACTGGAACGTGTCGTCGTCCTCCACGGGCCTGCCGGTGTCGGCAAGACTGAACTCGCGAAAGCATTCGGGCGATGGGTCCGCGACACCGACTCTGTGGACGATCCCGACGGCGTGATCTGGCACTCCTTCGAACCCGGCGTTGCCACATCCGGTCTCGACGGGGTGATCAATGCCATCGGGCTGCAGTCGATCGGCACCGACTTCGCGAAGTTGAACCCCGATGGGCGCCGGATCGCCGTCGAGGACGCCATGCGGACCCGTCAGCTGCTGCTGATCCTGGACAACATCGAGTCCGCGCACTCGATGCCCGACCCTGCCCAGGCCACCCCGCCGCTGACCGACCATGAGCGGGACGAACTGCGCGAGTTCCTCGGGCGTGTCGCCGCAGGCGGCCGCAGTGCGGTCATCGTCACCAGCCGCACCGAGGAGGACTGGTTGGGGGACGTGTGCCGGGTCGCGGTGCCCGGACTGGAGCCCGAAGAGGCACATCAGTACGCCGACAAGATCCTTGCCCGCTACCCCCTCGCCCACCGACGCCGGGAGACACGGGACTTCGGGGAGCTCCTGCAGTGGCTGGACGGCCACCCGCTCAGCATGCGCCTGGTCCTGCCCCACCTGGACACCACCGAACCCCGCGCACTCCTCAACGGCCTCCAGGGGTCCGCCCCCCTCCCCGGCCCCGACAGGGGCGGCCGGACCCTCTCCCTGTCCGCGAGCATCGGCTACTCCTTCAACTGCCTTCCGTCCGCGGACCAGCGCGCACTCGTCGTCCTCGCCCTTGTCCACGACGTCGCCTCCTGTCTGGTGCTGGGGTTGTTCTCGGACGAGCCGGAGGTCCCCGAACGCTTCCGCGGACGCACGGCACAGGACTGGGACGAGCTGCTGGCACGGGCGGCCCGGGTGGGGCTGCTGGTGAAGGTGGAGCGGGCGGGCCTGGCGAACGGCTGGGGTGCGAGTCTCTATCGCGTCCACCCCGCCCTTCCCTCCTACCTGGGCGCCCGCTGGCGCGCCGAGGAACCCGGCACACGCCCCGCAGCCACCCACGCGCTGCTGATGGCCTACGGCGGGTTCGGCGCCTGGTTCCACAGGCACATCCGCGCAGGAAAGGCCGAGCTCGCCGTCGCCCTCCTCGGCCACCAGCGGCGGACCATGGGCGCACTCCTCGGCCACGCCCTCGACCACGAACAATGGGAGGCGGCCCAGGCGCTCGTCGCACCGCTGGCGACGTACTGCGAGCTCCAGGGACTCACCGAGGAAGCACGGGCCTGGACCGACCGTGTCCTTGGTGCCCTCGACGCAGGCGATGGCACCTCGCTCGACCTGGACACCCCTGCCGGTGGGCTGTGGCGATTCGCAGTCGGCTCCCACACCGGCCGGCAGATCATGGCCAGCCAGCTCGACCAAGCCGAAGACACGTACCTCGAGCTCCGTGAGAGGTTGACTCACCAACCCGCGTCTCCCCGTCGGGATTCGGATCTCGCCGTCTGCTGCCACCAGCTGGGCGTCATCGCTCACGGCGCAGGCGCGCTCGACGAGGCCGAAGAGTGGTATCGCGACGCCCTCAAGATCGAAATAGCCCTCAGTGACCGGTCGGGCATGGCCCTCACCTGTCATCAGCTGGGTCAGCTGGTTCACGAGCAAGGCCGTGTAGAGGAGGCCGAAAACTTGTTCCGCGAGGTCCTCTGGCTCGAGAAGGACCTGGGCGACCGGCCGGGCATGGCCGCTGCCTACCATCAGCTGGGAATGCTCGCCCGTGCCCGGGACGACCTCGACGAGGCCGAAGACTGGTACTACGAGGCCCTCACCATCCAAACGCACCTCGGCGACCAGCCCGGCATGGCCCGTACCTACCACCACCTCGGCGTCGTCGCAGCGCACCGGGGAGAGCTGGAAGCAGCCGAAATCGGGTACCAAAAGGCGCTCATCATCAGGGAAGCCCTCGCTGACCTGCAGGGCATGGCCCACACCTACGGGGCACTCGGTCTCCTGACCGAAAGACGCGGTCAGCTGCGCGAAGCGCTGGCATGGACGGTGCGGGCCGTGACTCTCTTCGACGACTTCCCGCACCCGGATTCCGGGCCGGCGCCCGTACATCTCGTGCGGCTGGCCGACGTGTTGGGGATCGGGCCTCTGGAGGAGGTCTGGCGATCCGTCACAGGAGATCCGTTGCCGCCCACTGTGCGTCGCCACGTCGAGGACCTCGCACCACCATCGTTCGAAGAGGAGTGACCATGGATGTTACGACGATCCGGGGGGCCCGGGTCGCCGCGAGGCGCCTGCGGGACCGCTACCCCGGCCTAACGTATGACGTAGAGGAAGCCCTGCAGGGAGGCGCCACCAGACGCCCGGACCAGTACGTTGACGTCGTCTCGCTCGCTTCCCTCGTCGTGAGCGTTGCGAGCCTGACCTGGCAGATTTACAACGATCTGAAGCCCCGCGGTCACGCGCCAGAGCCCGATGCCGTGGAGCGTGACGTGACGAGCCGGCTGGACACCGCAGACGGAACGGCCCTGGCCATGAGCCGCGCCGACCTCGAACAGGTCATCCACATTGTTGTCACCGAGACCCTGAATACCGCTCAGCTCGACCACCCAGAGGAGCACGACGAGCCCCTGCACTCGTAATTGTCGGGAGGCTCTCGGGGAACCGGACGCTGGCCGCGAAGTGCCCTCGCTGCGACGGGCTCCCCGACCTGGACACCTGGTTCGCCGTCAACCATCGAGCCCCGCCGACCGGAGGTCGGCGGGGCCCACGCACGCTCTACCGATCCCCACCCTCCCCACACCGTTGACCTAGTCAGCAAGTGGGGAACCCGATCGCGCCTGGGGAATTTCGCGGCTGTGACGGATATTTCGTGAAGGCCAGTTCCAAACATCCGTCGTGCCCGGCAATGTCCCTTCATCAGCATGGTGTTCGTGGGGGACGAACAGTTCTGGGATCTGGTGTGGCCTGACGTTGAGGGGCTGGTCATCGACGCGGTGGGCGTTGTTGGGGATGCGGTACGGATTGATCTGCATGCTCGGCAGCCGGCGGGGGCATGTCCCTCGTGCGGTGTGACCGCCTTACGCGTGCACAGCACGTACATGAGGCGCCTGGCCGACCGTCCGCTGGGCGGTCGGCGGGTGTTGCTGCGTCTGCGGGTCCGCCGGTTCTTCTGCGACAACGGCCTGTGCTCCCGCCGGACGATGGCGGAACAGGTGCCGAGCCTGACCGCGCGGTACCGGACGTCGGACGACGGCCCTGGCCCGGATGGTGCAGGCGATCGGGCTGGCCGTCGGCGGCCGGGCCGGTGCCCGGCTCGCCGGCTACCTGCCGGTGCGGACGAGCCGGGACGTGATTCTCGGGGAACTCTGGCGACTTCCGGACCCAGCGTCCGCCCAGGTCAGGGTGCTAGGGATCGACGAGTTCGCGTTCCGCAAGGGCGCCACCTACGGCACCGTCCTCATCGACGTCGAAACACGCCGGCCCATCGACCTCCTGCCCGACCGCACCGCGGACACCGTCATCTCCTGGCTCGCCGACCACCCCGAGATCGAGGTCATCTGCCGGGACCGGTCAAGCACCTTCAGCCAGGCCGCCGCCCGCGCGGCACCCAACGCGATCCAGGTCGCAGACAGGTGGCACTTGCTCCACTCGCTGGCCCGCGCCGTCGAACGAACCGCCCACCAACACCGCGTCTGCCTGCGTAAAGACGCCGAGACGGACCAGCCGCAGGAGCCTTCAGACCCGGCGTCCTTGGCCGCGCTGATCGGACCACCCGATCCGAGCGACCCACCGGACGGCCAGCTCCTGGCCCGCGTCCGCCAATGGCACAGCGAGATCCACCAACTGCGCGAACGCGGCTGGACGGTCAGTCGAATCGCCGACCGCCTGGGCCGGGACCGCAAGACCGTCCGCCACTATCTCACCACCGACCTCGACCAGATCCTCGCCTCGGCTCGCGAACGCCGCCCCAACGGCCACATCAACCGCTTCAAGCCCTACCTGCAACACCGCTTCCGCGGCGGCGCGACCAACGCCTCCGCCCTCTTCCGGGAGATCCGTGAACGCGGCTACCGCGGCAGCCGCGTCGTGGTCACCAAGTACATCGCTACCCTCCGCGCCGGCACCGCCACCCCCGAACCCGCACGGCCGATTCCCAGCCACGCCGGATCACCACCTGGATCATGCGCCACCCCGACACCCTGACCGACAGCCAGCGCGACCAGCTCGACAGCATCCTGGACGCCTGCCCGGACCTGGCCACCGCCCGCGACCTTGCCCACGAGTTCAGCGCCATCGCCCGAGAACGCCGAGGCCAGAACCTCACAAGCTGGATGACCCGAGCTCTCGACCAGGGCCCCTCACCAGTCCAGGGCTTCGCCGCTTTCCTCCAGAACGACTGGGACGCTGTTGTCAACGGCCTCACCCTGCCCTGGAGCTCCGGCGCCGTCGAAGGCCAGGTCACACGCATCAAGCTGATCAAACGCCGGTCATACGTCCGGGCCTCCTTCGCGCTCCTGCGGACCCTCGTCCTCGCTCAGCCTCCATGACCCGGGACAGTCTCCTGACCTGGGGTTATCAGGCTGCATGTGACATCCTGCGACAGTGCTTTTGAGTGATCATGCGAGCAGCGTCGAGCTCTGGCCTCTGCGCTACCAGTTCCCCGCCGCCCCGGGAGACTCATACGACGACAACTGGCTGGTCATCGGTGGAAAGGTGACGACTCACGAGGGCAGTTGGTCGTTCACTGACCCATGTCTGCTGACCGACGAGGCCCGTGAGGTGACCGCCTGGCTGCGCGCGGTGGCCGCTGGCACAGTGCCCGCGACCGGTCGGGACACCGAAGGCGAGTTGTGTCCGGACACCTGGTTCGTCGAGCCGGTCCTCGCCTTCAGCCTCGCCGATCAAATCGAGGGCGTGGCGGTGATTCGCGTTCACCTGTCCTTGGAGGCTGCACCCCCATGGCAGCAGGGCGCCGAGAGCACGGGCATTTACCAGTACGCCGTGGAGGTACGGGTGGATAAGGATGCTCTGCTTCACGCCGCTGAGCAGTGGGATCTTGCTCTGGCGTCCTTCCCGCCCCGCTGACCAGCATCGTGTGACAGCGGGCATCACGAAATATCCGCCACAGCCAATTTCGCAGATCCTCATCAGTTCGCCCTTCCTGCAGCCGGTCCGACACCACGGCGACCTGCTCTCCGTTGCCGAAGACCAGCCAGCCACCCCGCTCACGAGCCGCGACATAGTGCCGGATCGGATCGTGAGCCAACTCGCCAGTCGGCGCGACGAATCAACTTTCGTCCCCCGGCGCAGGACGCGGGCCTTGGAGGCGGCGCTACGTCCGGTGAGGAAGTAGCCGCCGCACAACGCGCCACCCAGGACCTCGCCCACAGCACGCCCCGCCCCGGATAGCGATTTCCTGCCACTACCTCATGCACCTAGTCCGCAGGGACGCACACTCCTCTGCCGGTCGCCTCAAGAACGCGGATCTCCAGGCACCACCATCCATCCGGAGACGCGGCGGCCCTCGACCGGCACCCCAACCGACAGCCGCACCCGGCCTCCCTGACAGTCACTCGGATGAGCGACACCAAACGGCACTCATCCACCGTCACGGACATGTAGTCTATGAATCGTCGCAGTTCAGAGCCGGTATCCGAGCTCCTGCAGTCGGTAAAGTCGAGTACAAGCGCGGCGTCGATGCCGGCGTCATCAACCAGGGCCTGTTCTACCTGGCATGGCTGATGGACCATCGCGCCGAGTTCGAGCACGTGGTCCGCGACCGGCTCGGGGTGACGGCCGCGTCCCAGGTCCTGTGGAGCGGCCCTCGCCTGATCTGTATCGCCGGCGACTTCACGCGCTACGACGTGCATGCAGTGCGCGAGCACCGGCGGTCGATCGATCTGGTCCGCTACCGACTCTTCGGCAGCGACCTGCTCGGCCTTGAGACCGTGGCGTCTGTGAGCGGCGGCATGCAGGTAGTACGTCGGGCGCGCCGCCAGGCGGTTGCCCGGGGAGCGGCCGACGTCCAGGGCGCGTCGATGGTGGAGGTGGCGGATGCTGTCGACGAGGCACTGCTCGGGCTCGGGGACGGCGTGAACCGCGTCGAGCGCAAGCAGTACCGGGCGTATCAGCGGTTGCGGAACTTCGCCTGCCTCTGCCTGCCGCAGCGCAGCAAGCTGCTGGTCTACCTGAAGGTCGACCCGCAGGACGTCGACCTCGTTCCGGGTTTCACCCGTGACGTGTCCGGTCTCGGTCACCACGGGACGGGTGATCTGGAGGTGCAACTGCGTACGCCGCGAGACGTGGAGCGGGCGCAGGATCTTTTCCGAGCGAGCTACGCGGCGGCGTGATTGCCGGGGCGGTTCACAGCGTCTACGACCAGTCACACGACCTGGATCAGTAGCGCATTGATACGACACCCCTAACCGCCATCGGCCGGCCCAGGAGGTGGGCCGGCCTTTCCTCCGCACGCCGCGCGCCACCGAAGGCGGACTGCGCCGCATCACAACGACCACAATCCATGCTCCCGGATGTCCCACCTCGCACATACGGAATCCACGTGCTGAATCCCACCGACGAACAAACTGCTGCTGCCGACCACTTTCACGCTGGTGATCACCTCGCCCTCCAAGCCGGGGCCGGCACAGGGAAGACAACCCCCCTCGCCCTGCTCGCCCAGGGAACCAAACGCCGCGGCCGCTACTTCGCCTACAACCGGGCGATCGCCCGCGACGCCAGCACCCGCTTCCCCACCACCGTCACCTGCAAAACCGCCCACGCCCTGGCCTTCGCCGTCATCGGCCACCGCTACACCCGCCGCCTGAACGCCCCCCGCCGTCCCGCCTGGCAGACCGGCAAGACATGGGCGTCACCAAACCCGTCCGCATCGGCGAACGCGAGATGTCACAACGCACCCTGTCCAACGCCGTCCTGCGCACCGTCACCCGCTTCTGCCACTCCGCCGACTCCACGATCACCCACCGCCACGTCCCCCGCCTCCGTGGCCTCGAGGACCAGCCCCTGCACAACCAACTGGCCCAGTTCATTGCACGCTTCGCCCGCAAAACATGGGCCGACCTTCAGGGCCCCGATGACGGCAAGGTTCGTTTCGAGCACGATCACTACCTCAAGATCTGGTCCCTCACAGATCCGAAAATCGCGGCCGACTTCCTTCTCCTGGACGAGGCCCAGGACACCAACCCCGTCGTCGAGCAGATCTTCAACAACCAGCGCAGCCACGCCCAGCTCGTTATGGTCGGCGACTCCGCCCAGGCCATCTACCAGTGGCGAGGCGCCAAAGACGTCATGACCGGATTCGACGGCACCGCCCTGGCCCTGTCGAAATCCTTCCGCTTCGGCCCCCGCCTCGCCGACGAAGCCAACCGCTGGCTTGCGATCGCCGACGCACCGATCCGGCTGCAAGGCAGCCCTCAAGTCCCCACCGAACTCGGCCTCGTCGCACAGCCCGATGCCGTGCTGTGCCGCACCAACGTCGGAGCCATCACCGAAGTAGTCCAACTCCTGGCCGCCGACTACAGAGTCGCCCTGGTCGGGGGAGGGGAGAGCCTGCGCGCTCTGGCCCTGGCCGCCCGCGACCTCAAGGAAGGCCGCCGCACAAACCATCCCGAACTCGTACTGTTCACCTCCTGGGGGGACCTGCAGGACTACGCCGGCCATGACCCAGCAGGCCGTGACCTGCAGCCACTGGTCGACCTCGTCGACCAACACGGTACGGACGCCATCCTCGCCGCAGTCAACCAACTCACCCACGAAGACCAGGCACAGATCACTGTCTCGACCGCGCACAAGGCCAAAGGCCGCGAATACCGCCCCGCGACAGCAACCAGCAGGACGACTCCGGCCGCCCCATTCCTCACCCGATCGACGACGCTGAAGCCCGCCTCGCCTACGTCGCCGTCACCCGAACCCGCACCCGCCTCGACATCGGCGGCCTCGCCTGGATCGACCACCACCCCGATGGAATCCGACCTCCCAACCCGGCTGCCCCGGACTCTTGACGCCCAGCATCGCGGCCCCCAACTGGCATGCCAGATGCGGCTCGTCTTCACCGGAACTCGATCGGCGAAAGGCTCGGAGGAATGGGGCGGCGGGCCTTGGCATCGCAGTGGCGGATGAGCCAGGAGGGAGCCCTTGAGCGGGTACCAGACGCCGCTCAATGCTGAAGTCAACCCGTCTGCGTGACTGGTGGGTCGGGGGTGAACATCCGGTTGTCGCGCGGACGGATCCTCAAGCTGGCGGCTGTGCGGGGCCAGCATGGAGTCCAGGGCTGAAGGCTGGCTGCGGTCATCTTGCCGCTGATGAACTCCCGCTTGGCTTATGTGATCCCAGGTTCTTCCAGTGGCAGAGTTCGACCTCGTTTGAACAGCTCCACGTCTTGGAGAACCGTGTGATGTTCCTCCCGGGGTGTAGGTGTCCTGGGAAATGCTTGGCGAGACCATTAATCTCACTTTACTCACTGTCGTGCAGGCCGGTCTCTTCCTGCCTCGCCCGCTTCCTTGCTCTGCAGCGCGCACCTCGTAACGGCGAACATGACAGCCTGGTTTGTTTTCCTTCCGAAAATCGACGCTCCCCGTCGTGATGTGCATGGCCGAGGGGCGCGCCCCCGCTGGTCGCGGCGGTCCCATCTGCCGAGCCGACTACGCATGGTGCACGAAAGCGCGGCTTGATTCGAGTCGCCGAGAGCCGGGGCAGCTCGAAGTTCCTTGACTCGTGTGCATGCCATCAAGTTCCATGGCACCGTGATCAGGACGCGATGCGCGCATTCTCGACCTGCTGGCAGGTTTTCGGCTAGGTGAACGGGAAACGTGCGCCAGAGTGCGCAGTCGTCCGAGCTGAAGGGAAGTTTTTGTTAGTCAACTCGGAGTGCTTGGTTCGCCCATGTCTGTCCAGTGTGCTGACCTGACGCTGTAGATCACTGCACTATGAAGAATTCGTATGAAAGACGGGGGAGTTGTTTGGATGCCTGACTTATCAAGCGCGGTCTCTCGAACCGCACTGGCATCGACTGACCTTGAAGCGCGGACCAGAGCCGCATTGGAAGCCGGGTCAGCGAGAAGCATGGAGAAACGCCGTGCTGCCGGAAAGCTCAGCGCTCGGGAACGAATCGAAAATCTACTGGATCCGGACTCCTTCGACGAGTTCGACCAGCTCGCACGACACGGTAACGGGGCCTCCGGGCCAGGCCCTTACGGTGACGGGGTGATCACCGGCACCGGCCTGGTCGACGGTCGCGAGGTCTGTGTGATCTCCCAGGACTTCACTGTGCTCGGTGGAAGCATGGGTGAGACCCACGGCCGCAAGATACTCAAAGCTATGGATCAGGCAACCAAAATCGGCTGCCCTGTGATCAGTATCAACGAATCCGGCGGCGCGCGGATTCAGGAGGGCGTAGCCTCCCTTGCCTACTACGCCGAGCTCGGTCGCAGGAACTCGCTGGCATCCGGTGTCGTACCGCAAATCGCGTTGATTGCCGGCCCGTGCGCGGGCGGCGCGGTGTATTCCCCCGCGCTGATGGATTTCGTAGTCATGGTGGACAGGTCCTCCTATATGTTCGTCACCGGTCCCGACGTGCTCCGCTCGGTCACAGGAGAATCAGTCAGTAGAGAGGAATTGGGCGGCCCGCAGCAGAACGCGGCCGTCTCCGGGAACTGCCACTACGTTGCAGAGGATGAGAAGGATGCACTGAACTGGATCCAGAACCTGCTGTCATATCTCCCCTCGAATAGCTATAGTCGACCGCCGGCACTGGAACCCGCCGGCTACCCTGAGGTCACCGCTGATGACTTGGTGCTCAATTCAATAATCCCTGACTCCCCCCGGCAGGGCTACGACGTGCGCGAGGTCATTGCGCGGGTGGTGGATGATGGTGAGTTGCTTGAAGTCCACGCTCTATTCGCGCCCAACATAATCTGCGGCCTAGCCAGGATGGACGGGCATGCAGTGGGCGTGGTGGCTAATCAGCCTATGCACCGGGCGGGGACGCTCGACATCGACGCCAGCGAGAAGGCGGCGAGGTTCGTGCGTTTCTGCGACGCATTCAACATCCCCGTCCTCACCTTCGTCGACGTGCCCGGGTACATGCCCGGCGTCGGCCAGGAACGCGATGGCATCATCCGCCGTGGCGCCAAACTTCTGCACGCCTACGCCGAGGCCACCGTCCCGTTGTTGACTGTCGTGCTGCGCAAGGCGTACGGAGGAGCCTACGCGGTGATGGGATCCAAACATCTCGGCGCGGACATCAACATCGCTTGGCCCACGGCGCAAATCGCGGTGATGGGTGGTGACGCTGCGGTGGAGGTACTGCACCGCAAACAGCTGTCCGAAGCGGGGGACAGCGCGCCGGAACTGCGGCGGCAGCTCATCGCCGAGTACGAGCAGAAGCTCATGAACCCATACGCAGCAGCCGAACGCGGCTACATCGATGGGGTCATCATGCCCAGTGAGACACGGATCCAGGTATCCAGGGCCCTTCGGGCACTGTTCAGCAAACGCGAATCCGATCCACCCCGTCGGCGGCACGGGAACATCCCTCTATAGCCGCATCCGGCGGACCGCTCGCGCGCCACTGCTCCCGCGACTGACGGGACACAAGTGTGCCGCGGATCGCGAAGAGCCGCCGACTCTCACATCCGACTATGCAGTGCGGCCCCGCCGTGTGCGGCGAGCCCTCTTCGCTCACCTCATGGAGGCGTACTTGTCCAACATCGTCACATTGCTGCCTCAACAGACACCAGCGAGGTGGTCTGCGGGATCCGTCGCTTTCGACGCGGCGGGCATTGCCACCGCAACCCGGCGGGCCCGGGAGCACTTGCACATCGTGAGTCAGTCGGACGGTGGCCCGCTCGGCGTGGCCACCGGCGGTGAGGTGCGGCACGACGGCCTCGGTGACCTGCGTTGGCACGGCACGCTGCCACCGTTGTACCCGGAATGGCTGGGCAACCGCAGTTTCACCGAGGCGCACGGCGTCCGTTTCCCGTACATCGCAGGGGAGATGGCGCATGGCATCTCCTCCGTGGACATGGTTGCAGCCATGGCCGAAGCGGAGATGTTGTCGCTGTTTGGCGCGGGCGGCCTTGGCCCGACGGATGTCGAGCACGCCGTGACGGAACTCGGCAGGCGTCTCGCCGGCCGGCGGAACTGGGGTGTCAACCTGCTACATTCGCCCGCCGAGCCGGACGCCGAGGACCGCACCGCCAGGCTCTTGGTGGCACGCGACGTACCCTGCGTGTCGCTCTCTGCCTACCTGGGCCTGACACCGGCTGCCGTACGCGTCGCCGTCGCCGGAATCAGGCTCGACCCGCAGGGCAACATGGTCCGCCCCCGTCGCGTGATCGCCAAGTTGTCCCGGCCCGAGGTGGCCGAGCGGTTCCTTGCTCCCAGCCCGCCGGAACTGGTGCGCACTCTGGTCGAACGCGGCGAACTGTCCGAGCAAGAGGCCGCGTTGGCCGCGCGGATCCCGGTGGCCGAGGACATCACCGTGGAGTCCGACAGTGGCGGCCACACCGACAACCGCCCGCTCGGCGCTCTTCTCCCAGTGGTGCAGGCACTCCGGGACCGGGCCGTGCAGCAGTTCGGATACGACCGCCCGATCCGGATCGGCGCGGCGGGAGGACTCGGCACCCCCACCGCGGTAGCTTCCGCGTTCGCCGCGGGCGCAGACTACGTCGTCACCGGCTCCATCAACCAGATCGCCGCCGAGGCGGGCACCTCCACCGCCGCCCGACAACTGCTCAGTGACGCCGGCGTGGCTGATGTGACCATGGCCCCGGCGGCCGACATGTTCGAGATGGGCGTACGGGTACAAGTGCTCCGCCGGGGAACGTTGTTCGCCTCGCGTGCAGACCTACTGCACCAGACCTACCGTGACCACGAGGGGCTCGACCAACTCGCCGCCGGCCTGAGGAACAAGCTCGAACGCGAGGTCTTCGGCCAGCCGCTCGATGAGGTCTGGGCGGACACCACCGAATTCTGGGCGGCGCGTGACCCGCGTGAGCTGGCCAAGGCGGAGCGTGACCCGAAGCACCGGATGGCGCTGGTGTTCCGGTCCTACCTGGGCCGGGCCGGAGGCTGGGCAACCACTGGCGTCGCAGAGCGGCGTTCCGATTTCCAGATCTGGTGCGGTCCCGCGATCGGCGCATTCAACCAGTGGCGTGCGGGCTCGTTCCTCGACGGCAGCGATGGCTGCTCCGTCGTACAGATCGCCCGAAACCTGATGGAAGGAGCCAGCGTGGTGACCCGGGCCCAGCAATTGCGCAGCTACGGCGTCCAGGTACCCGCGGCGGCGTTCCGCTTCGCTCCACGACCGTTGACGTAAGGAAGCGAGATGACCGACACCCCCATCGCCATCGTCGGTATTGGCGCCGTGGTGCCCGGCGCGACGGACGCGGGCGCGTTCTGGACAAACGTACTCGCACGGAAGGATCTGATCACTGAGGTGCCGGCGGACCGCTGGCTGCTCGCCGACCACCACGACCCCGACCCGGCCGCCGCGGACCGGACGTACGCGCGACGTGGCGCCTTCATCCCAGATGTCGACTTTGACCCGATCGCCTTCGGCATACCACCGCACTCATTGAGCGCCATCGACACCACGCAGCTGCTCGCCCTGGTCGTGGCAGAACAGGCACTCGCCGACTACGGCATGGCCAAACTGTCCGACGCGAACCGCGAACGGGCCGGGGTCCTGCTCGGCTGCGGCTCCCTGGAACTGATGAACCACATGGCCGGGCGGCTCCAGCGGCCGCTGTGGCTGAACGCCTTGCGCACCCACGGCATCGACGACGAAACCGCGCACAAGATCTGCGAGTCGATCGCCGAACAGTTCGTGCCGTGGCAGGAGGACACCTTCCCTGGCGTGCTCAGCAACGTAGTTGCTGGACGGATCGCGAACCGGTTCGACCTGCACGGCACCAATCTGACCGTCGACGCTGCCTGTGCTAGCTCACTGGCTGCGCTCAACGCAGCCGTCACCGAGCTGCAGACCGGCCGGTCGGACCTCGTGCTCACTGGTGGGGTCGACACGATGAACGACCCGACGATGTTTCTGTGCTTCTCAAAGACCCCGGCGCTGTCGAAGACCGGCGATTGCCGTCCGTTCTCTGAGGCGGCCGACGGCACGGTGCTCGGCGAGGGGCTGGCCATGGTGGTCCTCAAGCGGCTGTCCGACGCGGAACGCGACAATGACCGGATCTATGCGGTGGTTCGCGGCGTGGGCAGCTCTTCCGACGGACACGGCGGCGCGATCTACGCGCCGCGCCCCGAGGGCCAGGTCCGCGCCCTGCGCAGGGCCTATGAGCGCGCGGGTTACGGTCCAGAGACAGTCGAGCTCGTCGAAGCGCACGGCACCGGTACGAAGGCTGGAGACGCCGCCGAATTCGCCGCACTGCGCGAGATCTTCGACCAGTCCGGTCGCACAGACCGGCAATGGTGTGCACTCGGCTCGGTCAAGTCGCAGATCGGTCATACCAAGTACGCTGCGGGTGCGGCGAGTTTGGTGAAGACCGCGCTGGCGCTGCACCACCGGGTACTGCCGCCGACGCTCAAGGCGGACCGGCCCCACCCAGAGCTCGCGGTGACGGACAGCCCCTTCTACCTCAATACAGAGACCAGGCCATGGATCAGGGCTGGGGACCATCCACGGCGCGCGTCGGTATCCGGTTTCGGCTTCGGAGGCAGCGACTTCCACGTCACACTGGAGGAATATGCCTCGCCCGCCCGCGGTGTGCCCAGGCCGTGGCAACTTGCGCTGCTGAGCGCGCCGACCCCCGGTGAGCTGGTGAGGGCGCTGCGGTCGGGCGCTGACACCGGCTTCGATCCACGGCACCATGCTCGGCTATCCCTCGTGCACGACGGTGATCCCTCACCGCTCAAAGCCCTCGCCGCGGACCGGATCAACCAGCAGCCCGACCAGCCATTTGGCCTGCCACAGGGCTGCTGGTACGCGTGCGGTCCCACCGATCCTGGTGGCGTGGCATTCCTGTTCCCCGGGCAGGGTGCGCAGTATCCCGGGATGGGCGCGGACCTGGCCTGCTGGTTCGGGGCCGCGCGGCAGGTATGGGACCGGGCTGCAGAGCTTACACTCGGCGAGGTTCCCTTACACACCGTGGCCTCTCCGGCGGGGCCGATCAGTGACATGCAGCGGGAGCGGCTCGCGGAGGCGGAGTGGGCACAGCCCGCCCTCGCCGCGCACAGCCTGTCGATGCTCGCAATACTGGATGAACTGGGGCTTAATGCGGACTGTTTCGCGGGCCACAGCTTCGGCGAACTGGTCGCACTTCACGCGGCCGGCACACTAGACGCGGACGACCTACTGCGGCTGGCACGTCGGCGAGGCGAGCTGATGCGGGATGCGGCGACGGAACCCGCCGGAATGCTGGCGATCCCGGCCGGCTATGCCGAGGTTGCCGCCGCGCTCGCCGAGGTGGACGTACGCGCTTGGCTGGTGAACGACAACGCCCCCGAGCAGGTGGTCGTCGCCGGCACGGCGCAGGCGCTTGACACTCTGAAGAAACGCTTCTCCGGTCGTGGCCTGCAGGCCAAACCGCTGCGTGTGGCAACCGCCTTCCACAGCCCTCTGGTCGCCCCCGCCGCCGACGGACTGCATGAATTCCTGGAACAACTCCAGATCTCGGCGCCGACCCGGCCCGTCTACGCCAACACCGACGCCGAAACGTATCCAGCTGAACCCGCCGACATCGCGGCCCGGGCAGCCCGGCACCTGGCCGCGCCCGTGCGCTTCCGGGAGATGACCCTCGCGATGCGCTCGGCAGGCGTACGCACCTTCATCGAGGTCGGCTCCGGAGCACGGCTCAGCGGGCTGGTGCGGTTGACCGTCACCGACGCGGCCGCCATCCCGCTCGACCCGCCCGGGCGGACGGGACTACGCGGGCTGCTCGACGGGCTGGCTCAGCTGGCGGTGCGGGGCGTGCCGTTCGACGGGGCGGCCCTGGCAGGGCCTGCCCCTACCGAGAAACAACCGACCGGGAAGGCGACTGTGCAGATCAACGGTAAGAACCACCGCCAGCCCTACCCCCTGGAGCAGCCGGCGCATCCCGTGACAGCGGCCGCCGCTTCAGAGTCGGCGCCTGCCCCAGAGCCGGCGCCTGAGAGCGTGCCGGCTGTACAGGGACAGGACGCTGTCCTGCGTGCCGCACAGGAAGTGCAGCGGCAGACCGCCGAAGTCCACACGGAGTTCCAGCGCCAGCTCGCGACCTCGCACGTGGAGTTCCTCCGGGTGGCCGAGTCCTCGCTCGCCGCTCTGCTCGGTCGGTCTCCGGACGAGTATGCGGTGCAAGCGGCGGATGCACCGGCCGTCCTTACAGCTCAGCTGGCGTTGGAGCAGACCAGCCAGCACGAACCGCGCAACGGCTTGTCCGGGACCATTACTTCGGAACCAGCTGTCGCTCCCGAGCCGGTGGTACGCCCGAAGCCTGCGGAGCGTCCCGAACGGGTGACCCAGTCCGCGCCGGAGGCGCCGCCTGAGCATGCGCCTTCCGCCGGTGGTGATGTTGCGGCGGTCATTTGTGCGGCGGTCGCGGAGCGTACGGGTTACCCCGTCGACATCATTACGCCTGAGATGAGCCTTGAGGCTGATCTCGGTATCGATTCGATCAAGCGGGTGGAGATTTTCGCGTCGGTATCGGGGCAGTTGGGCCCTGTCGATGTGGAGCTGCATCGGCTGCGTACGATCGCGGAGATCACCGAAGCGTATGAGGGTGTTGCTGGAGCGGAGTCTGACGCGGGGACAGAGGTCTCGGAGTTATCGGCAGCACCCGAGTTGGCCGACTCGCCTTCCGCCGGTGGTGATGTTGCGGCGGTCATTTGTGCGGCGGTCGCGGAGCGTACGGGTTACCCCGTGGACATCATTACGCCTGAGATGAGCCTTGAGGCTGATCTCGGTATCGATTCGATCAAGCGGGTGGAGATTTTCGCATCGGTATCGGGGCAGTTGGGCCCTGTCGATGTGGAGCTGCACCGGCTGCGTACGATCGCGGAGATCACCGAAGCGTATGAGGGTGTTGCTGGAGCGGAGTCTGACGCGGGGACAGAGGTCTCGGAGTTATCGCCAGCACCCGAGTTGGCTGACTCGCCCGCGCCGGAATCTCTGACGCGCAGTGAGCTGATTGCCGAGGCCGCACCCGCGCCTGGCCTCGCCCTCGATGGCCTGGGTGACGGCCTTGTCGCCGTCATCGAGGACGACACTGGTGTGGCGGAGTTCGTGGTAACTGAGTTAGCCACGGCCGGAGTGCGTGCGGTCGCCGCGAGGGAGGTGCCGGACGACGCATCCGCGGTGTTGTTCCTCGGCTTGTCCCAGCCCTCGTCACCACAGGCGGCGGTGGACCTGAACGTGGCGGCGCTCGCCGCGGCGAAGGCACTCGCCGGGCCGCAGGCGCGGCTGTTCGTCACCGTTCAGGACACCGGCGGTGACTTCGGTCTCACCGGCGCGGCACCGGAGCGGGCATGGACGGCCGGACTTGCCGGGCTCGCCCGGACCGCCGCACACGAATGGCCAATGGTCTCGGTCAAGGCGATCGACTGCGACGCGGCGGGCCGGCCGCCGCAGGAGACGGCTGCACGAGTGGTGTCCGAGCTGCTCAACGGCGGCAGTGACCCCGAGGTCGGCCTGAGGGCGGATGGCACCAGGCTCGTACCGCGTGTCGATGCTGCCGAAAGGCAACCGACCCCGGCGTGCCTGGGCCCCGAATCGGTGGTCGTCGTGACCGGCGGCGGGCGGGGGATCACCGCCGCAGCGGTCTGCGAGCTGGCCGAGACCTACCAGCCGAAATTGCTGCTCCTGGGTCGCACACAGCTTACCGAGGAGCCCGCCGGCCTCTCCGGGGCTGCCGACAAGCGGGAGCTGGTACGGCTGCTGGCCGAGCGGGGCGCCGCCGCTCCGATCTCGGAAGCCAAGCAGATCCTCGCGACCCGAGAGATCCGCCGAACCCTGGACCGGATCACCGTGTGCGGGGCACAGGTCCGTTACGCCGCCGTGGACATCCAGGACACGTCCGCAGTCGAGGCCGAACTGGCATGGGTGAGGGCCAACTGGGGACCGGTGACCGCTCTCGTACACGGCGCGGGCGTACTCGCCGACGGCAAGATCTCCGACAAGGACGAGCAGCAGGCCAGGGCGGTGCTCGGGCCCAAGGTGCTCGGCCTGGCCACACTGCTGAGAGCCACAGAGAACGACCCGCTGAGCATGGTGCTCGGGTTCTCCTCTGTCGCCGGGGTTTTCGGCAATGCAGGACAGAGCGACTACGCGATGGCCAACACGGTTCTCGACCATGCCCTCGTCGCAGAGCAGGCGCGCCGCCCCCAGGCGCTTGTGCGTTCTGTCGCCTGGGGCCCGTGGGAAGGCGGCATGGTCAACGAGGACCTCGCCGAGCGGTTCGCCCAGGCCGGCATCCGCACCATCAGTCTGGACGCAGGCGCACGCGCGCTGGCCGAGGAGGTTGCCACGGCGGGTCCGGTCCGCGTCGTCATCGAAGCCGGGCGCGGACTCGGCGCGGCGGCCGGCCGACGCTCGGAGGGCCTGGTCCACGTCGACGCGTGTTGCCTGTCTCAGTTGGCCGACCACGAGGTCGGCGGCCGTCCGGTGCTGCCCGTCGTATTCGCGCTGGAATGGCTCATCCGCCTCGCCGGGGCTGACACCCTGACCGAGTTCCGCGTGCTCAAGGCCCTTCCGCTGCCCGAGCTGCAGGCTGACGGCCACCAGCTGCGACTGCGGGCGACAGAGGACGCACTGGAGCTGCGCTGCGGCGAGGACGTGCACTTCCGTGCCCGTACGGGAACGGACTCGGCTGCCGGGACCTGGACCGCATCTCCCGGGCTGGCTCCCCGGGAGGTCTGCTACGACGGTGAACCGCTCTTCCACGGACCGCGTTTTCACGTGCTGGGCGACCAGGCACGGGTGGGTATGACCGGTGCTACGGCCGATGTACGGGGGTTGCGCGAGCTGGACTGGCCGGACCAGCACTGGCGGCTCGACCCGGCCGCCCTCGACGGCTGCCTGCAACTGGCGCTGCTGTGGGCGCAGGAAGTGATCGGCGAGCCGACGCTGCCGATGGCTGTCGGACAGGTACGGATACACCGGCCGGGACCGCTGTCCGGTCCGCTGCATGCCGTGCTGAGGGCCGGCCGCGTCGCTGCCCCACTTGCCACATGCGACATCGCGCTGATCGACGCGGACGGCGCCGTGGCAGCCGAGCTGCTCGACGTCGAACTCGTCACCCGCCCCGCCTGAACTGGACTGGAGGAGACTGTGGCCACGGGAAACGCCGTGCCCGCCGAACCGATTGCGATCGTCGGCCATGCCTGCGTCCTGCCAGGCGCTCTAGACCCCACGCAGCTGTGGGACGCAGTACTCGCCGGACGGTGTGCGATCACCCGGGTGCCCGAACACAGGTGGAGGCTCAACGGGCACGAGGACTCACACGCCGTACAGGGGGTCCAAGGCCCACGGGTCGGCGGATACGTACAGGGCTTCGAAGCGCCGCCGTCCACCCTGGACCCTTTGACGCAGTGGGTGCTGCATGTGCTGCGGGAGGCACTCGCCGAATCCGGGCGTTCGGGACCGCAGCCCAGAGCCGGTCTCGTCCTCGGAACGCTGGCCTACCCCTCGGCGAGCGCCGCGGCACTCGCCGAGGACTGGCTGCTCGCACCCCTGCGGAAGGAGCTGGCCCTGCCCGAGCCGCCGCCGGGTGACGAGCGGAACCGGCATTTCGCCACCCTGCCAGCGCGATTCGCCGCTGCGGAACTGGACCTGGGCCTCGGCGGGTTCGCGCTGGACTCCGCATGCGCATCCGGGCTGGTCGCAGTCAAGGCAGCCATGGACCGGCTGCGAGACGGCAGCGCCGACCTGATGCTGGCCGCTGCCGTGAACCGTGCGGACAACCTGCTGGTGCACAACGCCTTCCACGCGCTGTCCGCGCTCAGCGCCCAGGGAACGAGCCGTCCGCTCGACCGGTCCGCCGATGGGCTGGTGCCCGCCGAGGGTGCCGCGGCCGTGGCGCTGATGCGTCTGTCCGATGCCCTGCGCGAAGGCGCTGAGGTGCTCGGCGTCATTCGAGGCATCGGGCTGTCCAACGACGGCCGGACCGGTGGGCCGCTGGCCCCCG
This sequence comes from Streptomyces sp. NPDC026575, assembly GCF_055567415.1. Classification (NCBI taxonomy): domain Bacteria; kingdom Bacillati; phylum Actinomycetota; class Actinomycetes; order Kitasatosporales; family Streptomycetaceae; genus Streptomyces; species Streptomyces sp. NPDC026575. Next base: position 52,244 of record NZ_JBVHQM010000030.1, read on the forward strand.
GCGAGGAAGGCCAGCTAAGAGCCATGCGGGCGGCGTACGCCGAAGCCGGGGTCGCCCCGGAATCGGTCTCCCTACTGGAGTGCCACGCCACCGGCACCCCGGTGGGCGATCTGGTGGAGGCCCGAAGCTCGGTCCGGATGTTCTCCGGCGCCACGGATCTGCCCATCGGTTCGGTGAAGTCCAATCTGGGCCACCCGCTCGCCGTCGGCGGACTCGCCGGCCTCATGAAGGTCCTCGGCGCCCTGCGCGCCGCCGTCCGGCCGCCGACGCTGGGTGTGAGCGAACCTCTGGACATCCTGCGTGGCACGCCGCTACGGCCACTGACCGAGGCCGAGGAGTGGCCGGGCCAACGCCGGGCAGCGGTCAGCGCCTTCGGCTTCGGAGGAACCAACGCCCATCTCGTGGTCGACGCCTTCACGGAAACAGACCACCCCACCCCTGCTCCGTTGCCCCCGCCTCCGGCACTGCTGGCAGTCGTCAGCAGCGCCGCAACGACGGGGGACCGTACAGAGCTCTCTCCGGCCGGATTGGCCGTGCCGCCCAACGACCTGGCCAGGGCGACAACGGCACAGCGACGCCTGCTCGCCGCCGCGCGACGGGCGGTCCAACGCGTCGCACTGCCCCGCGAGCGCACGATGGTCGTGATCGGCGGTACCGACGACGAAGAAGTGGCCCGCTACGGCCTGCGCTGGCGGCTGCCCGGCAGGCTCGGCCCGGACGTGCCCGCAGAACGGGTGGCCGAGATCCGTGACGCCTGCGCGGGGCCCTTCGATCTGGCGGCCGTACTCGGCACCATGCCGAACCTGCTGGCGCATCGCATCAACGCCCAGTGCGATCTGGGCGGCCAGGGCCTGGTGGTCTACGACAATGACTCCGGGCGAGTCGCGCTCAGCCTGGCCGAGCGCGCTCTGCGCAACGGTGAGGCGGACGCAGCTCTCGTGGGTGACTGGGCCGGACACGTCGTCGTCCTCAAGAGGCTCGCAGACGCCGTGCGGGACGGCGACACTGCACGCCCGCTTCCCGCGGACGTACGCCTCGCGTCCCTGACCGATGCCTTGGACGACACCGAGGTCTCGGTGTTCGCCGGTGCAGACCGGGACGGCGTGCTGGCCGCCCTCGACGCCGACGAACCGGGCGCGGGCCCAGCGAGACTGGCCGTGGTGGGGGCCGACCGCGCGGCTGCCCGCGACTGGCTGGCAGGCGAGGGGACCCGCCCGAACGGCGTGGCGTACCGGGACGAGCCGGTCCGCGGCGAGATCGCGTTCGTGTACACCAACGGCTCGGCCGCCTACCCCGGCATGGGGTGCGAGCTGGCCAAGGCGTTCCCGGTCCTGGGCGCGGCGCCGGACGCCGCCACGGATGTTCTGGGCCAGATCCACGGGGTGAGCGCGCTCGCCACCCTGCACACCAGGCTCACTCGTGACCTACTCGGCATCAGGCCGTCCGCCGCGATCGGATACTCCTCCGGCGAGGTCAGTGCGCTGGCTGCCTTAGGCGTTTGGCCAGACCTCTCGGCACTGATCGAAAGGGCGCGCGCCGACGGACTGTTCCGGGACGGGATCACCGGCGCACACCGCGTACTTGCCGACGCCTGGGGAAGACCGGGCGCCTGGGGCGCGTACGTCGTACTGGCGGACGCCGACCGAGTGCTCGGGGCACTCGGACCGCGCGCACACCTGATGGCCCGTAACGCACCGGGCGTGTGCGTGATCGGCGGGGACCCTAAGGCCTGCGAAGCCGCACTGCACAGGCTCGGTACCACCGGCATGCCCTTGAGCTACGACATCGCAGCGCACGTCCCCGAGCTGGCCGCAGCCCGTGAGCGGCTGACCGATGTGCACCGCCTGCCCACGAGCCCCCTGCCCGGGATCCGCTTCTACCGTGGTGCCACCGGTGACCATTACACCGAGCCCGACCCCGACACGGCCGCACAAGCGGTCGCAACACAGGCCGTGAGTTCCCTGGACTGGGTGCGCACGATCGACAACGCCTGGGCGGACGGTGCCCGTGTGTTCATCGAACACGGGCCGCAGGGCCTGTGCACGGGCTGGATCAGCCGGACCCTGGCCGGGCGCGAACACATCGCCATTGCGCTGGACTCGCCGGTGAACCCCCTTGGACAACTGCGCACCGCCGTGGCCGAGTTGATGGCAGCCGGTGTCGAAGTCGACCACCGCGCGCTGTTCAACAAGGCGCCGAAACCAGTTATCACACTTCCGCTGACCCAGAAGCCCTTACTCCTGCCCGGAATCCGGCCCGAAGCGGCGCGGATGCCACGTGCGCCCGAACTCCCCAAGGTCACCAGGCCCGAAACACTGCCCGAGTCCAGCCTCTCCCAGACCGGCGCGCCCGCTGCGGTACCTGAGCCGGTGCTCATTGGCCCACCTCCGTCCCCCTTGGCCGCGTTCCACGACACGCTCTGCGCCGCACACCGTACATACCTCGGCGTGCAGGCCGAGACGCACCGGCGGTTCCTCACCGGCCGCGCGAGCGCGCTGGCATCGATGGCCGGCTCCCAAGCCAAGGCGCCCGTGCACATCGGCCTCCCCGCACCCGCCCCGCGAGGCGACCGCCCGGTGTGGACCCGAAAGGACCTGGAGCATCTGGCCTCAGGCCGCATCTCTGACCTTTTCGGCCCGGCCTTCGCCGTTCAGGACGATCGGCCGCGGCAAACACGGATGCCGGGTCCCCCGATGCTGCTGGCCGACCGGGTCACCCGGATCGAGGGGGAACAGGGCAGCATGGGCACCGGCTCGATCCACACTGAGACCGACGTGACCGCTAACGCGTGGTACCTCGATCCGGCCGGCCGGATGGCACCCGGACCCTTCGTCGAGGCCGGGCAGGCGGACCTGCTGCTGATCAGCTGGCTCGGCGTGGACCTGGACAACCCGCAAGACCGGGTGTACCGGCTCCTCGGCTGCCGGGTCACCTTCCATGGCCCGCTACCGACCCCCGGCGAACGACTGCGATACGAGATCAGCATCGACCGGCACGTGGAACACGACGGAGTACGGCTGCTTTTCTTCCGCTACGACTGCTACACCGGCAACCGACTCCGGCTCACCCTGAGCGAAGGCCAAGCCGGGCACTTCACCACCGAGGAACTGGACGGCTCCGGCGGCATCACCTGGACCCCCGAAGCCCACCCGCCACCACCCGCGCGACTCGACCCGCCCACGGTCCCCACCGAGCTCCGCAACTTCGACCGGGACGCGCTGCGCGCATTCACCGAGGGCCGTCCAGCCGACTGCTTCGGACCGGGATGGGAACCGACCAAGACGCACCGAGCCACGCCCCACCTGCCAGGCGGCAACCTGCAACTACTACACGAAGTCAGCGAGTTCGACCCGCGAGGCGGGCCGTGGGGTCGGGGCTACCTTTGCGCAAAGACGACCGTAGCCGCCGACGACTGGTACTTCGCCGGGCACTTCCTCAATGACCCGTGCATGCCAGGCACCCTGATGTTCGAGGCCGGCCTGCAGGCGCTTGCTTTCTACCTTGCCGCACTGGGCCACACCGTGGACCGCGACGGCTGGCACTTCGAACCGGTGCCGGGGATCCCCTACGACCTGCGCTGCAGGGGGCAGGTCACCCCAGACACCCGTTCACTGACCTATCAGGTGTTCGTAAGTGAGGTCATCAACGGGCCCGAACCCACCGTCTACGCGGACCTGTTGTGCGTCGCCGACGGATTGCCCGCATTCCACGTCAGGCGGGCCGGCATCCATCTGGTGCCACCGGACCACTCGAAGGAGCCAGCCAGTGAATGACGCCGTCATCCCGGTGTTCGACAGGGAGTTCAAACGCTGCCCATACCGGCTGTACGACGAGATCAGGGATGACGGCGGCCTACGCTGGCTCGATGTGCCCAACGGGGCGCCCGGCTGGTTCGTCACCGACTACGAGCACGCGCGGACACTGCTGAGCGACCCGAGGCTGTCGAAAAACTCCGCGTATGGCGGACCCTCCTGGCACGAGCGGCAACCGCAGCGCGAGGGCGACCACTCACGTCCGCTCTTCCGCAACCTGCTCACTCTGGACGCACCGGAGCACACCCGACTACGAGCCACCGTACAGCGCGAGTTCACGGCCGGCAGGGTGCGGCACATGCGGCCAACAATCCAGCAGATCGCCGACGAGCTGATCGACGGTCTCGTAGCCGAGGGCCGCGGTGACCTGATCGACGACTTCGCATTCCCCATGGCACTGCAGGTCATCTGCCTTCTACTGGGCGTGCCCTTCGAGGACCGTGCGGCGTTCCGGGCCTGGTCGGCCGTCCTGGTGGCCAGCGAACAGGCCGACGCCCAAGCCGTGCTCGACGCCGCGGGATCGATGCGCCGCTACCTATCCGACCTCTTGGAGCGCAAACTCGCCAAGCCCGACGGAACGCTGTACTCCGCGCTCGGCGACTCCTACCGCCAAGGCGAGCTCAGCGTCGAGGACGTGGTCTCGATGGGCTTTCTGCTCCTGGTCGCCGGGCACGACACCACCGTCAACCTGGTCGGGAACGGCATGGCCGCGTTACTCACCGAGCCCAGACAAATGACCGAACTACGGGCGGACCCAGCCCTTGTCCCCGGAGCCGTCGAGGAGTTCCTGCGCCTCGCGGGCTCACTGGAGGTGGCCACCCCGCGATTCGCCAAGGAGGACATCGACATCGGCGGAGTGCGGATCGAGCAGGGCCACACCGTATACGTCGTGCTCGGCGCGGCGGGGCACGATCCGACGCGATTCCCCTGCCCAGACGACCTGGACATCCGCCGTGATGCCACCGGGCACCTGGCGTTCGGACACGGTGCGCATTACTGCCTCGGGGCTCCGCTGGCACGTCTGGAGGGACGGATTGCCTTCGAGACCTTGCTGCATCGACTGCCGGGCTTACGCCTTGCCGTGGCTCCCGAGGAACTGACCATACGACCTGGCCTGCTCATGCGCGGCCTCGAACGGCTTCCGGTGCTGTGCACAGACGAAGGGGAGCGATGAACACGTCGATCACCACTGCCGTGCACGGCACCACCGAACCGGGCTTCGATGAGGTGCGCGCGGTCTTCCAGCGACACTTCGAGACGGGCGCAGAGGCAGGAGCCGGCCTGTGCGTATACCACCGGGGTCAACCGGTGGCCGATCTCTACGGCGGGGTAGCCGACCCGGTCTCCGGCACGCCGTGGCGGCACGACACACTCGTCGCCCTGACCTCGGTGACCAAGGCCGTGCTGGCCGCCGTGACCCTGATAACCGCGCAGCGCGGCGTGCTCGACCTGGACGCCCCAGTCACCGAGCACTGGCCGGAGTTCGGCGCCGCGGGCAAGGCCAGGATCACCCTCACCACCGCACTCTCACACCGCGCGGGCATTCCCGTCTTCCCCCGGCCCGTGACCCTGTCCGACCAAATTGAGCGCGAGCCGGTCCTGGACATGCTCACGGGTCTGCGCCCGCTGTGGACGCCCGGCACGCGGCACGGCTACCACGCGATCACGCTCGGGTTCCTACTCACCGAAGTGCTGCGCCGAGCCACTGGCAGCACCGAAGGCCGGCTGGTCCAAGAGCTGCTGAGCGAACCGCTCGGCATCGACCTGCACATCGGACTCGACCCGTCGGACGTACCCAGGCTGGCTGGAGTGGTGGTGCCCGGGGAGGACGAGGAACGGTTCGACCCGTCGATCGGCGAGTACTGCTTGGCGGTAAAGGACCCCACCTCGCTGTTTTACCGCGCCACCTTCGGCAGCACCGCGATGAGCTTCGATGACATGAACGACAGCCGCTACCACACGGTGGAACGCCCAGCAGCCGGGTACGGCACCGCGGCCGCCGTTGCAAGGCTGTTTGCCGCTCTGGTCAGCGCGCCCGGCGGCATACGGCTGCTCGAACCTGCATGGGTGGACCGGGCTCGTACTCCGCATGCCAACGGCACCGACGAGGTCTGGCGGCTCGACACTTCCTTCGGCCTCGGCTACATGCTGCCCGGCGGAAGGCTCTGGCCAGGCAGCGGCACACGGGCCTTCGGACACATCGGCTCCACCGGAGCGCTGGCCTTCGCCGACCCCGAAAACGAACTCGCCTTCGCCTATCTCCCCACCCGCATGAAGCACCTCTACGAGCTCCCCGACCGACGTGCCACCGCACTGGTGAACGCCACATACGCCGCTGTGCGGGCCAACGGAACCGGACGCACGCCCCAAGACGCAGCGACCGGGTAAGCGCCACCGCCGCAGACCTCTCGCCACGTCATCGCAGGTCCGCGGGAGAGCACCGCCGTGCCTGCGTGCTGCCAACCGATAACGGCCGCCCATCCCCTGTAAGGAGCCCCATGTCCCAAACCCTGCTCCCCGTGCCCGAAATGGTGGCTGCCCGCGCCCGGCAGACCCCCGACGCCGATGCCGTGATCTTCCACGACGAATTACTCAATTATCGGGAACTGATACGCCTGGCGGCGGGGGTGGCCACCGCGGTGCGCGACCACGGACTGGGCGCCGAGGACCTGGTGGCGGTGTGCCTGCCGCGCTCGCTGCAACTGGTGCCGGCACTGCTCGGCGTGCTGCAGGCCGGAGCGGCGTACGTACCTGTGGACCCTGACCTGCCACCGGAACGCGTCAAACACATCCTCGACACCGGCAACGTCCGGCTCGTGCTAGTCAACGGCGCATCACCAACAGGCCTGTTCGACGACGTGACGCTTCTGGACGTCGACACCATAGAACCCACCAACCCGGTACCCGAAGGGCCAAAGCTGGACGACCTCGCCTACACGCTCTTCACCTCCGGTTCCACCGGTAAGCCCAAGGGCGTAGCGATGGCGCACCGGCCCCTGGCCAACCTGATCCAGTACCAGCTGGCACTCAGCGCGGCCCACCACGCCGATCAGCCGATGCGGACCCTGCAGTTCACCGCGCTCACCTTCGACGTGTCCTTCCTGGACATCTTCGTCACCCTGGCGGCCGGCGGCACCCTGGTGATTCCGGACGAGACAGACCGGCGCGACCCGCAGGCACTGCTGACGCTGATCGAACAACACCAGATCACCAGCGTCTTCCTCCCACTGGTGGCCCTGCAGCAGCTCGCCGACACCGCAGCGCGCACTGGCGCGAACACCGGCTCGCTGCGAGAGGTGATGTCCGGCGGTGAGCAACTAGTCATCACACCCGGGATCGTGGAGTGGTGGCGGAGCATGCCCCACTGCGTGCTGCAGAACGTCTATGGGCCGACTGAGACTCATGTAGTTACCACGGCCGTCCTGTCCGGCGACCCGGACACGTGGCCGGCGCTGGCCCCGATCGGCACCGCCGTCCCAGGGGCGGGCCTGCACGTACTCGGGCCGGACCGGCTGCCGGTCGCGCCCGGGGATCACGGCGAGCTGTGGGTCTCCGGCATCTGCCTGGCACGCGGCTACCTCGGACAGCCGGAGCTGACCGCTGAACGGTTCGTGGAAACGGAGTTCGGCCGGGCCTACCGGACAGGTGACCTGGTGGTGCAACTTCCCCACGGCGATTACCAGTTCCTGGGTCGTTCGGACGACCAGCTCAAGATCCAGGGCGTACGGGTCGAGCCCGCCGAGATCGAGGCGGTGCTCAGCCGGCACCCTGACGTCGCCGCATGCGCGGTGGTCGCCCGGCGCATGCCCTCCGGCGAAAAGCAGCTGGTCGGCTATGTGCTGCCGCGCGGCGCAGCCAAGAACGAGCGGCCCTCCCGCGAGGACGGCACTTCCTGGCGGGAGCACCTGCTGACGGAACTGCCAGAGGCCGTGGTGCCCACCGTATGGATGCGGATGCCCGCGCTGCCCATGACGTCCAGCGGCAAGGTCGACCGCAAGTCGCTGCCGCCCGCCACCCGCGAACGTCCCCCGTTGGCCACCACCTTCGCACCGCCGAGGACCGCGACCGAGCGCCTGGTCGCGACAGTCTGGCAGGAAGTGCTGGACGTCGACTCGGTAGGTATCGACGACCGCTTCTTCGATCTCGGCGGCACGTCCTTACTCGCAAACACCGTCGTCGCGCGGCTGCGGGAGGCCACCGATTCGACCGTGAGCCGGGTGCGCCTGTTCGAGAGCCCGACCGTGCGGCTGCTCGCGGAAGCACTTGACGGCCGTCCAGCCGCGGCGCCTGAGGTGACGGCCAACATCGGCACCGACGACCGCATCGCCATCGTCGGCATGGGCTGCCGCTTCCCCGGAGCCGACACCCCCGCACGCCTGTGGAAGAACCTGTGCGCGGGCGTCGAGTCGATCACCCACTTCGAGCGTGGTCCGGCTGACGACGAGAACTTCGTGCCCGCGGCTTCGGTGCTCCCGGACATCGACCTCTTCGACGCCGAGCTGTTCGGGCTCACGCCACGAGAGGCCAGACAGCTTGACCCCCAGCACCGGCTCTTCTTGGAATGCTCGTGGGAGGCCCTAGAGGACGCGGCCGTCGACCCTCGAACGTTCTCCGGGCGGATCGGTGTCTTCGGCGGCAGCGGGCCGAGCACGTACCTCATGAATAACCTGAATCCCACACAGAGCCCACGGGTCGACCGCAACTTTATGGACTCCGCCGCCGATGTGGCGATGCTGGTGGCCAACGATAAGGACTTCCTCACCAGCAGGGTGTCCTACACCTTGGACCTGCGCGGCCCGAGCATGAATCTAAACGCGGCGTGCGCTACCTCGCTGTTCGCGGTCCACTACGCACGGCGGGCGCTGCTGGCCGGCGATGCCGACCTGGTGCTTGCCGGAGCGGCCTGTGTGCCAGTGCCGCAGTTGTCCGGACACCTGCGGGAGCCGGGCATGCCTTTCTCCCCTGATGGGCATTGCCGCGCCTTCGAGGAAAACGCTGACGGCACCGTGTTCGGCAGTGGCGTGGGCGTGGTCGCGATGAAGCGGTTGAAGGACGCGGTGGCTGACGGCGATGACATCTACGCCGTGTTGCTGGGCAGCGCGGCCACCAACGACGGTGCCGCCAAGGCAGGCATGACCGCACCCAGTGCGCAGGGACAAGCGCAGGCGGTTGCCCAGGCCTTGGCGAGCGCCGGCGTCCCGCCGCGTACGGTGCGCTACGTGGAGGCGCACGGCACGGCCACCCCGGTCGGCGACCCCATCGAAGTGGATGCGCTGCGCCAGGTGTTCGATGAGGGCGACGACCACGGCCGCTGCGCGCTGGGTTCGGTTAAGACCAACCTCGGCCACCTCGGCTGGGCAGCGGGAATGGCCGGACTGATGAAGGCCGTGTTGGCGCTGCGCCACCAGACCATCCCGCCGACCCTGCACTTCAAGCGGCCCAACCCCGAACTACGACTGGAGGAAGGGCCGTTCTACATCAACACCGAACCCATTGCCTTCCCAGCCGACGAGGGCGTACCGCGCCGCGCGGGAGTCAGTGCCTTCGGGCTCGGTGGGGCCAACGCCCATCTCGTACTGGAAGAAGCGCCACAGCACACCACGGATGCAGAAGACGGCGCTGGCACCGGAGCGTATTTGCTACCGCTGACCGCGCGGACGCCCGCCGCACTCGCGAACCTCGCTGGCCGGCACCGTGACGCGCTGCGCACCGACCCTGGGCTGCAGTCGGCCGACATTGCATACACCTTACGCGCCGGCCGCACTCGGCTGGAGACCCGGCGGGCCCTGGTGGTCGGGGACCGGGAGACGGCCATCCGGGAACTGGACCGCCTCGCGGCGCGCCCGCCTGCCACCGAACCGATCCGCAGCGACCGGATTGTCGGCCTCTTTACCGGCCACGGCGCGGAATACCTCGGTATGGGACGAGGTCTCTACCAGCACTCGAAGGCGTTCCGCGCCGCACTGGACTCCTTCGACGACATGGCCGCCCCACAACTGGGCCGTACTCTCGGTGAGGCCCTCTACGGGCCCGGCGTGGAACAGGGTGCACCGGTGACCGGGGTACGTGAGGCGCACGTACTGATCTACACCACCCAGCTGGCACTGGCCCGATTCTGGGAATCGGCGGGAGTAGAGTTCGACGCCGTACTGGGGCACAGCCTCGGCGAGTTCGCCGCCGCCTGCGTAGCCGGCGTCTTCCGCCCAGAAGACGGGTTCGAGCTGATCGTCGCCCGGGCCGAGCTCATGCTCGACATGCCCGAGGACGGCGGCATGGCAGCGGTCTTCGCTGACGAAAAGACCGTGCGAACCGTGCTCGTCGACGTAGGCGCCGAAGTCGATCTGGCCGTAGTCAACTCACCCTCCAACACGGTGATTTCCGGCCCTCGAGTAGAGATCACGCGGGCCTGCGCCGAGCTCACTGCACACGGTCTCGGCGTCAAGCCGCTGCGGACACTTCGGGCCGGCCACTCACGCATGATGGAACCGCTGCGTGCCGGGCTGACCGCCGCCGCGGCGGGTATGGAACTTCAGCAGCCACGAATCGACTTCCTCTCCAACCTCACCGGTGGTCCTGCCGCCGATCAGGTGTGTCGGCCGGAGTACTGGGGCGACCAGGTGCGTCGGACCGTGCGATTCGCTGACGCACTGCGCGCGGCGGCTGTCCCCGGCGCAGGAGCCTTCGTCGAGATCGGTGCCTCGCCGACGCTGCTCAGCATCGGCCAGGAGGTTCTGCCCGATCTGCCAGCTCGCTGGCTGCCCTCTCTGCACCGCAAGCAGGACGATGTGACCACCGCTCTCAACAGCCTGGGCGGACTGTGGGAAGCCGGGTGCGAGGTGGACTTGACAGCTCTGTCACCACGCCGGGGCCGCCCCGTTCACCTGCCGGTCTACCCGTTCCAGCGGGAGCGGCACTGGGTGGACGCACCGGACACAGTGCAGGAACGGGGGGCACAGGCACCGTGGCCGGACCTTCAGCACGAGCTGAGCTGGCGCCCCATCACGCTCGGTGAGCAGGGACGCGGTGTCCCGGGTTGGCTGGTCGTAGCTGCCGACGACGGCCTCGCACCAGCCCTGCGAGACAGTGGCCTTCCTTGCCTGCCCGCCACGTGCGCGCAGGTGGCCGAACTGTTGACCGCGCATCCCGGCTTCGGAGTGCTGTACGTGAACAGGACCGCCGAGGGTGATGCACTCGACGCTGTCGGACCAGGACTGCGGGAAGCGCTGTCCCTTGCGCAGACGGCCGCACACATCGGCGCGCCGCTGTGCCTGGCAACCCGGGCGGCACACGCGGCCGGGCCCGACGATGCAGTGACACCGACGCAGGCCCCATTGTGGGGGTTCGGCCGTGTCGTCATGGTCGAACACCCGGACCTGGACTGCCTGCTGGTGGACCTGCCCGGCACCGCGATCGCCGACGAGGCACGCGTCCTGGCCGCTCTCTTGGCCTCCCGTCCACGAGAGCGGGAACTCGCCCTGCGCGCAGAAGGCTGGTACGCGCCGAGGCTCGTCCGCGCACCGCGAGTGCACGAGATGCCGCCCCTGCGGCCGGACGCCAGCTATCTGGTCGTCGGCGGCCTGACCGGACTCGGGCTGCTTGCGGCGCAGCGTCTCGCTGACCGCGGCGCCCGGCACCTCATCCTGGCCGGACGGCGTCCACCGTCCGAGGAGACCGCCGCAGTGCTCGCCGGGCTGCGTGATCAGGGAGTCGACGTCACCGTGCGTTCGGTGGACATCACGGAAGCCGACCAGGTAGACGAGCTGTTCGACAGCGTCCCCCCACCACTCGCAGGCATCCTGCACTGCGCCGGACGGCTGGACGACGCCTTGCTCACCGAGCTGGACTGGGACCGGTTCGAAGCGGTGCTGGCGCCCAAAGTGCGCGGTTCCTGGCTGCTGCACCAGGCCACCATCGCTCGCGGAATCGATCTGGACTGGTTCGTGATGTATTCCTCGGCCACCTCGGTACTGGGCAACTTCGGACAGGCCAACTACGCCGCTGCGAACGCGTTCCTCGACGCGCTCGCCTGGCACCGACGGGCCTCCGGGCTGCCGGCCCTCTCGATCAACTGGGGTGCCTGGACCGGCGCCGGAGAACTCGCCGAAAGGCCCGAACTGCTCGCACAGGTACTCAAGCGCGGCATGGGGCGGTTCAGTGCCGAAGCCGGCGCGGCTGTGCTCGAACACGGGCTCGCGAGTACACTCCCGCAGGTCTGCGTCCTGCCCAATGACTGGCCCGTCTTCCTGGCCCAGCACAATCTGACCGGCAATCCCAAGTTCGCCGAGCTGCTGCCTGCAGAGGAACCTGCGGAATCCCAGGCAACGGACCTCACGGCCATCGTCACCGCGACGGGGGACCAGCGGCTGACGCTGCTGTCCGACCATGTTTCCCGAGTGATTGCGCAGGTACTCGGCACTGGCGAGGCGCGGATCAACAAGGAGGACCCGTTCAGCGCCCTGGGCGTGGACTCGCTGAGTGCGATCCAGGTGCGCAACGAGCTTCAGCGCAGACTGCGTTGCTCACTCGAACCCAAGGTGCTCTTCAGCCACCCCACGGTCCGCGAGCTGGCTGCGCATCTCGACCACGTACTCGACGACTCCTGGGCAGCTGCCACGGCCACCCAGACGGCCGAGTCGGCCGGGCCCACCACCGCCGTGGACGGACCAGCACCACTGACCTTCCAGCAACGACGCTGGCTGCGGCTGGTACGGGACGTGTCGTACGGGCAGCGGACCGTCCCCGTCATCTTCCACGCACCGCTGAACCGGGACGCCTTCCGCAGCGCGCTGCGCGAGGTCATCGGTCGGCACGAACTGCTGCGCTACCGCTATCCCAACGACAAGGTCGAGGTCATGTCCGTCGATGAGGTACTGCCTCCGGACGCCGACCTCTTCGCCGACTACAGCAGCCTGGCCGAAGCCGACCGAGCGCGTGCAGTCGCAGACGAGGTCGACCGGTGCCGCCAAAACATGCCCGACCCCTATGCGCGCCCCTCCTGGACCATCCGATGCTGCACGCTGGCCGAGGACCGGTTCATGGTCCTGATCGGCGCCCAGCACCTGGAGTTCGACGGCTCCGCGCTCTCGTCCTTCCTCTCCGAACTGCGGGAACTGTACGAGGGCGGGACGCTCCCGGCAGCACCGGCACAGTACCGGGAGTATGCCGAGTACCAGCGCAGGTATCTCACGGGCCCCATCGAGACCGACCGCGCCTTCTTCACCGGACTGTTCTCCGGACTGGACCGCACCACCGCCCTGCCTGGCCACCCGGGCTTCGTCACGACCACCGCCTGCCCTGCCCGCCGCTATTCGCGACCGCTCACCGAGTGGAAGCGGATGCTGGCCGCGGCTGACGTACTCCAGACCTCTCCTTTCGCGGTCTTGCTCGCCTCCTATGCACGGCTCGTCGGCGCAATCGGCGACACCAGTGACCCCGTGATCGCTGTGATCCGCAGCGGCCGCTCCCAGGCGAGCTGGTCGAACACGCTCGGCCCGTTCACCGCCCCGTTCCCGTTGCCGATCCGCAGTCAGGGACGCACAGACGCCGCACTCGTCGGGCAGTGCCAACGACTGGTGGAGGCGATGACCACCCGTACCGACTACCCTCCGACCGACTTGATCCAGGTGGCACCTGCCTTCTCCGGGTTTCCCGAGGACACCTACTTCACCGACACCACGATCAACTTCCTCAACTACCACCGGACCGAGCGCGCCGGCGCACTGAAGGTAGAGGTACCCGAGATCCTCGGTGAAGTCCGCCACCCGGACCTCACCGAGGCAGACTTTGGCTCGCTGCGGCGCATCCCTGGCCTCCACCTGGTGGCCGACGTGACCGGCGAGACGCTCACCGCGAACTACTGGTACCACCAGGACCGCTTCCGCGAGGACACCGTGGCGCGGTGGGCCGGAAGGCACCAGGAGTTCTTGACCGCACTGCTTGACGAGTTCGCCCCGGAGGCCAACGATGGGTGATCCCAAGACCATGTACGCCGATCGCGTCGCCTGGTACGTGCGGGGCCGCCCATCCTATCCGGACACCGTCTTTGCAGTGCTTCCCGGAGGCGGCCTCCCCGCGGGCGCGGTGGTCGCCGATGTCGCTTCCGGCACCGGGCTGCTGAGCGAGCCGATGGTGCGCAGCGGCTACCAGGTATACGGAATTGAGCCCGAGTCGGCGATGAGGTCGGCGGCCGAGGAACGGTTCACAGGACACCCAGGTTTCATCAGCGTCGACGGCACCGCCGAACGCACCGGGCTGGCGAATTGCTCGGTGGACCTGATCACCGTGGGCCAGGCACTCCACTGGTTCGACCTGCCTGCCGCCCGCGCCGAGTTCACCCGCATCCTGCGGCCCGGCGGCAGGGTTCTGCTTGCCTGGAACGAACAGGTGCCCAGCCGATGTGCGCTCCAGGCCGACATCGATGCACTGCTGTGTCGCGAACTGCCCGAATATGCGGCCGCCGCAAGTCGGGCCGACGGGGTACGTGAACTGGCCAGCAGGTTCTTCGGCTACCTGCCGGCCTGGCAAGTACTGCCGAACCGTCAGTTCCTCGACGAGAAAGCGCTGCTCGGCCGGGTGCTGTCCAACTCCTACGCGCCCGCGGAGTCCGACCCGGCATGGTCACGCCTGGCTGAGGCATTGAGGAATCTGCACGCCCGGTACGCCGAGCACGGCCATGTGCGTATCGACTACGACACCTGGGTCTTCCAAGGTGTACTGAAAGGAGTCACCCGTGCCAGCAAGTGAACCCACCACGCACATTGGCGAGAATGTCACCCCGCTGACAGATTTCGGACTGGGTGCGGTGATAACCCTGCCTTTCGACGCCGACCTCGACCCCGCCACAACACAACGGGTACGTCGCGCGCTGGACGTTCATGGAGTGCTCGTGCTGCGCGGGCTCGAGCTCGACAACGCCCGCTACGCGGCGTTCGCCGGAGGCTTCGGCCCCAGGGAAGAGGTCTTCCCGGCCGCGCACCGTGACCCAGGCTGGCCCGAGATCCGCCTGCAGTCCAACGTGGACGGAGTCGGGGTGGGCGGCGGCGGCGAGTACTGGCACGCCGACGGACCACTCACCGATGTACCCACCGCACTCACCCTGCTGCACTGCGAACTTTCGCCGGCCGAGGGGGGCGACACCCTGTTCGCCGATATGCGCCGCGCCTACGACCTTCTGCCAGCCGAAGTGAAGGACCGTGTGGACGGGGCCAAGGGCTGGTATCCATGCCGCGAGATCGCGCTACGCGAGATGCAGGGCGCCGGCGTCCCTGAGGACGAGCAGGCGGCCAAACTCGCCGAGTTGCGCGACCTGGCCCATCCCGTCGTGCGAGATCACCCGAGGACCGGGCGCCGCGCCCTGTATCTCAACCAGCAGTGGCTGCGGGAGATCCAGGGGGCACCGGACGGCGACCTGCTGGATCTGCTCTACGCCACTGCGACCGCCGAGGACAACCTCTACCGCCACCAGTGGCAAGCCGGGGACCTGCTCATCTGGGACAATGCGGCCGTGATGCACCGCGCGCTGCCGCCCGCGCCCGGCAGCCTCAAGACCACCCGGCGGATCACCATCGCTGGCGAGACCGGACTCTCTGGCTGAATCGCCAACGGCGAGCGGCAGATGACGTACAACGGTGCCCCGGTCCGTTCAGGCGGACCGGGGCACCGCCCATGGAGAGCCGGGGGAACTCGCCGGGCCCGGTCAGCGGGTGCCGCTCCGCACCGTAGCAGCGGCCGTGCCGTGCACGACGAGCTCCTCCACCCGTGCCAGGCGGCGAATGCTGGGCACAGCCAGCAGGACGAGAGAGGACACCAGCACGCCCAGGCAGCAGAGCCACATGACCGGTGTCGACCCGACACGGTCCGCCACGAACCCGGCCAGGACATAGGCCAAGGGAACCAAGGCCGACTCGCCGATCATTGCCAGGGACGACACCCGCCCGATCAGCTGCTCGGGAATGTGCTGCTGCTTGGCCGTTTCACAGAAGACCACAGCCAGCTCCATGCTTGTACCGCTCATCAGCATGGCAGCCATCAGCCACCCCGAGGGCACCGGCACCGCCAGAACGCCCAGCGGAAGCGGCCATAGCGCCTGCACACATACACATGCGAGCATCAGCCGACGCGGATTCCAGCGCATGGCGATGAGGGAACCCATGACCATCCCGCCGGAGAACGCCGACACCGCCCAGCCCCAATGCTGCTGCCCGCTCGGCCGACCCGACATGATCAGCGGACCGAGCAGCTGGTAGCCGGCCATCCACAGCGGATACGCGACCGCTCCGGCCAGGGCATAACCCCACAGCCATGGTCGGCTGCGGAACGCCGCCCAACCCTCGCGGACATGGTGCAGCCCCCGGCCGGCCTGACGCGGCATCCCCTCCAGCCGCAGCCCCACAAAGATTACAGAGCACAGAGCGAAGGCCGCACTGGCCCCGAGCAGCACCTGTGCGTACCCGAAGGCTGCACCCAGTGCTGACCCCAGCCCGGGGACGGCGACCCGCGCCACGTTCACCACTAGCCGCAGCGATGCGTTGGCTCGCTGTATCGCGGTGGTGGGCACGATCTGCACGATCATGCCCTGGAAGGCTGGCTGAACCACGGCTGTGGTGGCCCCCGTCACCGCGGCGGCCACCACGAACATCCAAACTGCCGTCCTGTGTCCCATGGTGAACAGCAGCAGGCCCAACATGGCCTGAGTGACGGCCAGCAGGCTGTTCCCGCCGATCAATACGGCCCGCCGGGGCATGCGGTCGGACAACACTCCGCCTGCCGGAAGCATCAGCGTCAGGAAGAGAAACGAGGAGGCCAGGACTAGACCCACATCGAAACCGTCCCCGCCCGCCCGAAGAACCGCGAACGCCATCACGACGTTGACCAGGCTCGTTCCTGCCGTGGACACGCCGCGCCCGAGCAGGTACCGAGCGTAGACAGCGCGCCATCCGCGGCTGGGATCCAGGTTGACTTCGCTGACCGTAGCGCACTCCCATCACCGGGCGGACCCGCGAGTACCGCCGAACTGGACCGAGACCCAGCGGATCACGAATTCAGTCCGAATCGCGTCACCGATCATCGGCAGAAAGGGCCATCATTCCCTCCACAGGCCGTAACATCGCGCACGCTGCGACGGGTTCAGGCCATACCTAAGGAACCGTCCAGGCTGGGTGCGCCAGGCTGGGGCCGACCGTGGTCAGTCACCACCAACGAAGGTGGCTCGGCTGCCGGGTGAGCCCGCAAGGCTCAGGCTGGCTTGCTTAACTTCTGCGCATGATGAGACGACGCAGGAGCGAGAGGAGCGCCACGCCCTTCTCACTCCTGTCTCAGCGCCCGACAGGCGCCGACGCCATATGGTCGGCAGGTGCGTATCAATAGGCGCGAGCCACAAGAGCGACGTTGTCCGGCTGGTCGTCGCTCACAGGGACCGAGCCGTCCTCGGAGACCAGACACCGGACGGACACGCCCTGCTCGGCGAGCTTCGCCTCGCCCTCCGGGCCTAGTTTGGCCCAGGAGATGCGTGCCCAGCCGGTGCTCGTGGCCTCTACAGCTTCTTCGATCGTGTTCACATCGGTAGTGCGACTCTTGCGGCGTTCGCGGGACTGCGTCAGCAACAACATCTGGTCGTCTTCCAGTACCTTGGGCAGCAACTCGGTCAGCGCTTCGAGCGCGACCGGCTGCTTGTCTCCGGCGATGCGGCGGACCAGCATGGCGGTGCCGTTCTCCAGATCGCGTGGACCCACTTCGATACGTACGGGTACGCCCTTGAGCTCCCAGTCGATGGCGCGGCGGCCGAAGGGAGTGTCGGTGCGGTCGTCGACCTGGGTGCGGATGCCTGCCGCCCGGAGACGGTCGCTGAGTTCGCGGACCTTGGCCAGAACCGCCTCGTCTTCCTTGATCGCGAGAACCACGGCTTGGATCGGCGCCAGACGCGGCGGGACGCGGAGGCCGTCGTCATCACCGTGCATCATCACCAGAGCGCCGATCATGCGGGTCGTCGCGCCCCAGGAGGTTTGCCAGACGTACTCCTGCTTGCCTTCTTTCGACAGGTACTGCGTGTTGAAGGCCTTTGCGAAGTTCTGCCCAAGCTCGTGGCTGGTGCCCATCTGGAGCGCCTTGCCGTCGCCCATCATGCCTTCGAGGGTAAGGGTGTTGATGGCTCCCGCGAATCGCTCTTTGGCTGTTTTGCGTCCGGGGACGACGTCCATCGCGAGGACGTTTTCCATCAAGTCGGCGTAGACATCGCAATGGATGTGGGCGGCGAAATCACGGGCTTCTTCGTACGACGTGTGGGCAGTGTGTCCTTCCTGCCACAGGAACTCGGTCGTCCGGAGGAAGACACGCGGTCGCATTTCCCAACGCACCACGTTCGCCCACTGATTGATCAGCAATGGCAGATCACGGTAACTCTGCACCCACTTAGAGAAATAGTCATTGATGATCGTCTCGGAGGTGGGCCGGACAACGACCGGCTCCTCCAACTCCTTGCCGCCGCCATGTGTGACGACCGCAAGTTCGGGTGCGAAGCCCTCGACGTGCTCGGCCTCCTTCGTCAGGTACGACTGCGGGATGAAGAGGGGGAAGTATGCGTTGGAGGCGCCCGCTTCCTTGATGCGGGCGTCCATCTCCTGTTGCACCCGCTCCCACAGGCCGTACCCGTACGGTCGGATTACCATTGTGCCGCGAACTGGCCCGTTGTCGGCCAGCTCGGCCTTGTTGACCAGATCCTGATACCAGCGCGGGAAGTCGTGCGCCTGGGGCGTGAGAACGGGTGCCTTTGCCATGGCGAGATGGTACGGTCCGGGCCTGCCAGGGGGCCAATCGCCTGTCTCTTGGCGTGAGTTGATGGCTGATAACATTCGAACTCTATGCCGGATATAGCAGTGTGGGCGCCGCCTGCAGTACGGCTAGCGGTCTGTGGCAGGCGTCAGTCCGGCCAGCTGAGCAGAGGTAGCCAAGTCGCACGGCGCCGGGCAACGTCACTGCGAACACGCCGCTCCCTTCGAAGAAGCGGTCTTCGAGCTGGGAGTCTCCTTCGAACACGCGGAGTCCCGCGAGCTTGCCTGGTGCCGTGTTCACCCACGCCATGCATATTTTTCCCCGCTCTCAGCTCCTCGATCAGGGTGGCTTTCAGGCCACTCAGTTCACCAAAGCGGCCGCCCTTACACGCCCAACGACCCTCGTTGCGGCCGGTTGGCTGCCGTTGCGGGTGGCTGGAACCGGCTTCGCGCCCGAGGGGGCCAGGCGCGAATCCTTTGATGTGGAAGGCCGCCCCGCCCCTTCGCCGGAAGGCGGATGCGGCTCCCGTTATGGGCTCCCAGACGGCTGGCGAGGGAGCACATAGCCTCCGGCTCACGAGTGCACGGAAGGCTGCGCGAGGCAGAGACTGCGGCCCTGCGGGAAAGCGACTGATCGGGGACCTGGACTGGATCCTAGGGTCCGTCTTCAAACGGATCTTGCCCAGAGCAGGAACGACGCGAGACTGACCGCGGCTTCGTAGGAGGCAGCGGTCTTGTCGTATCTGGTGGCGATGCCGCGAAAGCCCTTGAGGCGATTGAAGCAGCGTTCGACGACGTTGCGTTGACGGTAGACCTGGCGTTCGAATCCTGGTGGCCTGCCACCATGACGGCCACGGTTGTGACGGTGGCGCCGTTGGTCCGTCTTCTCTGGGATGGTGTGTGCGATGCCGCGTTTACGCAGGTAGGTGCGGAAGCCGCGGGAGCTGTACGCCTTGTCGGCGACGACCTGGTCAGGGCGGCGGCGGGGTCGGCCCATGCCGAGGCGAGGGACCCGGATCCGCTCCAGGAGGGGCTGTGCACAGATTCTGTCGTGGCGTTGGCCGGGTGTCAGCAGGATCGCGAGTGGCCGGCCACGGCCGTCGCAGACGAGGTGGATTTTGGTGCTCAGCCCTCCACGGGACCGGCCAAGGGCGTGATCATCCGTTTCGTCCGTCCTGCCGGGCCCCCTTTTCGGCCGGTGGCGGCAGCGTGCTGATGAGCGCGGACGACGGTGGAGTCGATCTGGACGAGCCAGTCGATATCGCCGGCCGCGTCCGCCTCGGCCTGTATGTACTGGAGAGCTTGGGTGAACACGCCGTCCAGGGCATAACGGCGAAAGCGCGTGTAGACCGTCTGCCACGGCCCGTAGCGTTCCGGCAGGTCACGCCAGGAGATCCCGGTCCGGATCTTGTAGACCATGCCGTTGATGACCTGTCGGTCCGACACACGCGGCCGTCCCGTAGCGGCCCGCGGTATCAGCGGAGCGAGTAACTCCCACTCCTGATCGGTGAGTTCATGGCGGCGTATCGCCCCACCATGATCCACCAACCCAATGATCTTTGAAGACGGACCCTAGTCATCACCGACCGCCGGACCTCGTGGCCGGACGTATACCTGATGCAACGCACCGCAGGAAACGGCTGGCAGCCAGCCGGCCATGACGACGAGAAATGAGGACACCCTCAGCAGCCCTTCAGAACTCCGGGCCCGTGCCGCCGGCCCGGAGCAGCGCGTGCCGCCGCTCCCTGCCGGACCGCGCACCGACGACGAGCGGATGTGGCTGGAGAAGGCCGCCGCCCTACGCAGCGTGGGAGCGCTGAACCACTACGCCGAGAACGGCAACCTCCAGCCGCTCGGCGCCGTCACCAGGGACTACCGGGAGCCGTTCCGCGGACTGGCAACCGTCCACGGCAAGGTCTACGCGATACCCGTCAAAGCCGACGTCAAAAGCCTCATCTGGTACAACCCCGCAGTCACTCGCAAACCACCACCCTCGGCACTCCCCGACCTCCATACCTTCACCCGCCGCAATCCCAGCGCCTGGTGCCTGGGACTGGCATCCGGCCCGACCTCCGGCTGGCCGGGCGCCGACTGGATCGCCGACATCCTCCTCGCCCACAGCGGACCGGGCGGGCAAGGCGGCCGGGGTGACTACGAGAAGTGGCTCTCCGGCAACCTCCCATGGAGCTCCCCGCAGGTCTCCGGGGCCTGGGAGACCTGGCGCACCCTCGTCGCCGACAGCCTCCACGGCGCCTCCGTCCGCACCTACGACGCGGCCGGCCGCGCCATGACCGCCGAACGCCCCACCTGCTCCCTCGCCCACGGCAGCCTGTCCGCCATGAGCTTCCCGGACTCCGCCCACGCGAGGACCGCCTACGACTACGTGACCTCGATCCCGGAATCCGCGCGCCGGCTGGAGGTCTCGGCGGACTACATCGGCATGTTCACCAGGAACCCCAGAGATGCACCCTGCCAGAGGTGGTGACACGCGGCGACACATGCACATACACCACAACATCCGCGGCCGCCACCAGCTGAACGCCTGCGCGGGGTCGGCCTGGGTGTAGGGCTCACCAGGGAGTTCCGTACCTCCGTCGACGGTGGCGTCGTAGAAGCCCTGGGGCTTGTCCGCAGTCACCGCTGACCGCAGTGGCGCAGCCTCCGGCGTATTGAACATCGGTGTCTCGGCGACGGGGGAGTAGTCTCGGCCGGCCTCCAGCATAAGGACGCGAAGGCCCGCGGCCGAAAGCTCATGTGCTGCCATTCCGCCGGCAGCCCCGGAGCCGACAATGACGGCGTCATACGCGGGCGTGCTCGGCATGCGGATCCACCCTTTCGCCGGAAATGGTTGTTCGCTAAATTGGTTACTGCGTCAGGGAATTCACATTTTGTGATCAAGTCGTGACAAGTCTCACGGAGCCGGCGGCGACTCGCGACTCCGGAGGGCCGAATGGGCTGTCCCGTAATTCCCGGCGAAGTGATCTAGCCTTGCGGCATGCGCATTGACCCGTTCGAGACCTGGCGCCGTAGTCATGCAGCACGAATACAGCCCGCGGCCCTGGCTGCCCGGTTCAGTGAGCTTCTTCGAGTTGGCCACCGATCGGGTGATGGGCCGTGAAGCGCAACGAGCGAGGCCCCCGAGCTGTTGATCGAGATGTCTGACGTCTCCATCACGTTGCTCGGGGGCCTCGTTGGTCGTCCATCCTGCCGCACTCGACCTGCCGCATGTGCTCGTGGAGTGGGTCACCATGCTGATTGTCACCCGTGAGGGCGACCGGCGCTGCAAGCTCCGTCCGTCTCAGCGCGCGATGGTGGCACTGGTGTACCTGCGCGAACACACCACTCTGGCGAAGATCGCTGCCGGGTTCGGGATCAGCGAGTCCACCGCCCACGCCTACACCCGCACGGTCGTCGACCTGCTCGCCGAACGTGCACCCGGTCTGCTGAAGACGCTGCGCGAGCACGATCCCGACTTCGTCCTGCTCGACGGCACCCTCGCCGAGTGCGACCGGGTCGGCGACGGCCGGGCCGACTACCCCCACAAACACCGGCGCCACGGCGTGAACGTGCAGGTCGTCACCGACCCCGGCGGCCGGCTGCTGTGGCTCTCGCCCGCCTTGCCGGGCCGCACCCACGACCTGACCGCCGCCCGTACCCACCGGATCATCCGGATCTGCGAGCGCCAGGGCGTTCCCATCCTGGCCGATCTCGCCTACCAAGGCGCCGGCCCGTGGCTGACCACCGGCATCAAACGCAAGCCCCTGCAGGAACTTACCCCCACCGAAAAGACCCTCAACCAGGCACTGGCCGCCGCGCGAGCGCCCGTCGAACGCGGCGTCGCAAGGCTGAAGTCCTGGCGAATCTTCCGCAGGTCCCGGTGCAGCCCCAACCGCATGACGTCAATCGCCAAGGCCATCCTCACTCTGGAGCGGGAGCGCTGAAGAAGCTCAATGCCTACCTCTGCACGCTCCCGTGGGCGGGCAGCGGCATCGACTGGCGAGACCTGCCGCACCGCTCGCTGCCCCTTGATGGCGTCTCGGATGAGGAGGTGGTGGCCTGGGCTCGCAGCACCCCTGTTGCCCTGCACAGCCACGTGCTCGTCATCGATTCCGCCGCCGAGCCGGGCGCGGTGTGCCGGTTCGCGGACGCCCTGCGCGACTCGAACTGCTGTCGAACCGTCCCGAGCTCTACCTCTGCGGCGTCGACCTGGTACAGGGCGAGGTGAAGCCGGTCTTCGACCGCTTCATCGAACGGCGGTCGTTCATGACCCTGCACGCGCAGATCTGAGATCGGCCGCAGCAGGGCCGGGCGACTTGAGCTGACCGGGTGCCCGATGGCGAGCGGCGACGTTATGGCGTTGTCCCGTGGAGGGTTGCTCCCCCTGCGGTGAGGAGTTCGGCTGTTGCGGCGTGGGGGCCGCGGTTTGCCCACTTCAGTGGGGGCCAGCCCGTGCCGTGGTCCTCACGGAGGTTCGGATCGGCGCCGTGCGCCAGTAGTTCGCGCACGGTCTCGGTGTGACCCCAGCATGCGGCTGCACAGAGGGGCGTGCCTTCCGCGCCGATTCCGCGGCTCTGGGTGTCCGGGGAGGCCCCGGCCTTCAGGAGCAGCCGGGCGATCTCCGCTTCCCCGTTCACGGATGCCTGATACAGCGGGGTGGTGCCATCGCTGTCGGCACGCTCCGGGTCGGCCCCGGCGCGCAGAAGCACCCTCACACGGGCGGTGTCGCCCAGGAGGACTGCTACGCCGAGGTTCCGGGAGAGCTTCTTCCGCTGCCGCTGGTTCATGAGTGCTGAGGTTAGTTACTGACCTTGAAGATGGGTTGTCGTAGGGGGTGACGGTTGCTGATCGTCGCGGTATGCCAGGTGTATGAGCGCGGGCTTCGGTGGCGGGAACGGTGACACCGCCCACCACGCGGACATCAATAGCGCCGCCGGCGCCGAACTGATCGCCGCCGCCGCAAGCCACGCTTGTGCTCGTGCGCGGGTCTCGGGAGGCCAGGGCCGTTTTCGACCCCGGTTGGCGGATGCCGCAGGAGACGGGCTTCTTCCAGCCGCTGCTCGTGGCCCGCGTCGGCGATTAGGTGATTCCACCGCCCGACTCGACCGCCGCCCGTAAGGGTGGCGGTCGAGTCGGGGCCGGCATGTGTCATCGAACGGCGCGATATCGCTGACGCAGCAGATGCACTGCTGGTGGTGGACGTCACACTGCGGCTGATGGCAGACGGCACCGAGGTCGAAGTACGCGGGGGGAGAGAGGTACGTCGTTGAGGCGGGCGTAGAACATGCCGTGCGCCCCGGCAGCCGAGGCGCACTCGTCAACGTCGCATCAACCGCCTCTGGTATGGCGCGGCCTGGCCATGCGCATCGACGAACTCGCCATTCCACTACGGCTGTTGACGAGGCCCAGGCGCCAGCCTGTGCACAACTCTGAATGGACCGGCGATGTTTGGGGCCCGGAGGCAACTGTACTCTGGTGCCACAATTGGCATCAGGTCCGATCTCCAATGCTGCGAAGGATCGGACCGCGGCGTCGGCGTATGGCCCCGGTGACGAACTCGTTCCCCGGAGTAGCGCCGCCGATGCTGACTTTGTGCTGACTTGCTGACCTTGAAATGCCCCTTACCTGCAACGATGCCTTGCCGTACCTCTTCGGCTTCCATTGGTGCCGGGTTTGGGGCAACGTTGCTGGTGTAGCGGGTTGGCCAGCATCTTTGCAGCTCAGAGGTGGTGCACGGCGGACTGGCGCATGTGCCCCCTGCTGCGGGCCCAGGAGGAAGACAACGCCGAACACCGACGCGTACGCGCCCGCGTCGGGCACACCTTCGCCCGCATGAAGAACTGGAAGATCCTCCGCGACTGCCGCCAGAAGGGAGCTGGCCTCCACCACGTCGTCCAAGCAGTCGCCACCATGCACAACCTCGCCCACACGGCATGAACAAGCAGGTCAGCCCACCACTCTGACCTGCCCGCCCCCAACTTCTGCAACAACCTTCAGCCGTGCACGCTGCTGCGGACAGGTTCCTGCAGGAGTTCGGCGGCTTGACGGCGAGTGTCACCGCACCAGGGATCAGCCGTGCACGCACGCCGTTCGCGCCGGACCTTGCGCCGGCCTGGGGCTGGGCCCTTTGCCACTCCACTTCCTCGTCGGGCATCGGCGCCCGGATGGTGTACACCTCGTCGACCCGGAGACTGTCCGCCGTACGGTACTTGCCGTAGCTGCCCATGACGGAGACAGCGGCAGCTGCGGAGCATTACTCGCGACCAGCCGGTACGGGAGAGCCTTCAACGGCTGCCTGACGGAAACCTCCCAGCCCAGTCTGAAGGCGGTCGCCGCTCCTGCACCGCGCCACAGAGCGACAGGTGAGGTGGTGACGGCCTACGTCGCGGGGCTCCCGGACGGGGGCCCGCGCCGACAGGATGGGCAGAGAAGGGGTGGCTACCGGCCAGTGGGAGTTACCGGACGGTGAGGAGATGCTCGTGCGGAAGGTGACCAGCGACCCTGGACGACTCGAATACTTGGGGATGGCCGCGGGCTCCACGCACGACATCACGTACATGCGGTCAAAGCGGCGGAACCATTTACCGAGAGAGGCGGGCTGAGCGGACGTGTCGGATCACACGCAGGGCGACGTGCACAACGTGTTCTCCGGCGGCAGCGCGACGTATGTGATCCAGGGCCGGGACTTCGGTGCCGTGCACATCCATCCGCCGCCGCAGACGCCGGCCGACCGCGCCGCCGCCGAGTTGGCGCGCGTGGTGCTCGCCCAGTGGCGGGACGAGGCGGGGGCCCGGGGCCTGACCGGAAGCGCCAGGCTCGCGGTGGGCTGGCGGGCCGACTGGACGGTCGCCGACCACCGCGAGCACGTCGGCGCCGACATCACCGGCAGCACTGCGGGCCTCGCCGAACTCGCCGACGCCTACCACGCGCTCCCCGCCCGGCGCCTGGTGATCATCGGCGCTCCCGGTGCGGGCAAGACGTCCCTGGCGATCCTGCTCACCCTGCAGTTGCTGAGCCTGCCGGATGCGACGCGACCCGTCCCCGTACCACTGCTGGTGTCGTCCTGGGACGCGGGCAAGGAACACTTCGACGTCTGGCTCGCACGCCGTATCCGCGAGGAATACGTCGGTCTGACCAGGGACCTCGACCGGACCCGGATCCGCGAGCTGGTACGCGACCGGCGGGTCCTGCCGGTCCTCGACGGCCTGGACGAACTACCGCGCCCGCTCCGGTCCGCGGCGCTGGCCGGCCTCAACAAGGCGGGTGCCGACGGATTGCCGCTGATCCTCACCTCCCGCACGGCCGAGTACACCGAAATCGTCGAAGAAGATGCGGTGTTACAGGCGGCAGCCGTGATCAGGGCACAGCCGGTGGCAGCTGCCGCGGCGGCGGAGTACCTGCGTGGTTCCGCGCATCCGCGGCGGAGCCGGCAGTGGCAGGTGCTCCTCGACCACCTCGCACACCGCCCCGAGGACACGGCGTCCAAAGCTCTCTCGTCCCCGCTCATGCTGTGGCTGGCCCGCACGGTGTACGCCCGTCCGGACGCCGACCCGGGCGAACTCGCCGACGGCTCCCGCTTCCCCGACGCGGCGATGGTCGAGCGCCACCTGCTCGACTCCATTGTTCCCGCGGCGTTCCCCTCCGGGCCGGCCTCGCCGCATCAGCCCCACCCGATACGCGAGTGGGGGTTCGCGCACGCGCAGCGTGCCCTCGGCTTCCTCGCAGCCCATCTCACCGCGGTGAAGACGAGGGAGCTCGCGTGGTGGGAGCTGCACCGCGCGAAGCCGCCGACGGTCCTCAAGGCGCCGGTGCTGGTGGCCGGGTACGTCCTGTTGATGGCGGGCTCCACGTGGTTCCAGGACTGGTTCACCGGAGGCGATCCGTTTCTGGCCTTCCAGGTGGCCGCGGGAGCCGTTGCCGCCACGAACTTCGGGCTGATGGGCGGTGTGCTCCTGCTGCTCTCGCAGCTGTGGAAGGGGCCTCTGCCCCGTCGGCTCGCCGCGTTCGGCAGGCACCGCTCGCGCATCCCGGGGCTGTTCTGGTTCCTTGTGTTCCTGGCGCCCATCGCTCTCCTCCTGGCCCGGGACGAACCGTTTCTGGCGCTGGGTTTCATCGTTCCGGCGCTGCTCATGATGGTCGTCGGCGCGCCGGCCGACACCGCGCAGGCCGTCGGACCGCGGGCATTGCTGCGTGGCGAGCGGGCCAGCACGGTGCTGATGGTGCTCGGCGTCGCGCCCGTGATCGGGGCCATCGGCACCCTGGCCATTGTCAGGGTCCCCGACCGCACCGTGCTGCTGGGCAGTTGGATCTCCGGAACCACGGGGGTGGCTGCGGTGATCGTGGCACTCAGCCCTTGGACGCAGTGGCTGCTTGCGAAAGTGACGCTCGCAGCCTTGGGGAGAGTGCCGTGGTCGACCATGGCGTTCCTCGAAGACGCGCGCCGGGTGGGCCTGCTGCGGCAGGTCGGCGGCGTCTACCAGTTCCGCCACGCCCAACTCCAGGCACACCTTGCGGCCGACTGGCGCGGCGGCGCCCCCGTTCCCCGGCCTCGGAACTCCGCCGCCCGCGCGCCCTGGCCGGTCCGCCCGCTTCCTGCGACGAGCAGCACCCTCCGGTCCGTACACATCCCCGGCTATGTCGGGCTCCGGCGCCGTAGGGGGTATCCGGCCGCGTACGTGGGGATGTGGACGCTGGCCCTGGTGTGGATCGGGATCATCACCATCGAGGAGGGCTGGCACGATCCTGACGCCTGGCAGATCGTGGGTTTCTTCGTGGCGCTCCCACCCGTCATCGACCTGCTGGTCCCGCCACTGACCTGGCGCCGGGCCGAGTTGCGCCTTGACACCGACGGCATCGCATTCGCGGTGGGCAAGCGAACGACCCGCTTCGCGTGGGCGGACATCGCGGAAGTCGCTGCGCGCCTGTACGAACCGCCGCTCGGCAAGGGCGACGGCACTGTCATGCTTCACCTGCGGCTGAGGCCCGAGATCGCTGCCGGGCCGCGGATCCGTGTCAACAGTGCGGGCTGGATCGCTTTGTGGCCGCTCGACACCCCCACCGGAGACCCGGACGACGTGACGACCCCGCCCGAACTGCACGAGGCGCTCGTACGCTTCGCAGGCGAACGCTGGCGGCCTCCGGCAGGGAGGTGACGGACTGCCAGCTGACCCGCGGGCCGGCGGCGACTGTCGTCGGTGTGGCCGCGCCTCACGGTGGTTCGTGCGCACTCGCTGCGGGAGCCACACCAGCCTGATGCAACGGTTCAACCAAGGGAAGGACGGCTCGAAGTGGAAAGCGTCCCAGCCTGCCTGGAGAACAGGCGCAGGAGGTTGCTGCCCTCCCCATGCCAGGCTGGCGCGGCAGTGAGTAGCACTGCAGTGCTCGAATGCGGCTCCGATCCGCGAAGGGCGCGCCAGGCACCTCGGGCCGCCGTCGATCTGATGGATCCGGCGGTCGACCGGCGACGGTCCGGTGTCGGCTCCCCCCTTTCGCGCGGATATGGGAGCCGTCCACGCATGCCCGCGACCAGTCGAGCCGGCCGGCCGCGTTCAGCTCGCTGAGCAGGATGCGGTGCAGTTGCCCAGCTGCCTGGGCGCGGTCCTCACCTTGAGGCGTTCTTCGGCTGCATGTACTACGCGGAAATGCGGCTGGCGGAGGTCATTCATCTGCGACTTGACCAGTGCCACCTGCCCAAGACCGGGTGGGGATGCTCAACCTGTCGGGCGCCGTCATCACTGCAGGAAAGGAGTGGACTGACGAGGGGGCGGTGCACGAGGTGCACTCGCCGAAGCGCCGCGCGGACACCGCGTCCCTACGGTGCGAATTCGATCTCGTCGTCGATGCCTGCGGCTCGGCACCGCGGTGGGGTCCCGACCGCACAGGACGACGACCGGACCGGTCGTCGTCTGCGGTTCTACCTGTTCGCGACCGCCGTTTCCCGGGGGACCCTGCCCGACCGCGGAGCCGTCCCCAACGCCCGGTCGAGGTCGGCCCACAGGTCCTCCACGTCCTCCAACCCCACCGAGAGCCGCAGCAGCCGGTCGCTGACTCCCGCGCCGCGGCGGTCGTCGGCGTCCACGATGCGGTGACTGATGGACGCGGGGTGCTGGATGAGGGTGTCGACGCTGCCGAGGCTCACGGCCGGGGTGATCAGTCGGACGCCCGCGATGACGTCGTGGGGGTCGCCGGCCACCTCGAAGGCGACCATGGCGCCTCCGATGCGCGGGTAGTGGACGCGGGTGACGCGCGGGTCGGCGGCGAGCCGGCCGGCCAGCTCCGCCGCGTTCGAGGACGCAGCTCGGACCCGTACAGGAAGCGTCGACACACCACGGAGCAGCAGATAGCCCGCGAGTGGATGCAGCACTCCGCCCGTGGCGAACCGCACCTGGCGCAGCCGCCCGGCGAACTCCTCGTCGCAGGCCACCACGCCGCCCATGACGTCTCCGTGGCCGCCCAGGTACTTAGTGGCACTGTGCAGGACGAGACGGGCTCCCTGCTCGGCGGGGCGTTGCAGCACGGGGGTGGCGAAGGTGTTGTCGGCGAGCAGCGGGACGGAACCGCAGGCGTGCGCGACGGCTCTCAGATCGAGTTCGGCGAGGGTCGGGTTGGCCGGGCTTTCGACCGTCACCAGGCCGGTGTCGGGGCGCAGCGCGTCCGCGATGCCCGCCGGGTCGACCCAGGTCACCTCGGAGCCCAGCAGCCCCGCGGTGAGCAGGTGATCGCTGCATCCGTACAGCGGTCGTACGGCGACGACATGGCGCAGGCCCATCGCGTTGCGTACGAGCAGCACGGCGCTCAGCGCGGCCATCCCGGTGGCGAAAGCGACCGCGCTCTCGGTGCCCTCAAGACGCGCGAGGGCGGTCTCGAAGCGGGCGACGGTCGGGTTGCCGAGGCGACCGTAGACGGGCGGGCCCTCCGGTTCGGCACCGTCGGCCGCGAAGGCGTCTATCCGGGCGGCCTCGCCCCGGCTGTCGTACGAGGGGTAGGTCGTGGACAGGTCGATCGGCGGGGCGTGCACCCCCTGCCGCGCGAGGTCGTCCCGCCCGGCGTGCACCGCCTCGGTGGCGAGCGCCCGGGGTGCGGGCACGCCTGGGATACGACGACTGGTGCCGTCGGGAGAATGGCCGGTTCCCTGCGGGTCAGCCGGTACGTCATAGGTGTCAAAGCTGCCGGAGTCCATGCGCAGAGTCTGAACACTGAGCGGGGTCGGAGCCTGGACCCCCGTGCTACGTTCGGCATATGACCGATTCTGTCGTACTCGATCCGGTGGATCTCCATCTGCTACGGCTGCTGCAGAACGACGCACGGATGACGTACCGCGATCTCGCCGCACAGGTCGGTGTCGCGCCATCTACCTGCCTGGACCGGGTGACCAGGCTGCGCCGCTCGGGAGTGATTCTCGGCCATCAGCTGCGGCTGGACCCGGCGAAGCTGGGCCGGGGCCTGGAGGCACTGCTGTCCGTGCAGGTCAGACCGCATCGGCGGGAGTTGGTGGGGCCGTTCGTGGAGCGGATCCGGGCGCTTCCGGAGTCCATTACGGTCTTCCACCTGACCGGGCCCGACGACTATCTCGTCCACGTCGCGGTCGCGGACATGGCGGACCTTCAGCGCCTGGTCCTCGACGGGTTCACCTCACGGCCCGAAGTGGCGCGCGTCGAAACCCGGTTGATCTTCCAGAAGTGGGACTGCGGCCCGTTGCTGCCGCCCCGGCCCGACGGCGCTCCCGCCCCCACGACCACGTTCGACCATCAGGCCCCCGGGAACCCAGGAGGCTGATGCGTATACCGGCCCAAGCCGGAGCCGCGGATTCGGATCTCGGAGGCGCGAAGGATGTGCCGCGCCGCGAGGCGGCCGTCGCAGTTGTCCTTTGACGGTGAAGTTAGCGGCCGCGCGGGCAGGCGGGGCGAAGGGCCCACGCGTCTACGACCGGGCCGCGGCGAAACTGCCCGCCAACCTCATCGTCGACTCCGATCCGCCCACCCATCACCGCTGGGTGATGGCTCGCCGCAGGCTGTCCGACCCCGGCGAACTCGCCTGCTACCTCGCCTACGCACCCGTCGGCATCGAGATTGCCGAGTTGGTCCTGCCGCCGTGCTCGCGGTGGTGGCGGCCTGTGTTTCGCGTCGGCCGCGCGGCTCCGGCATCACGCCGTCCATACGTCCGCCAGTGGCTGTCCCCCGCGTGTGCCGCGCGGCATCGGACGGTGTGCCGCCGTGGGCGTAGATGCGCACGGGTCTGCTCGTCTTCGCTGTTGTGGCGCTCTGCGCGGCGGCCGGCGTGCGACGGAGTGCCCGTGTGAACCCTCGGGTGCGCGGCTTGGCCTTCGCCACCGGAGCGGGTGCGTGCTTCGGCCTGGTGCCCGTACTGGTGCACGCCGCGTCCCAGCGCGTCGCTGCCGAGGGCGTCGGCACCGCAGTCGTCGTGGACGCACTGGCCGTCGTACTCGCGCTGGTGGCGGGAGGCTGGTTCGTCCAGCGGGCGTACGTGCACGGCCCGCCCGAGGTCGCCATGGCTTGCCTGACGGTGGTCGACCCGATCATCGCGGTCGGGACGGGCCGGCCGCGGCTGCTCAGGGTTGCCGGGAATCAACATGCTGCTCTGATCTTGGGGCCATCACGCACATCATGCGAGCCATGTGGCGGTCGCTGTCGTTGATGAGGTTCATGCGGCCGCCGGTGGCGCCTGCGACCGGCCGTTTGACGTATTCGACGATGTCGATGAGGTCTTCGAGGTCCCGGGGGCTGACGGACGAGCCGGTCGAGGTCGTAGAAGATCACTCCGTCGATGACGCCGTGGGCGAGGTCGGCGAGCAGCCGGCGGAACTCGGGACGCAGGACCATCCAATCGATGGAGCCGTCGGGCCTTGATGACCTTGCGGTTTTTGAGGGCCGAGGTGTCATTCTCCCGGTAGACCTTCGCGAACGGGCCCCAGCGCAGGCGGTTCCTGGAGCCCTCGGCGTCTTCGAGCTGGCGTTCGATGCCTGCTTCGAGACCGAAGCGGTCGGAGGCGATACGGAGATACGCGCCTGGCCGTTTGGCACGGCGTCGGCTCCTGGTGCTTGTCGGCTCCGATACCCGGCGCTTTCCGTCGAACCCAGGGGTTTGGTGGTGCCCTGGATCCGCCATGGGATCCACGGCCGCCTGTTGCGAAGTTCTGAGGAAAGCGGTATCGGCTCGGCTGACGTTAGGTCAGGTCAGGGTGGTTGGCAACGGCGTGAGGTAGGAGTGCGCGGCCCCCGCGCCCCGGCGTCATGCGGCGGTCTCAGCGAAGACGTTCCTCGATCACATCCGCTCCGCGGACGGCTCCGTTCCTCAAAGGTCACCGGCGGGCTGGAATTCCCTGGGTAGGAACACCAGGTGTCTTCGTCGGGCCGGCGAGGACGGATCAGCCGCCGACGGCCTTGGCCCAGTTCTCACGGACGGTCTGCAGCGCCTTGTTCAGCTGGGCCTCGGTCGGGAACTGGGGTGTGCCCTCGACCGTCGGCAGCCGGGCGGCCAGGGCTTTGTTGAGGGTGCCGTTCTTCGCCATGGCGGACATCAGCACCGGGCGGGCGTAGTCCACGAGACGGAGGTTCTGGCCTTCCGGACTGAAGAGGTACTCCTCCCACAGTCGCGCCGCGGCCGGGTGGGGGGCGTCTTTGTTGATCGCCTGTGCGTAGTACTGCGAGAAGCTGCCGTCGAAGGGAATGGAGACCTTCCAGTCCACGCCCGTCCCGCGGAGCTGGTCGATGTGCTGCAGGTTGAGGTAGTCCCACTCGATGCTGATCGGTGTCTTGCCCTTGGCGATCGCGGCCGGGTTGGGGTCGGCCCGGTTGTAGTTGCCGACCTTGTCGAGCCGCGCGAAGAAGTCGATGCCCGGCTGGATGTCGTCGAACGAGCCACCGTTGGCGAGCGCCGCCGCGTACACGGAGGCGAAGGCCGATCCCGCGATCGTGGGTTCGCCGTGCATCGAGACCAGGCCCTTGTACTCCGGACGGAGCAGGTCCGCGAAGGACGCGGGGCAGGTCCGGACGCGGGCGGCGTCGCAGCCGATGGAGACGTAGCCCCCGTAGTTGTTGTACCAGTGGGCCTCGGCGTCCTTCTGTTCCGGTGGGATCTTGTCGAACTGTACGACCCGGTAAGGGGCCAGCAGGTTCTGCCGCGCCGCTGACTGGGCGAAGGAGTCCCCGAGGTCGAGCACGTCGGGAGCGCGCTCCTGGCCGCGGTGGCGCTTCACGGCATCGATCTCCTGCTGGCTGTGACCGGACGGATTGTCGACGACGACCTTGATGCGGTACTTCTTCTCGAAGCCGTCGATCAGCGCGCCGTAGTTGG
This sequence comes from Streptomyces sp. NPDC026575, assembly GCF_055567415.1. Taxonomy (NCBI): domain Bacteria; kingdom Bacillati; phylum Actinomycetota; class Actinomycetes; order Kitasatosporales; family Streptomycetaceae; genus Streptomyces; species Streptomyces sp. NPDC026575. The sequence continues at coordinate 85,131 of NZ_JBVHQM010000030.1, forward strand.
CCCACTGGCGCGGCAGCGCGATCGTGTTGAGCCTGCCCTCCTTCTTCGCCGCCTTGATCAGTGTCGTCGTCCCGCCTACCTCCGCGGCGGATTCGGCCCGGGAGGGCTCGACCGGTCGGGTGGTTCTCTCTTCCTGACAGGCGCCGAGACCGAGCGCCACAAGGCCGAGACAGCAGAGGAGAGCGCCTGCGCGGACCCGGTGATGTGTAGCCACGACGCCTCCAGCAGGGCCAGGTGGGGAGCGGTCCGCCGAACGGGTGGCGGACGCGGACCAGGGCGAGCCATGACACGAGGCGGTCGTACGGCCCGTACAGCGGCCCGACCGCCAAGGACGGTGCACGCCGGAGGTGGGGCGGAACACCGACGGGGCCTCACAGGCTCGCTGAGTGGGTGTTCTCGGCACTCCCACAGAGCCGCCGACGGCTTGGCGCGCGGGCGGTCCTTGAGTCATCCCGCCGCGCCGTGTCGCTGCCCGACGCTTCTCTCTCCAGCAATGGTCCAAACCAGCGTACTCCGCCGCCTTGCGGGCCACTGCTGGGACGGTGATCGGGCCAGGTCACAGCGGCGAGTAGGCGCCACGCGCGTAGGAGGCGCCACGTCCGTCCCCGGGCGTGAGCGCCTCACCCACGGCCTCACCACTCCCCGCGGTTCTCCCAATGGCTGAGGAGGTCCTCCCGCGGCTCCTCTTCGGAGGGCAGGGCGTCGGGGGAGACCGTCTGAGCGGCCCAGATCGTCTTGCCCCTGGGGGAGTAGCGGGTGCCCCAGTGTTCGGCGAACTGCGCGACGAGGAAGAGGCCGCGGCCGTCTTCGTCGGTGTCCTTCGCCTGGCGGATGTGCGGGGAGGTGCTGCTGCCGTCGGAGATCTCACAGATCAGGGTTCGGGTGGTGTACAGCAGTCGCACGTGAATGGGGTCGGCGCCGTAGCGAATGGCGTTGGTGACCAGTTCGCTGAGGATGAGCTCGGTGCCGAAAGCGATGTGCTGCAGACCCCAGTCCGCCAACTGCCGGACGCAGCCGTTGCGGACCGGGCCCACCGCCGCCGGATCGCGGGGCACGTCCCACTCGGCGACGTGTGCCGGGTCCAGCCGCCGGGTCCGGGCCACCAGCAGCGCGACGTCGTCGGTGGACCCGGCGGGCAGCAGCGACTGCATGACGGCGGCGCAGGTGTCCTCCGGCGTGCGGTCCGGCCCGGCGAGGGCCGCACGCAGTGCTTCCAGCCCCGTATCCAGGTCGCGGCTGCGGCTCTCGACCAGCCCGTCGGTGTAGAGCACCAGCCGGGAGCCCTCCGGCAGCGACAGCTCGGCGGTTTCGAAGGGCAGGCCGGTGCCCAGTCCCAGCGGTGGGGAGACCGGTGAGTGCAGGAACTCCACCCTGCCGTCGGGGTGGGCCACGGCGGGCGGCAGATGGCCGGCCGTCGCCGCGGTGGCCCGCCCGGAGACGGAGTCGTAGACGACGTACAAACAGGTGGCGCCGGTGATCGCCGGTCCGTCCTCGGTGTCCTCGTCCTGGACGTCGATGTGGGTCACCAGTTCATCCAGGTGGCCCAGCAGCTCGCCGGGGGAGAGGTCCAGGGCCGAGAAGTTGTGCACGGCGATGCGCAGCCGGCCCATGGTGGCCGCCGCATGCAGGCCGTGTCCGACCACGTCGCCGATGACCAGCGCCACCCGGGCGCCGGGCAGCGGGATGACGTCGAACCAGTCCCCGCCCACTCCCGCCTGGGCAGGGAGATAGCGGTGTGCCACCTCCAGAGCGTCCTGGTCGGGCAGGCCGCGGGGCATCAGGCTGCGCTGCAGCGTCATCGCCATCGTGCGTTCGCGGGTGTATCGCCGGGCGTTGTCGATCCCCACTGCGGCCCGCCCTGCCAGTTCCTCGGCGAAGGACAGGTCCTCGTCGTCGAACGGAGGTGAGCCCCCCGACCGCCAGAAGTGCACCAGCCCCAGCACCGCTCCCCGGGCGCGCAGCGGTACGACCGCCAGGGAATGCACCCCGTGGTCCAGGATGCGCCGGGCGCGTTCGGGGTCCTGGGACCGCCAGCCGGTGGAGCCGGCCAGGTCCGGCTCCACCACGGAGCGGCCTTCGCCCACACCCGCCGCTACCCCGGTGCCCGGGACGAACCCCATCAGCTCGCCGACGGGGTAGAGCGGATCGTGCGGCGCCAGGCCGGCGATGGCCGTCCGGCGCAGCTCGGTACCCGCCACGGTCGGTTCCTCGCCCTTCAGGACCGGGTCCAGCAGCTCGACGGTGACGATGTCGGCGAACCGGGGGACAGCCACCTGCGCCAGCTCCTCGGCGGTGCGCTCGACATTCAGCGTGGAGCCGATCCGTACCCCGGCGTCGTAGAGGAGCCGCAACCGCTCCCGCGCCACCTCGGCGCGCCCTGACAGCCACCTGAGTTCGGTGGTGTCGCGGAGGGTCACCACGCTTCCCTGGTGGGCTCCGTGGGGGGCAGTGGACCGCTTGTTGAGGGCCAGCAGCCGGTCCTGGGCCAGGTGCACCTCGTCGGTGGCGATCCGGTCGGACGCCAGGAGCTCGGCGGTGCGATGGTCCAGCCCCAGGTCGCCGACGTGGCGTCCCTCCGCGTCCGTGGGCAGGTCCAGGAGCCGCCGTGCCTCGTCGTTGGCCAGCAACAACCGCCCGTCGCGGCCGACGATGAGTACGCCCTCCCGCACCGCGTGCAGGACCGCATCGTGATGCTCGTACATACGGGTCATCTCGGCCGGTCCCAGGCCGTGGGTCTGCCGGCGCAGCCGACGGCTCACCAGACCCGCGCCGCCTCCGGCGAGTGCCAGCGCCGCGACTGCGGTGCCCAGGAAGAGGGGCAGCTGCTGGTCGACCGATTTCTGCACCTCCTCCACCCTGACCGGTGCGGCGACGATGGCGACGACCTTGCCCGAGGAGTCCTTGACGGGGACTGCAGAGATCACGGAGAGGCCCAGGGCGCCCTCGAAGGTCCTGGTGAAGGGCTTGCCCCGGGCGGCGTCGGCGTACGGGCCGATGACGTGCTTGCCGATCTGTCGCGGGTCGCTGTGGGTGAGGGTGATCCCGTCGAGCTTGTACACGATGAGGGCGTCGACGCCGGAGGCCTTCCGGGCCGCCTCGGCGAGCGGCTGGAGCTTCGCGGTCGGATTGTCGCTGTTCAGCGCCTCCTGGAGCCCCCAGGAGTGTGCGAAGGACTCAGCGGCGGCGAGCGTCCGGTGCCGCGCGTCGGTCATGGTGTCCCGCCGGGCCTGGACGACGATGGCCACCACTGCCGCCGCGACGAGCAGCACCACGAGCACCAGCTGGAGGAGGAAGACTTCCCGGGCGACGCTGCGTCTGGCCAACGAGGGCGGTATGGGCCGCGGCCCACCGGCCACCGCAGAGCGTTCGTCCTGCCGGTCGTCGGTGCCGCTCCGGGTAGGAGGCACGCCTGGAAAAGCGGACCGGCCGGCCGCGCGGCCCAGCCAACGCCGGCAACGGCGCGAATCTCCGCTCATGGTTCCTATTTATTCCGATTTGCCCAGGTGCTGGCAAGGCGTGCCATGGCAGCTGCCCACGCGATGGCCTCCCACAGCACATCGAGAAGGCGGTGGGAGGGCGAATTCAGATGGTGAGCGAGAGCCCCCTGGTCACGCGCTTCGCCGCCGGAATCAGCCGGTCGCGAACCTGGTTGAGCTGCGCCAGCCGGTCCACTCGCAAGGACACTCCGAGCGAACCGGGCGTCTGCCCGCGGAACACCGGTACCGCAACGCAGTACGTCCCGAGCGTGTACTCCTCCATGTCCGTGACGACCGGCGGACGGGGCGAGGTGTCGAGCCGCCGCACAAGTTCGGAGCGGCTGGTGATGGTGCGCGGCGTGAGGTCGGCGAGCGGGTGCCGGGAGAGGTAATCGTTGCGCGCCTCGTCGCCGAGTTCGCGCAGGAGGCACTTGCCCAGTGCCGTGGCGTGCCCCGCGTCCTCGAAGCCCACCCAGATGTCGACCCGCGGCGCCCGGGGACTGTCGACGATCTCGGCCACTTGGATCTCGCCGTCCTCGTAGAAGGTCAGGTAGGCGGCGGCCGAAAGATCGTCCCGCAGCGATGCCAGAGCCGGGCGGACGTAGCTGAGCCGCGCCTGTTCACGTCCGCCGGATTGCAGGGTGCCCAGCTGGTCCCCGAGGACATAGCCGCCGTCCTCCAGCTGGCGGAGGTACCCGTCGTGAGCGAGCGTACGCAAAAGGTGATGCGTGATAGTCAGCGCCAGCCCTGTCTCCCGTGCCAGCTGCTGAGCCGGCGCACCGCCCTCGTGCGCCCCCACGGCCTCCATCAGCCGGAAAGCGCGCTGCACGGAAGCGATCAGGATGGGGCCCTCGGTCGCCATATGCCCAGCCTGCGTCCGCCGCTCGGCGCAGGCAAGGCGGTAATTCGCGGGCTCACGCATCTGTACCGCATCCGTACGGGCAGCGACTGCGCTCGGTAGGCCACCTGCTGCCGCCGACGCCGGTGGGGGAGTCGGGCGGACGAGGGAACGGTAGTGGCGGCCCGGCGCGCCGCGGGGATGGACTACGGCCGCGTCGAGGGACGGCACGAGTGCGGCACCCGCGGCCCACCGAGCGCCCGCACCGAAATCGAGGCCGCGACGGCAAGCAGCGGCGCCGAACCGCCACGTGATGGCACTTCGGGCGGGCATCGCGGCCCCTGCCCGCTCGGTGACTCCCGGCCCTCGCGGCATCACTTCATGGATCATGCGCCCCAGGAGAGACTCAATACCTCCGACGTTGCCCAGCTGGAAGCTGTTCGGAGTCCCTGCCCGGAGATCGCCTCGGCCTGTGACGTCGCGCGAGAGTTCACGGACATGCTCCGCCAACGCCAGGTCCGCCTACTGCCGGACTGGATTCAGAAGGCCGAGCTGGGCGGCCCGGATGCCATCGGCATCTTCGCCGACTCCATTCGCCAGGACCTCTACGCCGTCACCGCCGGCATCACCCTGCCCCACAGCTCCGGCAACGTCGAAGGGCCCGTCAACAGAATCAAAACGATCAAGCGGCAAATGTCCGGGCGAACCTCATTCTCACTGCTCAGAGCCACGAAGCGACGGTGCTCCGGATCCGGGCTGTGGCTTCACGGGTGCCGATCAGGCCGCCGATTGGGCGGGAACGCGTACGGCCACCGCGGATCATCCGACCGTGCGGATTCTGAAGTGCGGTGGCCACGGGCCGCAGCGCAGGCCGCTGGTGCCGGGTACCGCTCAGGTGCGGTAGGCGTAGTACGCGGCGCTCGGGTACGACGCAACGAGGCTGGCCACCGACCTGTTGTAGGTGTCGGTGGAGTGATACGTGACGTACGGCATGCCCTGCCGGCTGCGCTGGGTGACGATCATGGAATGGTCCTTGGACCCGTCCCTGTCGAAGTCCAACTGCAGCACGTCCCCGACGTCCATCTGGTAGACGTTCGCGAGGCTGGTGACGCGCTGGGAAGACAGGGCGAACCAGGAGAACTCGTTGACGCCGACGAAGGAGTCCGACTGGATGTCGGAGTTGCCGAACCACTTGTGGAAGTCCGTCGTGTAGCCGGGGACGTGCTGCCAGCCGCCCGCCTTCAGGGACTGGCTGACGAAGTTGGTGCAGTCCCCGCCGGTGCCGGCGCCGCTGAAGTCGGGGTAGTCCGGGTTGTACCTGTTCCAGTACTTCGTCGCGTAGGCCGCCATGGCGTTGTAGTCGTACCCGGTGGCCGTGAAATTCTTCGGGTTGGCCGGCGCGGGCCGCGTCGTGGCCGAGCGGGTCGCCGAGGGCGGGTCGGCGGCGGTGGCCGGCCCGGCGACGGACGGCTTGGCGACCTGGTTCACCGCGAGGTAGCCGTCGTCGATATCGCCGACAGCGGTCAGCTGCCAGTCACCCTTGTGGTCGGCCTGGAAGGTCAGTTCGTGGTGGGCCCGGAATCCGGTGGTCTTGGGCTCGGCGCCCTGGGCCTTCTCGTATGCCAGGGTCGTGGTCTCGGTGACGTCGACCGTGGCGTGCCGGCCCTTCACCCGGGTGGCGTCCAGCGCGACACTGGTGCCGGCTCCGCTGTACCTCTCGCCGAGTCGGGCCAGGCTGGACTTGCGGGCGCGCAGTTCGGCGAGCGTCGATTCCTCCTCGCGAGACTGCGTCTCGGACAGCCGCACCCTTCCGGTGAAGCCGGACGTCCGCTGCGGGTACGACTTCTGACGTCCGCTCCGGGCGTCGCCCACCAGGGACTGCGTGCGATCGGTGAAGACCGCGTCGGCCAGCCGCTGAAATGCGGCCTTGGTTGCCGAGTCCACCGTCGGGGCGTCGGTGGCCGTCGCGCTCGCGCTCCCGCTGGGTAGCAGGACTCCGGCGGTCACCGAGACTGCCGCCACCGTGACTATGGTGGCGCGGCTCCGCTTGCGGCCTGTTCTTCTGGATTTCAACGATGTTCCCCTCTGCGCCGGTACACAGACCGGGCGATCGAATTTTGCACGAGGTGTGTGAAGTATGTGAAGGGATGTGTGAGAGGGTCAGGTTGGTTTCCGGGTCATTTGACGACCGTGGACCAGTCCGGCGACTGGGCCGGATCCAGACCGCGCAGGCGCTGCAGCGTTTCGGGCTTCTGCGCGTCGAGCCAGTCCGCGAGTTCCTTGAAGGACACGCATTTGACGCCCTTCTTGGCGCAGATGTTCTTGACTACCTGGTCAACGGCCTTCATGTAGATGCCGCCGTTCCAGTCCTCGAAATGGTTGCCGATGAACAGTGGTGCTCGGCTGCCGTAGTAGACGCGATTGAAGCCTGCCATGTAAGAGGCGACGGTCTGCTGCTCCCAGTCGGCATACTTGGCCGGATCGCCCTCGGTCTCACCATGGGACTGGTTGTAGAGGAAGTTGAAGTCCATCGACAGGCCCTGGTAATTGCCACCGGGGTACGGAAGCATCTGCAGCGGAAAGTCCCAGATGCCGTTCTTCTTGCTCGGCCATATCTGGAAGTCGCCCGGGGAGCTCGCGTCGTAGCGCCAGCCGTAGCTCTTCATGGCTTTGAGCAGGTTCGGCTGGCCCTCCAGGCAGGGGGCGCGACCGCCGGTCACCTCCTTGCGGAAGTCGAAAGGCAGCGCGGGACTGTCCTTGTAGCCGGTGTTGGTCCGCCACTTCTCCACGAAGTTGTAGAACTGGTCGATCTCGCTCTTCCACTCCGCCACGCTCCAGTCAGCGCCCCCCTTGGCTCCGCAGAAGTGGCCGTTGAAGTGGGTGCCGATCTCGTTGCCGTCCTCGTAGGCCGCGGCGAGCTGCGTCAGGGTGGTGCGGATGTGCTCGTCGGTGGGGTAGCTGATCGCGGCGGAGCCCACTGTGTGCTGGGGCGGGTGGTAGAGATCCTTCTTGCTTTTGGGCAACAGGTAGATGCCGGTGAGGAAGAAGGTCATGTGAGCGTCGTAGTCCTTGGCCATATCGCGGTAGTGGGAGAAGAGCCGGTCGTCGCCCTCCAGCGCGCCGTCCCAGGAGAAGACGACGAACTGTGGCGGCCTCTCCGCTGCCTTGAGCGGCGCCGCCTTCAACTGCCCCTTCTGCGGACCGGTGTAGGAGGTCGATCCGTCCCCGAGGACCTTGGGTGTGCCGTCCCACTCCGGCTCCTTGCGAGGCTCCGTCGAGCCCTGGGCAACCGATCCCCCCTTGCCGCCGGAGGGAGCCGAAGCTTGGCCGTCGGTCTGGCTCAACACCAGGTAGCCCGCGGCGGCCGCGCAAACGACGAGGGCGGCTGACGCCAGGGCCACGAACCGGGTACGGACGGTGCGGCGGGGCGCGCGCCCCTTACGACGGCGACCTGGAGTGGACTTCATACAGGACTCAAATCTGCGAGGGAGGTTCCAATGCGGATGCGGATGTGGCCGACCGGCCGGTCAGCGCAGTGGGCCCACAGCATCCGACCAGATGTCGTACGGGACGCTGTCGGCCGCGGTTCCCGCGAGCCCCTTCAGCGGCAGCGGTTCGAGGCTCTTGGCCAGATCCATGCGGTAGACGACCACGGCCGTGGACACGGCGCGGGCCGTGCCGACGTACCAGGCGGCCGTGCCGTCGGCGGCGGTGCCGGCTTTGCCGGACACCGCCGCCGCGGCGGGAGCGGCGTCAGGGTGGGCGGAGCGGAAGGAGTCTGCAAGCGCCTGTGTCACCTCCCCGGCTACCTGGGCGGTGACCGCGCGGCGCGCGTCCGGGGGGTCCAGCCGCACGGCCGAGGCGTTCCGGGTGATGCGGTGCACGGAGTAAGGCTCGATGTGCTGCCCCGCGGCGGCGAAGGTGGCGTAGCCACTGGCCATGCGGATCGCGCTCGGCGTGGAACTGCCCAGGGACAGAGCGGGTACCTGCGGCCCCATACTTGAGGACAGCAGCCCAGCCGCCTCGGCCGTCTTCCTTACCTTGTCCAGGCCCGTGTCCATGCCCAGTTGCATGAAGGGGGTGTTCACCGACTTGGCGAGCGCCTCGCGCAGCGTCAACCGGCCCCACGACTTCCGGCCATCGTTATGGGCAGTGACCTTCTTGCCGCTGCGGTTCCAGTAGGGGCCTTCCGGGGTTGTGACGGGCACGTTGTCGTCGCCGTCATAGAGGGAGTGCGGGGTGACCTTCTCCCGGGGCGCGTCCCGCCGCCTGACGATGCCGTGTTCGAGACCGGCCGCGTACACGAACGGAAGGAAGGCCGAACCGGCTGGTACCGTCCCGGCGTTGGACTCGTTGTAGCCCTGCTTTCGGTGGTTCGGTCCGCCGTAGATGGCGAGGATGCGGCCGTCGGTGGCCAGCGACGCGACGCCGTAATGGGCGGTGGCTGCCGCGTCCGGGTGGGCCTGCCGGGCCTTCTTGCGCGCCTTGGCCACCACGTCGTCGAGAGCCGCCTCCCGTTTGCGGTCGAAGGTGGTGTAGATCTGATAGCCGCCCAGGTCGAACTGCCTGGCCGAGATGTGCCCGGCTTTCTGGGCGTATCGGGAGGCGAGTTCCACCAGGTAGTCACTCTGCTGACCGGTGTCGTACAACGGGTTCTGTTTGACCGGCTCGGGGAAAGTCCGATACCCGGCCCGCTTGGACGGCGACAGCCTGCCGATCTCGACCATCCGGTCCAGGGTCCAGTTCCAGCGCTTCACTGCCCGGTGGTGGTTGGCCGCACTCAGTGTGGGGTCGTACAGACTGGCGCCCTTGAGCAGCGATGCCAGGAAAGCGGCCTGGCTCGCGTTGAGTTCGCTGACGTCCTTGCCGTAGTAGGACTGTGCGGCGCGCTGGATGCCGTAGGTGCCGCGGCCGAACCAACTGGTGTTGAGGTATCCCTCCAGGATCTCGTCCTTGCTCATCTGGTTGTCGAGCTTGAGAGCGATCATCGCCTCGGTGAACTTGCGGCTGACGGACTGCTCCTGGTTCAGGTAGACGTTCTTGACATACTGCTGAGTGATGGTCGAGCCGCCCTGGGTGTCGCCCTGACCGACCGTGCGCCACAGGGCGCGGGTGAGGCCCTTCAACGAGACGCCGGGGTCGCCGTAGAAGCTCTCGTTCTCGGCCGCCAGCACGGCCCAGCGAACGTCCTCGGGTATGTCTTTCAGCGGCATCGCCTGTCGCCTTACCCAGCCGGTGCGAGCCATGGGCGTGCCGTCGGACCAGAAGTACACGTTGTCCTGCTGGGTGGCGTACGCGTTCAAGTCCTTGGGTATGTCGGTGGCGGCGTAGGCGATGGCCAGGAACAGTCCGGTCAGGCCGACGGCCGTCGACACGACGCCCAGCGACTGCCGGCAGGAGGGCACCCAGCGGCGCCAGCCGGTGGGGCCCGGGCGCGGATAACGCGGCCTGAGCCGACGAGCGCACGGCGCCAGCCGCCCGACGAGGGAGGCCAGCAGCGCACCGATGCGTATGCGGGGGGATGGCGGCTGCGCGGCTCTACGTTGACCGGCCCGTCCGTTGGACCGCTTCGGCCGCGTCAGCATGGTCTCACCGGTCAGTGCGGGCAGTTCGACCCTCAGCTGTACCGTGCGTTCAGGGTCTGCGGATGCAGGTGCCCGGACGCCGGTTCCTTCACTGGCGAGCGGCTCCCGGGGCGCGATCCGTCGGCGGCACGATGGCCCGTGTATCTCATCCGGACTACCCGCCCCCCGCCCAGCCCCAGTCACTCCGTGTCCCCTCCGCACTATGCGTGTGGCTCGCACGGGGTGACACAGCCGCCGCAGCCGCAACTGTCATCCCGCACCCCCAAGCCACGCCGCGGCCTTCACCACATATACAAACCTATCAGCGATCTTTTCGAAATCTCCACACAAAGGTCGAGCGGAAACAAGCAGACGGGGCCTGGCGGCTCCACCGCGTCATCGCTCACGAACCAGGCCCGGGCGCGGTCCTCACCTTGAGGCGTTCTTCGGCTCCATGTACTACGCGGCCATGCGGCCGGCGGAGGTCATTCATCTCCGGCTTGAGCAGTGCCATCTGGCCAAGACCGGGTGGGGCATGCTCAACCTGTCGGGTGGCGTCATCACTGCAGGAAAGGAGCGGACTGGCGAGGGGGCGGTGCACGAGGTGCACTCGCTGAAGCGCCGCGCGGATACCGCAACCCGGCCTGTGCCCGTCCCGCCACAGTTCGTCCGCAAGCTCCGTGCGCACATCGAACGATTCGGTGTGGCGCCGGACGGACGGCTGTTCCGGAATCAGGCGGAGAACTATGTGGATGCCGCGGCGTACGGCACGACGTGGAATCGGGCAAGGGAGTACGTCCTGCCCCGTACGGAGCGCGCCTCCGGCCTGGCCAAGCGGCCCTGTGACCTCCGGCACGCCGGGATCTCCTTCTGGTTGTACTCCGGCGTGGACCCGGCCGAATGCGCTCGCCGCGCGGGCCGGAGCATCGAGGTCCTCTTCCGCCACTACGCCACGTTCCTGGACGGCGTCCGGGAGCAGGCCAAGCGCCTCATCGAGCAGTCCATGTGGGAGTGGGATCGCATCAGCCAGGGTGCGGCGCCTGAGGGAGCGAAAGGCGCCTGACGGGCAAAAGCCCAGTTCAGGCGCCTTTTCTCGTGGACCTAGAAGAACCCCAGCTTCTTCGGCGAGTAGCTCACCAGCAGGTTCTTCGTCTGCTGGTGGTACGGCGCTCATGGCGGAGTTGACCTGCTGAAACGGTGGTCAGGACTGCCGTCGGGAGAGCGTTGGTCCGTGGATGGTCCGGATCTTGGCGTCAGCTACCTGATTGCTGGGTCAGGGCTGTCGACAGCGCTCAGGGAGCCACCAGTCACCAGTCACCAGGGTGCCGACAAGCTCCGCGTGATGTGCACCACGCTTGGCCCGCTGGTCAGCGCAGTATCCTTCCTGCCATGCTCCTGCTCGTTCGACGCCGCCACGTGGACCTCCTCCGCGTCACGAGCATGTCCTGTCGACGCTTCGGCTGACTTCCGCTCCGCCCGCCCGGCCCTTCCGCGCAGGCGGTCTTCCCTCTGCACATCTGCCCGGCCTCGCGGCCCGCCCTACCCGGGCCTGCCGCCACTCCCTCGGCCACCGCCGAGTACGGCCTGGCCTTCACCCGCGGAAAACACCATGTCGCAGCAGCTTCCCGTGATTGACCTGTCCGCCGCGTCCCGTGGTCCCCAGGAGCGCGCCCACCTGCACGCGCAGCTCCACATGGCCGCCCGAGATGTCGGCTTCTTCCAGCTCACGGGCCACGGGGTCACCCCGGCCCAGACCGATGCGCTCCTTGGCGCCATGCGCCGCTTCTTCGCCCTTCCGGAGGCGGACCGCTTCGCCGTGAGCAACCTCAAGTCCCCGCACTTCCGCGGCTACACCCGAATCGGCGACGAGCACACCGGAGGCAGCCGCGACTGGCGCGACCAGCTCGACATAGGCGCCGAGCGCCCCGCCCGCGCTCCCGGCCCAGGCGAGCCCGCCTACCTGTGGCTTAAGGGCCCCAACCAGTGGCCTGCCGCCCTGCCGGATCTGCGTACCGCGGCCCTTGCCTGGGTGGACCGGCTCACCGAGGTCGCCGACCTTCTGCTGCACGAACTGCTCGCCTCGATCGGCGCGCCTGCCGACTTCTACGACAACGTCTTCGCCACCGACCCGCACCTGCACCTGAAGCTGGTCCGCTACCCCGGCAGTGCCACCGACGGCACCGGGCAGGGCGTCGGCGCCCACAAGGACTACGGCTTTCTCACACTGCTGCTGCAGGACGAGGTCGGCGGGCTCCAGGTACAGCGCGCGGACGGGGACTTCCACGACGTTCCGCCGCTGCCGGGGGCGTTCGTGGTCAACCTCGGGGAACTACTGGAGGTGGCAACAAACGGCTACCTCAAGGCCACCAACCATCGCGTAGTCAGCCCGCCCGGGGCCGTGGAGCGGTACTCCGTGCCGTTCTTCTACAACCCGCGCCTGGACGCGCGCATCGCACCGCTGCCGTTCCCGCACGCCGGCTACGCCCCCGGTGTCACCCAGGACCCGGCCAACCCTCTGTTCGCCGAGTACGGGCGCAACGAGCTGAAGGGCTGGCTGCGTGCCCACCCGCAGGTTGCCCGTCGCCATCACGCCGCCCTCCTCGCCCAGGAGCTGAGCGCGGCTGAGTAGACCGGATGAGGCTGATCAACGCTTGTGCGGGCAACGGCACAGAGGCCGCAGCTGAGGCTCTCTCAGCTGCGGCACAGGAGTAGCCGAGCAGCGCCCAGGACGCCATGCACATGTACTACATGCGCTGACCCGCACCTCCGCGCTGATCGCACTGAGCGCCGGACCCACCGGGCGGGCCTGTTGCCTCCGGGCTTCAGGCCCGCCCTCATTCTCATGGAACCTGCGCCATGGGCGGTGGCCGGCGGCGAGCTCCGGCCACAGGGGACCGAGAGGCGCCGCCTGCGGCTGATGACGCACCACCGGCGGCCTGACCGTCGGCTGCGCGAGACGACACGAGGAAGCTGCCCCCGACGTACCTGGCCCGATCTTTGGCTCCGGGCCGTCCTCATGGCCCTGGCGGTGTGACTGCTGCGGCGGTTCAAGCGGTTCAACCTGCGCGGCACACTCCGCATCCCCTCCATGGGGGCTGTCACGGTGACGACACCCAAGAGGAACAGCTCACCAGTCGTCATCGTCATCAACGGGGTTCGGCGTGAGGTGGAAGGTCTTCGTGCGGTCTTTCTCCGACACGTTTGACCAGAACCAGGTGGTGGCACCGTAGGGGCCGCCCGCCCACATCTCATGCGTGTAGCTGCGGGTGGAGGTGAACAGGTCGATCGGCGACTTCAACTGCCACGCATCGGCGATCCAGTAGGAGTCCTGCCGAATGACCACCGCATCGGGCACGCAGCCGTCGGGGAGGCCGGGCAGGGTGTATTGGTCGGTCTCCCCGTTTTCGAAGTCGCGCGCGGGCTCTTTGCTCCGGGGACTACGCAAGGGCCGCTGCGAGCGGGGAACGCGGCTCGCGGCCCAGCAGTTGTCGCAGGTCACCGCCGGTGCGGGACATGAATCCGGCAGCGATGGCGGAGTAGGTGCCCACCAGCATCGGCACCTGGAACGGATTGGCGCCGGAAGCGGCGATGCGGGAGCGGGCCTGGGCGAGTGTCTCCGGCTCGTAGGCGACGTGCGGCCCGTGGGCGTGCGCCAGATCGGTGCCGCCGATGGCCTGCTCACCGACGAGTTCATAGATGCGCCCCGCATGAGCGGCAGCTTCCACCGTCACCCGTACCGCGGCGTCGGCCAGATCCGCGCGTGCCACGGCCGCCAGTCGGCCCTTGCCGAGTGGGGCAGTGATCCGCCCATCCTCCGCCGGCGCCGCCAGCCAGGCCAACAACTCTGCATAGAGGCCATTGCGCAGGATCGTCCAGCCCATGGCGCTCTGCTGGAGACGACGCTCCGTCCAACGGTGCGGCAGGGCGTAGGGAAGGTGGTCGCCGTCGGCGGTCAAGCTCGTATAGACGACATGCCCCACACCGGCCTTCTGGGCCGCGTCGATGGCACTGCCGTGCCGGGCTATGACGGTGTCATCCTCGCCGTAGCCTGCCGAGATCATCAGCAGCACGTCCACGCCTTGGAAGCCCGTGATCAGCGTGTCGGGATCGTCGAAGTCGATGCGGCGGACAGGCAGCGGAGCCTCGAATCGCTGAGGTTCGCGCGTTCCAAGGACGGTGTCGTCGCGGTCGGCCAGCCGTTCGGCGATCAGTGTGCCCAGGGCGCCCGTGGCTCCAGTAACCAGGATCATGAAGGTCTTCCCGTTCCGGTAGGTTCTCTTCGGTAACCGGGATCATCCTGCGGGTTTGCGTCAGGGCGCGTAAGGAGGCATTTCAATGTCAGAGAGGCACACGGAGGTAACCACCGAGCCCGTCGTCAGCTGCGGCGACGGGCACGAGGACTGCGGGATCCGCGAGGTGCTCGACCGGATCGGGGACAAATGGTCGGTCCTGGTGGTAGTCGAACTGGCCCAGGGCGTACGCCGTTTCCGGCAGCTGCAACGCGCCATACCCGGTATCTCGCAGCGGATGCTGACGCTCACCGTGCGTCGGCTGGAACGGGACGGGCTTATCACCCGGACTGTGTATCCGACCGTGCCTCCGCAGGTCGAGTACGAGCTCACAGCGATGGGCCACAGCCTCACACATCTGGTGAAAGCCCTCGCCGACTGGTCGGCAGAACACCGCGACGTCATCGCTCGAGCACGCCAGGAATGGGATGCCGAACATCCCGACTCCGGAATCCGTTGAACAAACGGCCCCAGCACCTTGCCGGCCTATGACGTGGCGTGGGCTGATCCCCCTCCACGAACTTCCGCGGAGCAGCACTAGGGCGTGTCCGGCCGTCGGCGCGAATGACTGGAGCAGGATCGGCCACCACGCGTCCGCTGGTAGAGCCGGTGCTTCGCCGCTGTCGCAGGCTCCAGTTTCCACAACACACCCATGCGCTCTCCCCTTGCCGCCAGACCACGAGCATTGCCGTGAATGTCCGAGGGCTCAGTGTGTGGGCGCCAGAGTGCATGGCCTCCCGGTCGATGTCCTGGTCGCCAGGCGCGTCGTCGCGGGCGGTCGGTCGGGCGCCACAGGATCCAGTCGCTCGGTGCCCCCGCGGGTTCTTGGGCAGGGCTTCGCCGATCCGGCGGGGTGGTGTGCCGGGGTCGATCGGCCAGCCGCTCATGCTCGCTGTCTTCCGGCCGACCACGTTCTGCTGTTGTGGCTGCGTCCTTCTCCCGCAGATGCCCATGGCACCTTGCTGGGTGCTTCCGGTGTGCGCCCCTGAGTGCGCCGGCGTACGGCCACGCCCCTCGAATGGGGCAACGTGGGCTGGAGTCGGCTCGGGCAAGATCCCCGGCGGTGACCTTGCCTTCCCGGCATGACCTGTGTTGTTCCGACGCTGCCGGGGGTGTGCTGTGCTGCGGCACGCTGACCGCTGCCCTTGCTTGGGCCAGGCCACGAGGTCGCCTCTATCCATCGACGAGGACGGAGCTGTGCTGTGGCATTGACGACGGCGAACATCGAGGGCGAGCTGGAGGCCGCGAACAAGGTCGGTGATCCGGCCGCCGACACCCTGGTGTCCGAGCTGATCGACAACCGGGAGGTCGACGGGGTCAACCACCTGTTCCGCACCATCAACAAGCTGGGCCCCGGCCAGGACCTCTCCCAGCTGCCCGAGCGCCTCGCCCAGTTCCTTCGGGAGGCGCAGGCACCGCCGCCGGGCTGGAGCGAGGCGGACGTCAAGGCGGCGGAGAGCTTCTTCCGTCACCATCACGGGGAAGCGTCCATGCTCCAGGGCACCGTCGGCCTCATCGGGACCTACCTCTCGCCCACCGGCGCCTTCACCCTGCGCTCCACGGGCCGGCTCGGCGGCGTGAAGGGACCGGGCCGGCGGCTGTCGCAGTCCTCGCGTCTGTTTCTCGGTATGGGCAATGAGAACGCCATGCGCGACGGCAGTCTTGCCGCCACCGTGACCAAGGTCCGCATGGTCCACGCCTCGGTGCGGCAGCTGCACAAGAAGAGCGGCGAGTGGGACTACGGCAAGTGGGGTGAGCCGGTCTCCCAGAAGTACACCACCGGCGCCACCTGCGTCTTCAGCACCCAGATCCTCCAGGGCATGGCGAACCTGGGCCTGCACGTCTCCAAGGACGACGCGAACGGCTTCGTGGGCGCCTGGCACTACGTCAACCACTACCTCGGCACCCCGGAGAAGTGGCTCCTGCCCAAGAACGCGGATGAGGTCGAGCGCCTGTGGAACCAGGTGCGGGACGAGGAGTGGAAGAAGACCGACGACGGTGTGTTCATGACCGCGCAGGCCATCAAGTTCTACCGGGAGCTTGTCGGGCCGGGAGTCAGTGACGCGTACATCGCTTTGACCCGCGTGGCGCTCACCGACAAGTACGCCGACATGGCCGGCATCCCGAAGAGCCCCCTCGACCTCGCGGGCAAGCCCCTCGCCGCCGGCCACGGCCTCCTCAGCAACACGGCCGGCGGACTGTTCGGCGAGACCGCGAAGAAGGCCGTCGGAGTCAATCCCTACAAGGACATCCTCGGTATCGCCTCCAAGGCGTTCAACGAAGTCGAAAACTACGCCCTCACCCACAACGAGGACGACCAGCCCCAGATGCACCAGGAACTGCACGACGACCGCTGACCCAGCGGGACAGCCGGATGGTCGCGGCGGAGACAACGCGCGCTCCCCTCTCCTCTCAGGGCCCGGTCCTGAGAGGGGACCGTGGAGGCGGCGATTGTTTCGACCAGGCCGGTGCGACTGAGGGCGTCAGTCGCCAGTTCCAGTGCTGCCTCATTCCCCTCAGGCCCCAGGTCATGCACACGGTTGCCGCCGACCAACCGCTCCGGAACATCCGCCAGCGCCGCGCGAACATGGCTGAGAACGCGGCAAAAGGCATCCACCACTTCCTCAAGGTCACCGCTCCGTGGCACCAGCAGTACCTCGTGGAAGCCGCACGCTGTCGTCACCACTGCGGATCGCGTACGCGTACGTCATGTTGTTCTCGTCGCGTCCGCCTCCGATGCCCCCCGACCGCCGTCCAGGAGTCGGGGCCCCTCTCGCCGTCTCCCGCGGCGATCTGGCCGAAGTGGTGCTCCGGGTCGTTGAAGGTGGGGAAGCGGGCGATCGGCTTGAGGCTGCCGACGCTGGCCGGGGTGGTCCGGGCGCCACCGCCGATCAGGACCGTGTTGGTGGGGCAGGTCGCCGTCACGTGGCGGGCCGACAGCCCGGCGGAGGGCCCGGTGCCGGACAACTCGCCCTGGGAGAGGAACTGGAGGTCCGCATGGGGTCGTGGCAAGCGGGCGTCCTTGGTATCGGATCCACCGAGTGCTCCGAGACGCAGCAGTACCAGATCTCCACCCGCTGACAGTGCGGGCGTAGCCCGAAGGCAGACCACGTTGTGGTGGCCCCGGGCTCGGCGGGCCTTTGCATCGTGCTGGGCGGATACGGCAGGCCGGGAAGGGTGTGCGGCTTGGGCCGGGCTGGGGTGGTGCGGGGGCGCACGGTGGGGTGCCTGGGTAGCGTGAGGTTATGGCTTACGACGAGGTGTTGGCTGAGCGGGTCCGGGAGCAGTTGGAGGCTACCGAGCCGGTCACGGCGAAGAAGATGTTCGGCGGGCTGGTCTTCATGGCGCAGGGCAACACGGTGGCCGGTGTGGTCGGCGACGAGCTGTTCGTACGAGTCGCGCCGGAAGACACCGTGGAGGCCCTGACCCGGCCCGGTGCACGGCCGTTCGAGGTCAAGGGCCGGGTGTCGAAGGGCTGGCTGCTGGTGGCGGGGGAGGTCCTCGACGACGACGTCCTGGACGACTGGCTGTGTCTGGGCTGGGAGGCCGCCGCCGAACTACCGCCCAAGTAGGCCGGGCCGTCCGCCCGCCGTGACGAACCCCGCCCCGTGCACGGTGGCGAAGCGGGCTGCGGGGCGGGCGGCGGGTGTGTGCCGTCAGCGGTCCGTGGTGCCGTCGGTGCCGTGCTGGTCCGCGCCGTGCTGGTCCGTCCCGTCGAGGGGTTGGGCGAGGGCGCGGGCGGTGCGCAGCAGCAGGTGTCCCAGCTCCTCCAGGTGCGGGGCGAGTTCGGCGGGGCCGTTCACGGTGCTGCCGGGGTCGAGGCGGAAGAGCTGGGCGGCGAGGTGGCGGGGGTCGTCGGCGGTGAGGTCGAGGGTGCTGGTGTGCTCGTCGATGGAGCGGACGCGGTCGGGAAGGGTCCCGGGGCGATCGCGCAGCGTTTCGGCGTCGAGGGGCACGGTGGCCGTCAGGGTGTAGCGGGCGGGGGCGGCGGCGATGCGTGCGGCGAGGAAGGCTGCCGCGTTGGCGGCGGGCAGGGGTCGTGGGGTGACGCGGCGGCCGGTGGGGGCCGGGTCGGTGAGGCGGTCGACGCGGAAGGTGCGCCAGTCGGCGCGGTCGGTGTCGTAGGCGACCAGGTACCAGCGGTCCCCCGCGACCACCAGCCTGTGCGGTTCGGCGCGGCGCCGTTCCACAGCGGCGTCACTCTTGGACGCGTAGGTGAACGTGACGACCTCATGGTCGCGGCAGGCCGCGGCCAGGGTTGCCAGCGTGGAGGGGTCGGCCTGCGGGCCGGCGGCCCAGGGCACGGAGACGGTGGCGGTGTGCAGGGCTGCGACGTGGTGGCGCAGGCGGGCGGGCAGGACCTGCTCCAGCTTGGCCAGGGCGCGCACCGCGCTCTCCTCGATACCGCGCACGCCGCTGGTGGCGGTGCGCAGGGCGACCGCGACGGCGACGGCTTCCTCGTCGTCGAGCAGGAGCGGCGGGAGGTCGGTTCCGGCGGCCAGGCGGTAGCCGCCGGCCTTTCCGGTGGCGCCGTGGACGGGGTAGCCCAGGTCGCGGAGACGGTGGATGTCGCGTCGGATGGTGCGCAGGGTGACACCGAGGCGTTCGGCGAGCTCGGCGCCGGTCCATTCGCGGCGCATCTGCAGCAGGGACAGCAGGCGCAGCATCCGGGCGGGCAGGTCCTGGGTCATGTCTTTCAGCCTGCCAGGCAATAGTGACGCGAGGTGTCCTAAAGGGCTCCTACGGTGGTGTTCAAGCCGGGAGAAACCCCTCTGCTTCTCCCGATCCTCCCGATCCTCCGAAAGGAAAGCGCCATGGAACTGTCCTGCCTCGACATGATCTCCGGGTTCGAGATCGACACCGCTGACGCCAAGACCGTGAAGGACTTCTACGGCCCGCTACTGGGCTGGACCTTCGCCACCGAACCCGGCTCCGGCGCCGACAGCTCCACCTGCATCCGGATCACCGCCCCGGGCGCGGCCGCCCCCATGGGCCTGATCCGGCAGCACGCCGCCGGCGGCAAGGAAGCCACCAGCCTGCGCGTCTTCTCCGATGACGTGGTCGCCGACGCGGCCCGGCTGGAGGAACTGGGCGCCACCGTGGTCGCCCCGGCCGCCCCGGATGGCGACCGGACCGTCCGCGCCCGCGTGACCGACCCGCGCGGCAACGTCCTCACGCTCGTCTCCCGCACCGGTGCACAGCAGGCGGAGCAGGGGGCGGGCCGGCCTCAGCCGGGCGCGTTCGCCAGCTTCGAGATCGGCACCACCGACGCCGAAGCGACGCGGGCCTTCTACGCCCAGGCGTTCGGCTGGCGCTTCGAGCAGGACCCGGGCTCGGTGAGCACGCCGTACTACAGCATCTTCACCGGCCCGGCCCCCACCGGCGGCATGTACGACTACAGCGCGGTTGCGGACGGCGCGGAGTTCGCCATGCCCACGTTCCTGGCCACGGACGTGCCCACCGACGTCTCCAGGGCCGTCTCGCTCGGCGGAGCGGTGGAGTACGGCCCCGAAGCCACCGCCTACGGCCTGGTCTTCGCCCGCCTGACCGACCCCCACGGCAACCGCTTCGGCCTCTTCACCATGCCGCAGGACTGAGCCGACCAACGGGACCCATACCGGGGGCCGGCGGGCCGTGTGGGTGGGTTCTCCGGATTCGGCGGCTGACCTGCTCCGATCACGGCAATGTCCGGTCGGCATCGAAGTCGGTGACGTTGAGCGAGCCCAGGCAAACGGAGCGCTTGGGTGAATGTCGGTGGGCGCGGCAAGCAGGACAGAAAGTGACCTGTATCCGCCTCATACTCCCATCCACGACTATCGATGCAAAGAAGGAGCTAATGCCGTGAAGGCGCGGAAGAGTCAGAGTGCGGGTGGGGAGAAGGCGCTGGCCGGAAAGGTGGCGCTGGTCACGGGGGCCAGTCGCGGCGCGGCCCGTGCTATCGCCGTCGAGCTCGGCCGGGCCGGGGCCACCGTCTATGCGACCGGCCGCACCACCCGTGGCACGGTCAGCGAGATGGGCCGGCCGGCGGAGACCGTCGAGCAGACCGCCGAGCTGGTCACCGCGGCCGGCGGCGAGGGCATCGCCGCGGTGGTCGATCACCTCCAGGCGGACCAGGTGCGGGCGCTGGCCGAGCGGATCGACCGGGAACGAGGGCGGCTGGACATCCTCGTCAACGCCATCTG